>CAVDAS010000019.1:0-21506 GCA_963606955.1 Bacteroidaceae bacterium
ATTTTTTTGAAGAATTTTCTGAATACGAATCTTATGAAGAGCAATTAAGTAATGGATGTTTAAATCCTGATGATAATTTAATTAGACTTACTAAACATAGCAATTTTTATTTTAAATATAAGCATGCTTATTGTCCGGATTGTTATTCCTCAAACATTGTTAAAAATAATTAATTAACTTTAAATATTAAATTAGGTTAATATATTTATATTATGTAATAAATGCTAATAGTTTTTTAATTATTAGCAATGGGTGATTTTGTGAAAATAAAGATGACAAAAAGTTTGTGTCCAATTTGTTTAAAACCACTTGATGCAGAAGTTTATGATGAAGATGGTAAAATCTGGATTAAAAAAACTTGTGAGGAACATGGTGAGTTTGTAAATACATATTGGAGTGATGATAAGCTTTATAATAGGGTTAAAAAATTTGAACCTACAATAACTTCAGTTGAAAACCCTTCTGTAGAGAAATTTGGTGGATGCCCTACTAATTGTGGGCTTTGTGAAGATCACGAAACTTCCACCGTATTAGGATTAATTGATGTTACAAATAGGTGTAATTTAAGATGTCCAGTCTGTTTTGCAAATGCTGCTGCTTCTGGACGTTTATATGAACCAACACAAGATGAAATTAGGGAAATGTTACAGAACTTGAGGAATTTAAAACCTCATCCAACATTGGCTATCCAATATGCAGGTGGTGAACCAACTGTTAGGAAAGATTTAGTTGAACTTGTTGCTATGGCTAAAGAAGAAGGTTTTACACATGTTCAAATAGCTACTAATGGTTTAAGATTAGCTAGAAAAGAAAGTCTTGCAAAAGAATTAAAAGATGCTGGATTAAATACTGTTTATCTAGCTTTTGATGGTGTGACTCCTGAACCATATATTAATAATAGAGGTAAAGATTTACTTCCTCAAAAAATCCAAGCTATTGAAAACTGTAGAAAAGCAGGTCTTGGTGTAGTACTTGTTCCAACATTAATTAAAGGTGTTAATGATTATCAAATTGGAGATATTATTAAATTTGCTTTTGATAATAGAGATATCGTTTACGGGGTTAATTTCCAGCCTGTTTCATTTGCAGGAAGAACACCTTCCAACCAAGTTGAAGAACAAAGGATAACTATTCCTGATTTTGTTAATGAAGTTGCTAAACAGACTCATGGTGATGTAACTCCTGATGATTTCTATCCACCATCTTCTGTAGAACCAATTGCACGTTTCATTGGTGCTCTTGAAGGAGAAGCTCCTGGTGTTACTCTAAATTGTAATCAGCACTGCGGAATAGCTACTTATGTTTTCATGGAAGAAACTGAAGGTGAAAATACATTAAACAATTTAATTCCAATTACTAAGTTTATTGATGTTGAAGGATTATTTGAGTTATTGGATGAATATTCTGAAAAACTTGAAAAAGGAGGATTCGGAATTAAGAAAAGAGTGGAAGCTAGTGCTGCAAAAAACCTTCCTAAATTACTTGACAATAGTAAAGTGCCTAATGACTTAGATATTAAGAGAATATTATTAAATGTATTTACTAAAAGGTCTTATGATGCATTAGGTGAATTCTCAAAAGATGCTATGCTTATTTCATGTATGCACTTTATGGATCCATTTAATTTTGATAAAGATAGAGTTAAAAAATGTGTTATTCATTATGCAACCCCAGATGGTAGGATTATCCCATTCTGTACTATGAATTCCATGTATCGTGAAAGTGTGGAAAAAGAATTTTCAACACCTTTAAAAGAAAATAAGAACTGAGGACTTGTAGTTATGATTATTAAATCACCTTCAAGGCTTCATTTAACTTTAATTGATATGAATGGATCTTATGGAAGGATGGATGGGGGTATAGGCCTTACAATTAAGGACCCTAACTTTGTCTTATATGGGGAACCTTCAGAAAAAGGAATTGTTGTAGATTTTAATGATGATACTCAGTTCAATGATATAATTCGTAATGAATGTGTGTCAAAAATAACTTCTGCAGCACAAAAAGTAATTGACCATTTTGATATTGATGAAGGATTCTATTTTAGAGTAGATAATGCTTATCCCCCCCATTCTGGTTTAGGTTCTGGAACTCAAATAGGTTTATCAACTGGAAAACTTATTACTGAGCATATTGGAGCTTATTCTAATGGATATTCTTTAGGTGAGATTATTGGACGTGGAGGAACTTCTGGAATTGGTGTGTTTTCATTTGATTTTGGAGGATTTATTGTAGATGGTGGACACAGTTTAAAATCAAAATCATCATTCTTACCATCTTCTGCTTCAGTAGCTAAACCTCCTCAATTGTTAGCTCATTATGAGTTTCCTGATGATTGGGAGATTTTATTAGTTATTCTTGATTCTAAAGATACTATAAATGGGCAAAAAGAAGTAAATATATTTCAAGATTATTGTCCTGTTGCTAAAAATGAAGTAGAGCAAACTTCTCACATTATTTTCATGAATATGCTTCCTTTTTTACTTGAAAGAGACTTACCAGCATTTGGTCATGCAATTGATGAAGTTCAAAAAAGAGGGTTTAAAAAGATAGAAGTTTCACTTCAATCTCAACAAATTAAGGATTTAATGAATAAACTTAGAGAAATTGGAGCTTATGGTGTAGGTATGAGCTCTTTTGGACCTGCAATTTATTCAGTATTTGATAAAAATAATAAACACATTGTTGAAGAGATTAAAGAGTATGTTGGGGATAGAGGTGTAGTTCTTACAACTAAAGCACAAAATCATGGTCATGAAATCCAAAAATAAGTGATATATATGGATGTTATTAAAGGAAAAACATGGACTTTTGGTGAAAATATTGATACAGATGTTATTATTCCTGGAAGATATTTAAGAACCTTTAATCCTCAAGACTTAGCTGATCATGTACTTGAAGGAGAACGTCCAGATTTTACAAAAAATGTTAAAAAAGGAGATATAATAGTAGCTGATGAAAATTTTGGTTGTGGTTCATCCAGGGAACAGGCTCCAGTAGCTATTAAAACTGCAGGCGTAGATGCTATTGTAGCCAAATCTTTCGCTAGAATTTTCTATAGAAATGCAATTAACATAGGATTACCTGTAATAGTTTGTGATATCTCTGCAAATGATGGTGATATTATAAGTATTGATTTATCAGAAGGAATTTTAACTAATGAATCTACAGCTGAATCAGTTACTTTTGCACCTTTTAAAGAGTTCATGTTAGATATTTTAGAAGATGATGGGCTTGTTAACCATTATCTAAAAGAAAAACAATAATTTTTATTTTTCGGAGGCATTAATAATGGAGTGTCCAATTTGCGGTTCTGATGATTTCGAAGTTTTAAATTCAAAACAAAAATCATCTAAAAAGAAGATTATGGAAGAATATTTATTAAAATGTGTAGATTGCGGATATGTTTTTAAAAATGTTGTTTCATCTAAAAAACCTCAAATGTATAGGGTTATTATTTCAAAACAAGGAGAATCTATAAAAACATTTATTGAATTATCTCCTAATGATGAATTAGCTGTTGGGGATAGCTTACTTACTGATGAAGGTCAAGTTAAAATAACAAGCATTGAAATTAAAGATAAACGTGTTAAAAAAGCTCCTGTGGAGGACATCGTTACAATATGGGCCAATTCAGTTGAAATCCCTGCACGTGTTGGTTTTTCTGTTGATTTACATGGGGAAGTTGATTCCTATAAATTGGATTTAGATAGGGATTTCCAGATATCTACAGAAGATATTGTTAAAATTGATAAACACATTGTTAGAATACATGTTATTAAAACGCAGGAACGTAAAATTACTTCTGGATTTGCAAGAGCTGAAGTAATTAAAAGAATTTATGGAAGACCTGTTAAATTTAATAATTTTGATTATGATTTAACTAAAGATATTGTTAAGAAAACATTAAGCGAGTAAGTTTCATGAAAGTATATATTGACACATATGGCTGTACATTTAATAAAGCAGATGCTCAGATAATGGGTGGAGTTTTACAAGAAAATCAGATAGATTTAGTTGATACTCCTGAGATGGCAGATGTTATTATTGTAAATACGTGTTATGTAAAGCTACCAACTGAAAATAAAGTTGTTTATAAAATTCAACAGCTGCAAGAAAAATTTCCCGATAAAAAAATTATCGTAAGCGGATGCATGGTTGAAATAGATCCTGAAAAGCTAGAGAAAGTAGCTCCAAATTGCAGTTGGATAGGACCTCATCAACTTAATAAAACAGCAGATGTGGTTAATGAAACTTATTGTGGTGGAATCAGTCGTGTGTTTGGATTTTCAAAAGATAGTAAAGTTGGTGTTCCTAAAGTTTCTGATGGTTCTTTAATTCATATTATTCAAATAGCTGAAGGTTGTTTAGGGGCATGTACTTTTTGCTGCACTCGTTTTGCAAGAGGGCCATTAAATAGCTATCCAATTAAGGATATAGTAGCTGAAGCTAAAAAAGCTATTGATGATGGGGCTGTTGAAATTCAACTTACTGCTCAGGATACTGCTGCTTTTGGTTATGATAGTGGTGAGAAACTAGCTGATTTAATTAAAGAAGTGGCTAATTTAGATGGGGATTTCCGCGTTCGTGTTGGAATGATGCATCCTAAAAATATTTTAAATAATGTTGATGAAATAATTGATGCAATTAAACATCCGAAGGTATATGATTTCATTCATTTGCCAGTTCAAACTGGAAGTAACAAAGTTTTATCTGAGATGAGAAGAGGCCATACTCTAGATCAATATCTTGACATTGTTTCAAAATTTAAAAGTGAAATTCCAGATTTAACTTTAGCTGTAGATATTATTGTAGGTTATCCAACTGAAAGTGATGAAGATTTCCAGTTAACTGTTGATTTACTTAGAAATATAAAACCAAGTTTGATTCACTTGTCAAAATATCAACACAGAAAAGGTGCAATTTCATCTTCTCTTAAGGAAATTCCACACAAAATCATGAAAGAAAGGTCAAAGAATTTGTCTGAAATCAAGACGGAAATTACTAAAGAAGAAAACAAGGAATTGGTTGGTTCTATTCAAAATGCCGTTGTTGTCGAAGTAGGTTCTAAAGGTGGTTTTATAGCTAAAACAGATTCTTATATTCCAGTTGTTGTTGATGATGTTGAGTTAGGCGACTTTATTAAGGTTAAAATCACAGATGCAACAGCTACTTACCTTAAGGGCGATGTGGTATCAAAATAATTTTTTATTTTTCTGTTATGGTTTATTTTTCTATCTTTACTTATTTTTGTTCTTTAAATTTTAACTTTGTTTTTAAAATTTTCTAATTTAATGAATTATATGTTATTAGGTTTATGGTTATTATATAAAGGATAAACAGCCATTATTACCGATACATTTATATACTATTGAGTACTATGTTTTAATTGGAGGTGTCATTATGAGTGAATTACCAATCGCACCAGTCGGTCGTATCTTAAAAAATGCTGGCGCACAAAGAATTAGTGATGATGCAAAAATTGCATTAGCTGAAGCATTAGAAGAAAAAGGTGACGTAATTGCACAAAAAGCTGTCAATTTCGCACGCCATGCTGGTAGAAAAACTGTAAAAGCTGAAGATATCAAATTAGCTATCAAATAAGCTTTTTAACAATTTATTAAATCTATTGGCCATTTTTCTTGGTCAATTTTTTTATATTTTTCTTTTTCATCGGTTTTGTGTAATAGATAGATTTATATATTATGTTTGATAAACTAAATAATGTTGCGTAGGACCGGTGGTCTAGGGGTATGATTCCTCTTTGACGTGGAGGAGATCACGAGTTCGAATCTCGTTCGGTCCATATGCCATGGTAGTTCAGTTGGGAGAACGCCAGACTGAAGATCTGGATGTCGCTGGTTCAAGTCCGGCCCATGGCATTAACTATTTTTAAAATACTATTTTTATTATTTATTTAAATTTAAAAAAAAGAGATATATTAAGATTCTAATCGAATCTTATTGGTTTTGGAGTTACTTGGGTGTTTTCTCTTAAAGTACGATATTTATCTATAATTTCGTAACCATTATTACTAGCAATTAAATCAGCTCCACCAGTTAAAAGTTGATTAGCTAGTTTGTAATTATCTACTCCGCCATAAATTTCAATTTTAAGTTGTGGTGCATATTTTTGAATAATATTAATATCATTAACTTTTGAATAAATATTATCTGGTGCAACAAATCCTGTGGATGTTTTGATGAAATCTACTTTTTCTTCTTCTAATACTTTTGCAATAGCTGCTTTGTCACTGTCATCTATTGCTTGCATCTCAACAATAACTTTTAAAGTTTTATCTCCTAAAAGTTCTCTTAATTGTTTTAATTCTTCGTGAATTAATTTGTAGTTGCGGTCTTTTAAGTGATTTAAATTAATTACTGTTTCAATTTCATCTGCTCCATCTTCAAGAGATTTGGCAGCTTGTGCTATTTTACCTTCTGTTGTTTCAAAACCTAATGGGAATCCAATTACTGTACCTATTTTTGTAGTGCTGTTAGCTAATTTTTCTTTAGCTAATGATACATATGTTGGACTTATTGTAATGGAATTAAAATTTAATTTGCCTACTTTGTCTAAATATTCTTCCATTTCGTCGTGACTTATCATGTTATTTAAGTTTGTACAATTGATAAGACTTGCTAACTCTTTTGAGTTTTTTATTTTATACATATAATATAACACTCCGATATAACTGATTTTAATTAGTAGTATCACGAATAGTCTATATAATACTTTTGTCTTGATTTTTTTTAAATTAATTTTTTAGCCATATATGGACCTTTTCTTTCATATCCAAATTTACGATAATAATTTCTAGTTCCAATTCCACTAATAATAGCTATTTCATCTTTTCCTTTATCAATGGCTAGTTTTTCAGCTTCTTTTAAAAGTTTTTCTCCAAATCCTGTGTGTTGGCCTATTTTAGGATTTTTGCCACCTATTTTAATCATATTTCCATAAACATGTAATTCACGTATAAGTGCAGTCTTATCAGTAATTTCTGATCTGTAATGATTTGGTGAAGGGATTCTAAATCTTAAAAATCCAGCAATACTTTCTTCATTTTTATCTTCAATTGATAAAAATGTTTCTTCACCACCACATGCAGTGTATGATTCGCTAAATAGTTTAAAATCATCTAAACTATATTCTTGTGTTGTTTTTTTATGGCCAATTTCACGACAGCGTATACATTTACAATTAATGTTGTGTTCTTCTAATTTATTATAAACCAGCTCTCCCAAGTTAGATTTTTGAACCCCTGCTTCAATTAATGTTGATGGGATATCCCTTTGAATTCTCATTGTCCTAACCCATTTTGGAAGTATTTCTTTAACTTTTACAATTAAATCAACAGCTTCTTCATCAGTATATGGATTGTATTTACCTTCTTTCCACAAGTCGTATAATTCACTACCTTCAGTAACAAGGCAAGGATAAATCTTAAGCATGTCTGGTTTGAAGTTATCATCACTAAATAACTTTTTAAACATATTCAAATCTTCTTTTTGACTTACAAATAATCCGGGCATCATATGCATAGCTACTTTTATTGCACTGTCACGAAGAAGAGTATTTGCTTCAACTACATCAGCTATTGTATGGCCTCTTTTAATTTTGGTGTATAATTCATCAGATAAAGTTTGAACACCTAATTCTACTCTTGTAACTCCAAAATTCAGCATTCTGTTTATATGTTCTTTTTTACAGTAATCTGGTCTGGTTTCAAAGGTCATTCCAACACATCTGACTTTGGAATTTTCATTAGCTTTTTGAACATCATCAATAAGAACATAATTATTTGGTTTATAGCTTTTAAGAACTCCTTTTTCAAAGTCTTTTATTTCTAAAGGATTTAATTCATATTCGCTGTCATTAGGTTTATTTTCAATTATTAATCCAAAGTCAACCATTGCTTTTAGACATTGTGATACAAACCATTCCTGATAACATAAATCTCTGGAAGGGAATGTGCCTCCCATTATAATAAGTTCTACCTTGTCAATTGGATGGCCTATTTTTTTAAGTTGTTTTAAACGGTTAAAACATTGTACATATGGGTGAAATTCATACATTCTGCCTCTTAATGCAGCAGGTTCTTCACCGGTATAGCTAGGTGGTGCAGTATTACTTTTTGGACAGTAAAAACACCTTCCATGAGGACATTCGTGAGGATGACACATTACAGCAACTATTGCAACACCAGACATTGTTCTAGTAGGTTTTTTCCTTAAAATATCTGAAACAATTTCTTTTTCTTCGGGAGTTGCATATTCTAAAATGTCTGCATTACTCATAAACCTAGATAATTTTAGTTCACGACATAACTGTCTTTTTTTAACTTCCAACTCTTTTCTAGTGTTTATGTTATTGTTTAAAATATCCTCAATTATTATGCGACAAGCATTTTCCATATTATTCTAACCTTTTATAAATTTAATAGTTAATTATTTATATTGATATAATTAAAATATTTAATGTTTTATCAAGATATTTTCTTTTTAAATATCTAAAAAAATCAAAGGTGATAAATATGAATATTAAAGATGTTTTAGGTTCTAAAGTTTTAGATAAAAATGCATATGAAGTTGGAACTGTAAGTGATTTTGACTTTGATCAAAAAGAAGGAACTATTAAATCTATGGTTGTTTCTTTAAACAAAGGTTTATTCACTAAAGAAGAACTTGAAGTACCTTTTGAAGATATTGATACTATCGGTGGATACGTTCTTTTAGCTGATGAATTACCTGAACCAGAACCTGAAGCTGAAGAAGAAGCTGAAGAAGAATCAGAAGCTAAAAAAGTTGAAGTAGAAGACGCAGAATAAATAAATCTTATTAAGAAGGGGTTTTTAAAATGGTTGTTGATGCAAGAAATAAAGAAATAACTCTTGGATCACAGGTCAGATATGTAGATACTGGAACTATTGGTAAAGTTACTGATAGTAAAGTAGAAAATGATGTTTCATGGGTTAAAATTGATAAAACTAATCTATGGTATGTTGCAAATAAATTAGAATTATTAAATAAAGAAGACCTAAAAGATGAAAGTCATTTGTATGATGATAAAGATATAGACATTGAAGCTATTAAAAACTCTGAAAATGCATTTGAGGATGTTGAAATATCTTCCAGCGCTGCTAACGGTGGAGGATAATTTATTCCTCTTTTTAATGATTTGTAGTAAATATTTTAATTTTACTAGCAAGTTTAGGGCCAATACCCTCTATTTTTTGTAAATCTTTTTCACTGGCTTCACTTAAGTTGTCACCTAATGTTTTTATAAGAAGTCTAGCTCTTTTTCTTCCAAGTCTTTTAACGCCTACAACAAGTGGGATTATATCTTCTTTTACTCCGTAATATAATCTAGCAGATAAATAATCTAAGTCTCTTAAGTTAGAATAGCTACCAAGAACTTCTAAAGTATTTTTAGCAAATTTAACTAAACGGGAAGCTTCATAAGCAGATCTTCTGGTGGATGCTGAATAAACATTGTATGCATTTTCAATTTCATATTCATTTCTCTCATCAATCCATTCAATTAAAGAAACAGCAGTAGCTTCAGGATTTCCAACATCTACTGCAAAAAGACCGCACTCAGATAGTTTGTCACGAACTGGATCTTTACTTTTTCTACCTTTAAATGAAATTAATGGTAAATCAGGAGTTTCAGCTAGTGCATAAATCATTTCTGCAGGGTTTAATTCTTCCATAGTTGAAACATATTCCTTAATTTTAACTGCAGTTTCAACAGCATAATTGGATTTAGCTATTAAATTACCAAATTCTGTTGTTTTAAGACCTTCTGGTGTAGCTCTTATTATTCCGTTTTGAAGTAGGAATTCTAGGGCATTTTCAAGTTCCCAATTTAGACTATCTTGGGCAAACATTGACATTGAAGGATTATTTTTCATTTGGAATCCATATAATGTTTTTCCAAAGAAATCACTTAATTCATCAAGGTTTTTAGAAAGTGAGGATGCAATTTGAGCTATAATCTGTTTGTAAATAGCATCTTTATTATCTATTAATTTAGAATTTGTTAATTCAATTTCACCTTCAATATAACGAGCTTCAAGGTCAAATGATTCATCCATAGTCTTAGCTATTAAATAAGAGTAACCTACATCATCATATTGTGGTCTTCCAGCTCTTCCGGACATTTGTTCATAATCAAAAACAGGAATTGACGCAGGACCATTACTTGTCCATCTGGTGTGATCTCTAATTACAACATATTTTGAAGGTAAATTAACACCGTACATTAAACTTGGAGTTGCGGTAATCATTAATATGTTTCCATTTCTGAATTCATCTTCAATTATTTCTTTTTGTTCATTGAAAAGTCCAGCATGGTGGAATACAACACCTTTTTGGGCAGCTTCAGCTAGTTTAAGACAAGTGGTAGTTGGAAGTGATCCTTTTTTCTTTGGAACTTCTAATAATTTATCAGCTACTTCTTTAAATTTTTGTTTTTGCTGTTTTGTTGTTTTCTTATCTATTTTTTTAGCAACATAAGTAGCTAGACTTTCTGTAAACCTTCTGGTTGATACAAAACTCAATGCCTGAGAATTATCTTCAATAGCTTTTTCAGCAATTTTTACAATAACATCATTTTTATTTTTTGTATTAAACATCTCTGCATCTAAAACTTCTTTATTTAGAGGTACTGGTCTGTAATCATGTTCTACAGTTTTTCCTTCAAGCCATTGTTCAATTTCATCAATATTTCTTAAGGTAGCTGAAAGAGCAATTATCCTTAAACTTGGATTAATAATTTTAGCTCTTGTAATAGCTGATTCTAATGTTGGTCCTCTGGAATATTCTCCAATCATATGGAATTCGTCAATGATTAAAGTATCAACTTCTCTGAGTACATTCCAGGAAAATCTTGTAAGAGCATCAAATGATTCAAAAACCATAACTGATAAATCTGAGCTTGATGGGTGTTTACCTACACTAATTCCATGTTCTTCAAATGCTTTAAACTCTTTTACTTTTTCATTTTGAATTGAAAGTAGTGGAGCTGCATAAACTGCTTTTCCACCTTCTAAAATAGTTTTTAGAGCAGGCAAGATTCCAAGTACTGTTTTACCACTAGCTGTTGGAATAGAAATAATATAATTAGATTTATCTTCTAAGTATCCTGATTCAATTACTGCTTTTTGTGCAGGATTAAATTCCTTAATGTATGGGTAAGCAGTATTTATTATTGCTTTTATATCATTTGACAAATTTTCCATAATAATCATTAAAATTTATTTTTTTCATTAATAATAAATATTTTGAGTCACCATTTGATAGCTATTATGAAGGATTATGAATAATATTCACATCGTTTATTTGGACTTTTTTCACTGCTTTTAATTAAATAAGTAATATGTGTTGGTATATTGATTAATAAAGCGGTTTTAAATCTTATTTTTAAGTCATAATTGTTATATATTATGGGTATGTATATAATTAACTGTCATATATTATTGAACTAAAAAGGGTTGTATATTGTTTTATAATATATGTTTTTTTTTTAAAATCGGTGAGATAAAATGATTAAGGTCAATAAAAATAAAATTTTAACAATTTTTGTTTTTTTAATAATATTGTCATTAATCCCATCAGCTTACGCAATGGAGAATACAGCTGATTCTGGAGACCATGTTTCAGTTGTTAGTAACTCCAGTCAAATAGCTGTGGAAAATGATAATGATGTATTAAACTCACCTGAAAGTAATGTGATTTATGTTGATGCTTCTTCTGGTGATGATACTGGAACTGGAGCAAGCGACAGTCCATTTAAAACTATTCAAAAAGGTTTAAGTACTGTTGGTACTAATGGAACACTTTACCTTAATGGTGAATTTAAAGGCGAGTCAAACACAAATCTTGAAATTAATAATATGAACTTATTAATTACAAGTGAGAAAGGTGCAACTATTGATGGCGGAAATGCTGCAAGAATATTTTCAGCATCTAATGCTACTATAGTTTTAAATAATTTAAAATTGGTTAATGGATATAGTTCTGCTAATGGTGGAGCTATTTATATAAGTGATGCATTATCCTCCCTTACTATTTCTAATGCATTATTTGAAAATAACACTGCAAGAGCTAGTTCAACTTCTAATGGTTATGGTGGGGCTATTGCAAATAGTGGAACTTTAAATATTAATTATTGTACTTTTGCAAATAATACTGCACCTAAAACCGCAGTTATTGATAATGATGGTGGAGTTTTAACCGTAATTGGATCTTATTTCTATAATAACAAAGCTACTGATAGAGATAGTGGTGTTATTTCAAATTTCGGAACTGCAAATATTATAAATTCAACATTTGATTCTAATAAAGCTTCAAGAAATGGTGGAGCTATTAAAAATCAAGAATCTCAAAGTTTAACTGTAACTGGTTGTACTTTTATCAATAATGTTGCTGGTGAATATGGTGGAGCTATTTACAATTGGAATGCTAATTCAAAAGTTTCTGATTCAACATTTATTAATAACTCTGCAACAGATAAAGGTGGAGTTATTTATGTAAGTCATGGTAATACTGGTAATACTCGTTCATTTGTAGGCTCTAATTTAATCTTTATTAATAACTCTGCAGCAAATGGTGATGCAATATTTACTGAAGCTTCTAATGTAAATGTTTCTAATTCTGTATTTGTTAATCATACTCATGCAGTTTATAGAAATGCTGCTATTAATAGGGGAACTGTTGATTTAGATAATAATTGGTGGGCATCTAATGATCCTGTATGGTCTGATGTTTTAGTTAATATTAATGCTCCAAAAGTTTATGCTGTTTTAGATATAGCTACAAATAAAGTATCTACTTATTCATATGATGTAATAGCTAATATGTATTGGAATGGTACTAAAACTAATGCAGTTATTCCTACAAGAGATATTTCATTTACTTTAGATTCTAAAATAATTAATGAAACTATTATTGGTAATGAACCGGTTGTTGTTAATTATCAATTTGATAAAACTGGCAAATACACTGTAGCTGTTAAAGTTGATGGTGTGGGTGCTGATGCTGAAATAGTAATAACTGAACAATCTGATATTATTTATGTAAATGCAACTGGTGGGGATGATTCTAACAATGGTTCTGCTTGGAATAGTGCTGTTCAAACCTTAACTAAAGCTTTAGAGCTTGTTAGTGCTGATGGTACTATTTATGTAGCTAATGGTAATTATCTTTCAGATTCAACTATTACATTTGCTAAAAATGTGTCTATTATTGGTCAAGACTCACAAAAAACCATTTTTGATGCTAATAAACAGACTTTATTTAATATAACTAAGGAATACACTATTAGCTTATCTAATTTAACTATAACTAATGCTTATTCTTCTGGATTTGGCGGAGCTATTGCTAATAAAGGTAAATTAACTGTTTCAAATTCTATTTTTGCAAATAATACTGCAGGGGGATCTGCTGCTATTGATAGTGTTGGAAATTTAACTGTTATGGATTCTATTTTCTATAATAACAAAGCTACTAGTCATGATGCTGGAGCTATTTCTAGTTATTATGATGAAGATAATAATTTAACAGGTGTTGCAACAATTATTAATTCTAAATTTATTAATAACTCAGCATGTAGAAATGGTGGGGCTATTAAAAACCAAGGAGACAGTATAACTGTTATCGGATGTGAATTTATTAATAATACTGCTTCTGGTTCTTTTAAAAATAGTTATGGAGGAGCTATTTACAATTGGATTGCAAATTCAAAAGTTTCTGATTCAACATTTATTAATAACTCTGCTAAAGATAAAGGTGGAGCTATTTACTCAAGTGGAGGTAATACTGGTGATAGAAATGCTTTAAATGCAGATAATTGTGTATTTATGGGTAATGATGCTGCTGAAGGCTCTGCAATATTCAATGAAAAATCTGTATCTGATGTAATTAACTCTGTATTTATTAATAATTCAAAAGGTGCTGTTCGTAGTGATGTAGCTATGAATCTTACTGGTAACTGGTGGGGCAATAGTACTCCTAACTGGGATGATTTATTAGTTGCACCTGAAAGAGAAGCGGGTCCAGGAATTCCTAGTTCTTATGTTGTTTTAAATTTAACTTCAAGTAAACAAAATGCTTCATATGATGTAATAGCTAATTTATACTTAAATGGAACTACAACTAAAGCAGATGTTCCTTTAAGAGATATTGAATTTGTATATGATTCCCAATCAACTAAAGGTCAATTAGCTAACTCTACATTTAAAGTAAACTATCCATTTACCGAACCTGGAACTTATACAGTTTCAGCTATTGTTGATAATGATGTTCAAAAAATTGACATTGTTATTAAAGATATAATATCTTTAGATGATGTTTATGTAAATGGTACTGGTGGGGATGACTCTAATAATGGTTCTAGCTGGGATAATGCAGTTAAAACTCTTAAAGAAGCTTTCGCTATTGTTAAAAATAATGGAATTATCCATATTGCAGATAGTGTAGTATATAATAATGAAATTATCAATATTGCTAAAGATGTATCCATTATTGGTCAAAGTCAAAATAAAACTATTATAAACGGTAATGGTTCATCATTATTTAGTATAGGTGCCGGATACAAAGTGAATATAACTGATTTAACTATTACTAACTGTATTGGTAGTGGTGAAAACTTTGGTGGAGCTATATCTAATGATGGTACTTTAACATTAACTAGTACTTCATTTATAGCTAACAGTGCATATGGTGCTGGTGCAATTGATAATTCTAAATCTGGTATTTTAAACATAATTTCAAGTTACTTTGCTAATAATAAAGCTACTAGTCATGATGCTGGTGCAATTTCTAACTTTGGAAGTTTAAGTGTTGAAAATTCAGTATTTGTTAATAATTCCGCATTTAGAAATGCTGGAGCTATTAAAAACCAAGATTCTAATTCATTTTCCATTACTGCATCTTCATTTATTGGAAACTCTGCTAATGGTAGTAAAAAAGGAAGTTATGGTGGAGCAGTATACAGTTGGGTTGGAAGTATGTCTATAACTGGTTCTGACTTTATTAATAACTATGCACCTACTAAAGCAGGAGCTATTTATATTAGTGGTGGTAATCATGGTGTGTTAGTAAATTTAGAAGCTACTGGTCTTACTTTTATTAACAACACTGCTGAAAGTGGAGGAGCAATTTACACTGAATCTGCTGACTCAACAATTGAATATAATGCATTTATTAATAACTCACCAAACACTATTTACAATAGTACTGGTTTTAAAGGTGAAGTAAGTGTAAATAACAATTGGTGGGGTAATAATACTCCTGATTGGACTACTTTATTATATAATGTGGATGTTCCAGAGAAATTTGCAGTTTTAAATACTAGTGTGGATACATCTAGTGGTGATTATGAAATAATATCTAAATTATGTTGGAATGGAACTGTTAGTCAAAAAGATATTGAGGATATTCCACCAAGAACTATTAATTTAAGTGTTGATGGCGCAATTGTTGATCCTACAAGCGGTGTTTTCAAAAATGGAGTATTTACTTCCGTATTTAGTGCTGATAAATCAGGAAATTATACTGTAGTTGTAGTTGTTGATAATGAAGTTCAAAATGTAAATATCACTTTTGAAGCTAAATTTGCTGTTTTAACTGTTGATGATGTTGTTAAATACTTTAAAGGTGATGAACGTCTTGTTGCTAAGTTAGTAGATAGTACAGGTAATCCTATAGCTAATGCTACTATATACTTCTCTATTAATGGTGTGGAGTATAATAGAACTACTGATGCTAAAGGTATGGCTTCTATGGCTATTAATTTAGACTCAGGATTCTATAATGTAACAACAACCTATGAAAATGAGTCTGTTATGTCTAAAGTTACTGTTATGTCTACTATTGAAGGTAATGACATTGTTAAAATGTTCCAAAACGGCACTGACTTTGTTGCTAAATTCTTAGATAGTAATGGAAACCCATTGGTCAAAACTGAGGTTCAATTCAACATTAATGGTGTATTATACACACGTAAAACAAATGAGAATGGTGCTGCAAGTTTAGCTATTAACTTAAGAGATGGAAACTACACTTTAACTGCTATTAATCTAGTAAATGGGGAACAAAAAGGATTTAATGTAGTTGTTAAACCATTAATCACTGAAAACTATGATTTAACCAAATACTACAAAAATGCTTCACAATTCACAGTTAAAGTATACAACAAAGACGGATCACTAGCTAATGGAAAAAATGTAACTTTTAATGTAAATGGTGTATTATATTACAGACAAGCAGTAAACGGTTATGCAACTTTAAGCATTAACTTAAAACCTGGAAACTACAAAATAACCTCAATGTATGAAGGATATGAAGTAGGAAACAGCGTAACTGTATTACCAACCTTAATCACTAAAGATTTAGAGATGAAATACCACGACGGTAGTAAATTCAGTGCTCAAACTTTAGATGGTCAAGGAAACCCATTAGCTAACCAAAACGTCACATTTAATGTAAATGGTGTGTTATATCACAAAATAACTGGTAATGATGGTATAGCTTCATTAAATATTAACTTAATGAAAGGTAAATACATCATTACATCAATGTGGAACGACTACCAAGTTGGAAATAATATAACAATTGCTTAAGAGATTTTAACTAATCTTTTAATTTTCTTTTTTTGTCTAAACTGTGATAATAGTTATATATAAGTTTTTATAAATTATTCAATGATATTACTTATAATAGGAGATATAAACTATGATAGTAAAAGTAGACGTATTTACATCTGATAGTTGTCCTCATTGTCCTGGAGCAATTAATGTTGCTAATGAAGCAAAAGAGGTTTTAGGCGCTGATATGGACCTTAGTATTTGCAATATTAATTCAGAAGGAAATAGGCAAAAAGCACTTGATCTTGGAATTATGGCTGTTCCTACAATAGCTATTAATGATGAAGTAGCATTTGTGGGTGCACCTACTTTGGATGATTTAGTTAATAAAGTTAAATCTTTGATTTAATTTTATTTTCTTCTTTTTTTTAAGTTGTAAAAATGGCTAATGAGAATTACATGGGTGTTACTACAGGAACTATAGCTACTGCTTGCTCTCTTGCAGCCTTAGAATCTATTTTATACACTTCTGATATTGCCTGTGTTAAAGTTGAAACACCTAAAAAAACTTTAGATATTATAATTGATGATTGTAAGAAATTGTCTTCTTATTCTGCTTGTGCTGTAGCTCATAAAAATCATTATAATGATCCTGATGTTACTGTAGGATTAGATATCATAGCTACTGTTGAATTATTGGATAAAAATAATTCCAAAGACACTGTTATAATAACTGGTGGTGAAGGTGTTGGTAAAATAACAAAGCCAGGTCTTCAAATCCCTGTCGGTGAATATGCGATTAATCCTGTTCCCCGTAAAATGATTAAAAAAAATTTAGAAAATATTTTGCCTGAGGATAAAATAGCTAAAGTTACAATTTCCATTCCTGAAGGTCGTAGGATAGCTAAAAAAACAATGAATCCTAAATTAGGAATTGTTGGGGGGATATCTGTTATTGGTACTACTGGAATAGCCAGGTCTATGTCTAGTGAAGCTTATAAAAATTCTATTGTCACTCAAATTGATGTAGCGCTAGCACTAAATTTAGATAACTTAGTTTTTGTTCCAGGTAATATTGGTGAGAAATTAGCCTTAAAACAGCTTAATATTACAAAACAGCATATTATTCAAACTGGAAATTATGTAGGGTTCATGTTTGTGGAAGCTAAAAATAGAGGAATTGATAAATTTACTTTTTTTGGCCATATTGGAAAGCTAATTAAAATAGCTGGTGGAATATTTAACACTAAACACGCAATAGCTGATGGAAGACGGGAAATAATGATTGCTCATGCAGGTATTTGCGGAGCAGATACAAAAACACTTCAAATGTTGTATGATTCTAAAACAACTGAAGATATGTTGGATATTTTGGATGAAAAAAATTTACACTTGGATGTTTGTAATAGTATTGCATTAGCTATTAAAGAAAGATGTATGCAGAGATTTGATTTAGATTTAAATGTTATTTTGGTTGATATGGAAGGTAACTATTTAAATGATAATTTTGAAAGGTTTTTATTATGAAAATAGCAATGGTTGGTCAGTTTCCGCCGCATGTAGGTGGTGTAGGGGTTCATATTCATACTTTAGCTAAAAAACTTGTAGAACAAGGTCATGAAGTTTATGTAATAACCTATCCGCACAAAGACATTAAAGATGTTGATGGTATTCATGTAATTGGAACTGCTGGAGTTAATATTCCTGGAATTCGTGGATTAATGTTTAAAATAAATGCAAAAAAAGCATTGGAAGAATTATTAAAAGAAGTTGACATTGATATTGTCCATGGCCATTATTTATTCCCTGCAGGAGCAGCTAGTGTAGAAGTTGGAAAAAAACATGGTATTAAAACTTATGTAACAGCACATGGTTCTGATATGTTTGAAATGTATAAAAAACAATTTTTCATGAGACCTTTTATTAAAAAAGTATTAAAAAAGGCAGATGTTGTTTTTGCAGTAAGTAATGCTCTAAAAGATGAAATACTAGCTACTAATGTTTTAAATATTAAAAATAAAACTAGATTATATTGGAATTCTGTAGATATTGATAAATTTAAGGATACTACAAATTCTTCATTTAAATCACAATTTAAAAATAATAAGCCAATTGTTCTTTTTGTAGGTAATATTATTAAAAGGAAAAATGTAAATTCTTTATTAGAAGCTAAAAAAATAGCTAAAAGTGATTATAATCTTGTTGTAGTAGGTGGAGGTCCTCTTTTAAAAAATCTAAAAGATAAAGTAGCTAATGAAAATATTTCTGATGTTTACTTTACAGGCTCAAGAAATGATGTGGAAGAGATTATACCTGCTGGAGATGTTCTTGTTTTACCATCTTTTTCAGAAAGTTTTGGTTTAGTTTTAATTGAAGCTTTAGCTTGCGGTATACCCGTTATTGGAAGTAATGTTGGGGGAATTAAAGAAATTATAACTTCTGAAGTAGGTTTATTAATTGATCCCAATAATCCTGAAACTATAGCTGATGCTATTGATAAAATGATTTTAGATGGTGAATTTAGAAATAATTTAGCATCAAATGCAAGAAACAGAGCTAAAGATTTCAGTAGTGTTGAAATTCCTTATGATGAGGTAAAATAATGAAAAAATCAATAAGATCTCCTGGTTCAGCAACAATAATTAATGCAATAGCTACTGGCTTTGGTTCTGCTTTTGGAATTGATTTGGACATAAAATGCAAGGCTAAAACCCAAAATAGTTCTATAACTTGTTCTAATGATGTTGGAGCTCCAACTGATTTAATGGAGATTTGTGCAAAAAGAACTTTTGAAAAATACGGAATTTCTAGTGATGAATTTGGCATAGATATTAGGACAAAATCTGAATTGCCAATGGCTTCAGGATTATCAAGTAGCAGTGCATTATCCAATGGGGTTGTAAGTATAACCTCTAAAATTATTGCAGATGAATTTAATTTGGAGCCACTTAATGATTTGGAAATAATTAATTTAGCTATTGATGCATCTCTGGAGGCAAAAGTTACTATAACTGGATCATTTGATGACGCAACAGCTTCATATTTTGGAGGAGTTGTAGTAACAGACAATAAAAATAGAAAATTTATCATAAAAGAAGAAATGGAGCAATATCCAGTTTTAGTTTACATGCCTAATTTCTGCTCAAAATCAGGAAGTTCAGATGTTAATCGTATGAAGGTACTTTCTCCATTAGTAGATGTTGCATTTGATTTAGCAAAATCAGGGAATTATCTCAAAGCACTTAATTTAAATGGATTAATTTATGCAAATACATTAGGTTTTGATTTTAATATAGCTATTGATGCACTGGAAGTTGGAGCACTATCTTCAGGTTTATCTGGAACAGGTTCTTCATTTGTAGCTATTTGCAAAGATGACATAATAGATGATATTAAAGAAACATGGTCTAAATATGAAGGACAAGTTATTGAAACTAAAGTAGATAATATTGGATGTAGTTTTATTGATTAATGGATGTTTTGAGGGTATATATGGATTTAATAGAGGCAATGAATAAAAGACATTCCGTAAGATCATATACTGGTAAAAAAATTGAAGGGGAAACTCTTAAAGCTTTAGAAGAAAAAATAAGTCAGGTTAATCAAGAAAGTGGACTTAATATACAGCTGGTTTTAAATGAACCTAAAGCTTTCAATACAAAATTAGCTCATTATGGTCATTTTGAAAATGTAAATAACTATTTAGCTATTGTTGGTAAAAAAGGACCTGATTTAAGTGAAAAAGCAGGATATTATGGAGAAAAATTAGTGCTTTTTGCACAAACGCTTGGACTTAACACTTGTTGGGTTGCATTAACTTATGGTAAAGTTAAAGATGCTTATTTTCTGGAAAAAGGAGAAAAACTTGCATTAGTTATATCTATTGGTTATGGTGCAAATCAGGGAGTTGCCCATAAATCAAAAACTTTCCAAAAAGTTACTAAAAATGTTAAAAATCCTCCACAATGGTTTGTTGATGGTGTAAATGCAGCACTTCTAGCACCTACTGCAATAAATCAGCAACAATTTTCATTTGCCCTTAAGGGAAATAAAGTAATAGGAAAAGCAGGTTTAGGATTTTACACAAAAGTAGACCTTGGAATAGCTAAATATCATTTTGAACTTGGTGCAGGTAATTCTGATTGGTCATGGGGTTGAAATAAATTTTATTTGGATAAAGCATAGTATTAAATAGTATAATAGTAATAAACTATATTATTATCATTATTATCAAAAGATGGTGATTTCTTGAAAAATAATTATGGCCTAAAATCTTTTAAAAATAAGGAAGATGCAGAGAAAATGCTTTTAGACTCTAGAAAACGCATTGATGAAATTGATAATGAAATTTTTGATTTAATTTGTCAGAGGACTTCATTTGCTATGGATATAGCTCTTGCAAAAGACTATATTGGCATGCCTGTATATGATAAGAAAAGAGAGGATTCAATTCATAAAAAAATTGAGAAGTTATCTGAAAAAAACCATATTGATGTTGATATTAGTAATCAAATCATGGATATGCTAACTACATTAAGTAAAAATAAGCAAAAAGAAATTTTAAGGAGGAATGCTGATGGGAAATATTAGAACTTCATTTGTTAAACGTTTAGCAAAAGAACTTATAGAAACTCACAAAGGTGTGTTCACTACTGATTTTGAAGAAAATAAAAAATTAGTTGCAGATTATTCTACTGTAAGTACTAAACATTTAAGAAATAAA
This sequence comes from Bacteroidaceae bacterium, assembly GCA_963606955.1. Classification (GTDB taxonomy): domain Archaea; phylum Methanobacteriota; class Methanobacteria; order Methanobacteriales; family Methanobacteriaceae; genus Methanocatella. The sequence goes on from CAVDAS010000019.1 coordinate 21,315, forward strand.
ATCGCAGGATATGTTACAAGACTTGTAAGATTAGAACAAACTCAGGAATAAGTCTTTTTCATATTTTTTAATTTTTTTGTATTAACTTTAATTTGTTCAATTTTAATTTCTACTTTTTTTTAATTTTGACCTTTATAGCCTATTTTAAAAGTTTATTAATGTGTTTATTCATATAAATAATTAGGTATTTTT
>CAVDAS010000020.1:0-20561 GCA_963606955.1 Bacteroidaceae bacterium
GGAAAGACAAAATATGAAAAATATTCAGACTCAAATAATATCTGCCAACACTCAAAAGTTGTTTTAATTTGGATATTATTTCCTCAGGGGTTTTACCTTCTTTTTCAAGTGTTTTAATTGTATTTATCACCTTCATTCTCCCTTCTTTCATTCCTTCTTCTATAAGTTCTATTTCTCTGTTGTGTAGTTTTTCATTTATGCTTTGTCCTTTTAGATTACTCATTAAGCTCACTTTTCTTTAATGATTGGTTTTTATTGTTTGATTATTTTTAGATTTATTTGCCAGACATTTTCCAAAATTCTGTTTAATATTTTAAAAAGTTGTTTTTAATGTTGTTAGTATTTCTTTAGCTGTTTTACCTTCTTTTTCAAGTGTTTTAATTGCATTCATTATGGTTGTTTTTCCTTCTTTTCTCCCTTCTTTCATTCCTTCTTTCATTCCTTCTTTTATTCCTTCTTTTATTCCTTCTTCTCTTCCTTCCTCTCTTCCTTCTTCTCTAAGTTCGGTTTCTCTGTTGTGTAGTTTTTCGTTTATACTTTCTCCTTTTAATTTGCTCATGGATCTCACCTTTTCTAATGTTTTGGGATTTTTTATAAATATTTCTGTGGTTAACCAAAGCCCCCAAGTTAACATTTTAATTTGCTCAGCACTTATTTTGGTGATTTTACCAACATAACTGCAGATTTCCTTAACTATTTCCTCAGAACTTTTGGTGGTGTTCAAAAATGGTATTAGTATTAAATCTAATATGTCAAAATGTGTTAGTTTTTCGTTATTTTCTATTTTGATTTTAACATTCTTTAATCTTTGGTCTCCAGGATATTTTTTTAGAAAAATTATTCTTATTGGAGTGTATTTATTTACTTTTCCAATCCAAGCTTCTATTTCTGATTTATCTGGATTACCTGTAGATATTATGATTGTATTTATAAGTTTTCCAGTTTCTTCGTGCAATTCAATGTCATAGCGCCCAGTATGGATGAGATTACCATGGGTTAAATTTCCGCTGTAGTGTTCATAGTGGGTGTATGACCCATCTTCCATTTCATATACAAAATCCATTAATAGCTCCTTAAAGTTTGGAGTTATCATATCTGTTGGATATATCCTTTTTATTTTTGTACAAGGGAATGGTTCTTGTATTTTACCTGTTTGTTTTTCTAATGCTTCAAGATAATCAAAAAGGTGCTGACCATAATATTTTGCCAATCCTTTTATTAATTTATCCTCTTTTTGATAAATCATTTGTTTACCTCATTATATTTTATTATTTTATAAAGCGCCTGATAAAATACACTAATACTTTGCACTGACCATTATATAAATTGTTAAGTTGTAAATAAAGTAAATAAAACAGTTTTAAGTTAATTTAACAGTTTTAAATCAATTTTGCATTAATGGGAAAATATTAAGTTGTAAAATTAGATATATTTATATAGATAAACAAAATAATATTTGTTTGCTATATTACGAATGTTTTATTTTTCAAATGCTCTTAAGTTAATATGTTATATTGGAGCAATAGATAATTATATTATAAAAGGAGATTATTATGGCAAAGGAAGCTAAAAAACAAATTATCATTAAAGGAGCTAAAGAACATAATTTGCAAAATATTGATTTAGCTATTCCCCGTGATGAATTTATTGTAATAACAGGATTAAGCGGGTCAGGTAAGTCTTCACTAGCTTTTGACACAATTTATGCTGAAGGACAGCGTAGATATGTTGAATCATTATCTGCTTATGCAAGACAATTCTTAGGACAGATGAAAAAGCCGGAAATGGAATATATTGAAGGATTATCTCCAGCTATTTCAATAGACCAAAAAACTACAAAGGAAAATCCAAGATCTACTGTAGGAACTATTACTGAAATTTACGATTATCTTAGATTATTATTTGCAAGAATTGGAACACCACACTGTCCAAATTGTGGAAAAGAAATATCTCACCAAACAATAGGTCAAATTGGAGACAGTATTATTGAAGAAGGAGAAGGTAAAAAAATCCATATTCTAGCTCCAGTTGTTCGAGATAAGAAAGGTCAGCATAAAGATGTTTTAGATGATTTAAGAAAGAAAGGATTTGTAAGAGCAAGAGTGGATGGGAAAGTTAGAGACCTTGAAGAAGACATTGACCTTCCAAAAACTTACAGACATAATATTGAAGTAGTTGTAGACAGATTAAAAATAAGAAAAGATGTTGATTTCAAAAGAAGATTAGTTGATTCACTTGAAACAGCTTCAGAGTTTGCAGATGGCTTAATAAATGTATTATTCTCAGATGATGATGGGGATTATGAGAAAAAATACTCAGAACACTTTGCATGTGTAGATTGTGGAATAAACTTTGAAGAACTTACTCCAAGGATGTTTTCATTTAATGCACCTCAGGGAGCATGTCCTGAATGTAATGGTATTGGAGCTAAAATGGAAATAGATCCGGATTTAATTATTCCGAATAAAAATCTCTCATTAAATGAAGGGGCAGTAACTCCTTGGGCTAAATCCAATAAAAAAGAAAATTATTATCATCAGATGCTGGAAGCAGTAGCTAAACACTTTGATTTTAGTATGGACACTCCATTTAATGAATTAACCAAAGAACAACAAGATATAATCTTATATGGATGCGGGGACAAAATACCATTTTCATTTAAACGCAGAAATAAATCCTATATGGTTAACCGTCAGTTTGAAGGTGTTATTCCAAGAATGGAGAGATTATACATTGAAACAAAATCAAATTACAGCAGAAAATACATCTCTAAATTCATGAGTGATCGGAAATGTCATGTATGTAATGGAAAAAGACTTCGCCCGGAAGTATTAGCTGTAACTGTTGGTGGAAAATCAATAGCTGATGTCGTTGAAATGGCTATTAAGGATTCTTATCAATTTTTCCTGGAGTTGGAATTAACGAAAAGAGAGGAATTTATAGCTAAAGAAGTTTTAAAAGAAATCAGACAAAGACTTAAATTCCTTGTAGATGTAGGTCTTGACTATTTATCAATGGAGCGTTCATCAGGTACATTATCTGGAGGAGAAGCACAAAGAATAAGATTAGCTACTCAAATAGGTTCAGGATTAGTTGGAGTTTTATATATTTTAGATGAACCAAGTATAGGTCTTCACCAAAGAGACAATGTAAAGCTTATTGAAACACTAAAACGACTTAAAGACCTTGGAAACACATTAGTTGTTGTTGAACACGATGAAGAAACTATATTATCAGCAGATTATGTTGTAGATATTGGTCCTGGAGCTGGAGAACATGGAGGTAAAGTAGTTGCAGCAGGTACTCCGGAAGAAATTATGGAGTCTCAGGAGTCTGTTACTGGCCAGTACATCTCAAGGCGTGAAACAATACCAATTCCTAAAACACGCAGGAAAGGTAATGGTAATTCACTTATAATTAAAGGAGCTAGACAAAATAATCTTAAAGATATTGATGTTGAAATTCCATTAGGTAAATTTAGCTGTGTTACTGGAGTAAGTGGCTCTGGTAAAAGTAGTTTAATTAATGAAATCTTATATAAAGGTTTAAATGGTAAGCTAAACCACAAATTCACCTTTGCCGGAGATTATGATACAATTGAAGGTGTAAGTAATATTGATAAAATCATAGCTATTGATCAAAAACCAATAGGACGTACTCCAAGGTCAAATCCTGCAACATACACAGGAGTATTTACAGATATTCGTGATTTATTTGCAAACACACCAGAATCTAAAGCTAGAGGATATAAACCCGGTAGATTTAGTTTCAATGTAAAAGGCGGAAGATGTGAAGCATGTTCTGGAGATGGAATTGTACAAATCGAAATGCACTTCTTAGCTGATGTATTTGTTCCATGTGAAGTATGTGGAGGTAAAAGATATAATGAAGAGACTCTAGATATTCGTTACAAAGGTAAAAATATTTATGAAGTCTTGGAAATGACTGTTGAAGAAGCTCTTGAGTTCTTTGAACATATTCCTAAAATACATAAGAAACTTCAAACATTACTTGATGTAGGTTTAGGTTATATGAAAATAGGCCAGCCAGCTACTACTTTATCTGGTGGAGAAGCTCAAAGAATTAAACTAGCTAAAGAGTTATCAAGGTCAAATACTGGAAATACATTATATATTTTAGATGAACCTACAACAGGTCTTCACTTTGCAGATATTAAAAGATTATTATCAGTACTTGACAGATTAACTGATGCAGGTAACTCAGTTGTTGTTATTGAACATAATTTAGATGTTATTAAAACAGCTGATTACATTATTGATTTAGGTCCTGAAGGTGGAGACGGCGGAGGTAGAGTAATAGCTACCGGAACTCCAGAGGAAATAGCTAAATCAGGAACATATACTGGTGAGTTTTTACAAAAAATCCTCAGTGAAAACATCACACCTTATGCTAAACAGCTTGTTAAGGAGAAAATGGCTAAATAAATTTTCTTCTTTTAACAAAGTATTTAACAGAGTTATTACAGAATAATTTTAAAGTTTTAGTTAAAAGGTGAAATATTTTGAAATTTGTAGATTTTTTCTCGATTTTTATTAGAGGTTTGTTCATGGGTTCTGCAGATATTGTTCCTGGAATTTCAGGAGGAACAATTGCATTAATTACAGGGATTTATGAACATTTAGTACACTCAATTAGTAAAATTAGCTTTACTTTCTTAAAACCATTAGTTAAACTTGATTTTAAAGGATTTAAAGAAAGATTATTATATGAAATTGACTTTAAATTTTTTATTCCATTATTGTGCGGTATTGGAATTGCAATGTTAACATTAGCTAATGTTATTTCCTATTGTATGGAAGTACACACTGCTCTTACTTACTCCTTCTTTTTAGGATTAATTTTAGCTTCATCATATGTATTATACAGGCAAATGGATGAACTTACAGCTAAACATGTAATTTTCACTGTAATTGGAGCTATATTAGCTTATATTTTCGTAAGTTTAAATCCAATAGCTATGAACCATTCTTTACCAATTTTATTCATGTCTGGGTTAATAGCTATTTGTGCAATGATTTTACCAGGAATTTCAGGGTCATTTTTACTTTTACTATTAGGGCAATATGAATACATGTTAAATGCTTTAAAGACTATGAGTTTACCTGAAATTATTGTATTTTGCGCAGGTGCTCTTATTGGTATTTTAGGATTTTCCAAAGTCTTAAATTATTTACTTGAGCATCATGAAGGTATTACAATGGCATTTTTAATTGGCGTAATGATTGGTACACTAAAACTTCCTTTTGTAAATATTATAAATACTACTCCACTTACATTTACAGCTCTTTTGCTATGTATTATCTTAGTTATTATTGGATTTGTTATAATTGTTATTATGGAAACTAAATTCGATTATATCGAATAATTTTTCCTACTTTTTTTTTAAAACATTATAAACATTAACTAACATATGTATTAGATAATGATAATTCTTAAGAAAATAAAAAAGCAGTGGAAATTATACCCAATAGGCTCTCCAAAAGGTGCCTTAAACAATAAAAGAGAACCTGAGTATGTTGGAACTATTAAATTTAAAAAATACGATGGTTCAATAGCTATTTCAAGATTTGTAGCTGATTACAATTACTCAGATTCATCTAATTTATCAGAAAAACTAATTCCGCCTCAGGAAGTAATTAAACTTCTGAGAAGTCAGGCTGTTTTTTTAGCTTCTAAAGACACAGAAGTTGAGAATTATCTTAATTCATTAAATATTAAAGTAAGACACACTAGAGTCTGTGATTTTTGTGCTTTTGAAGGAAATATTACAATTGTAAACTCTGAATATTCATATAAACACAATAATCAGTTAATTTGTAAAGACTGTGCATATGAAACAATTAAAAATGAAATTAAACTTCAGGGTTTTGATAAAAAAATATTTAGAAACCTTAAAGATATTTTAGATAAAACAGGTAATTTAGATAAAACATTATCTGTTTTATCTCCTAAGTTTAATCCACTGGCTAATCGGAATTTAACATTATTTGACAAGATTGATACAAAATCCAAGTATAAAATACCTGAAGTATCAATGAAAAGACTTAAAATACCTCATAAATTTAGGGATATTTTAATTCAAAATGGAAATAAAGAACTGTTGCCGGTTCAGTATTTAGCTATTAAGGAAGGATTACTTAAAAATCAGGATTTGCTTGTTGTAAGTGCTACCGGAAGTGGAAAAACCTTGGTTGGTGAGCTTGCAGGAATAACAAAAGCACTTAAAGGTAAAAAATTCATATTTCTAACACCACTTGTTGCATTAGCTAATCAGAAATACCGTGATTTTAAAAGAAAATATAAAAAATTAGGCTTAAAAGTAGCTATTAAAGTAGGTAGAAATAGAGTTAAGGCAAAAGGAGAATTAAAACTTCCAGATAGTGATGTTAAAGACGCAGATATAATTGTTGGAACATATGAAGGTCTTGATTATCTTTTAAGAAATGGAAATTCTAATTTATTAGCTAATTTAGGAGTAGTTTTAATTGATGAAATCCACATGATTGATGATGAAGACCGTGGAACAAGACTTAACGGATTAATAAAACGTATTAAACACATATATCCCCAATCACAAATCATTGGTCTTTCAGCTACTGTTAAAAATCCGGATTTTTTAGCCAGTCAGTTTAATATGAAATTAGTTGAATATTCTCAAAGACCAGTTCCCCTAGAGCGTCATTTGGTATATATTAGATCAGAGTCATCAAAACACCATATAATGCAAAAACTAGCTAAAAGAGAATATAATACTAAATCTAAAAAAGGTTACAGAGGACAAACTATAATTTTTACTAATTCAAGGCGTAAAACTCACAAATTAGCTAATTTTTTACAAAATAAAAAAGTAAATGCAGCAGCTTATCATGCAGGTCTGTCTTATTATAAAAAAGAAAAAATAGAAAAAGATTTTGATAAAGGGAAGATATCTGTTGTTGTAACTACAGCAGCTCTTGCAGCAGGTGTTGATTTTCCTGCATCACAGGTTATATTTGACTCTTTAGTTATGGGAAATAAATGGATTGGTTCAAATGAATTTTCACAAATGCTTGGACGTGCAGGAAGACCAAGCTATCATGACAGGGGAATTGTGTATCTGCTTCCAGAGGTAGGTCATGACTTTGACGGGGAAAGTGAAGAAGCAAAAGCGCTGGATTTACTTGAAAGTGATAGTGAAGATGTATTTATAGAATATGATGAAGAAAGCTCCTATGAACAAATACTAGCTGATATTTCATCAAGATCAATAAAAACAATTGATGAGTTAAATAAATTCTATAAAGACATAAATGTTCCGGTAGATATTAAAACAGCTATTAATGAAATGGAAGATTTAGGATTAATCGATATTGTGTCAAATAAATTGAATATAACTAAGTATGGAAGAGCAGTATCAGTATCCTTTTTATCACTTGGTGACGGCGAATATATTCGTAAATCCATTGATGATAGTGGATATTTAAAGGTTTATTTAAGAAAATCTCCATATTATAAGAAAAAAGATAAATTTAACAAACTGAGAGTAAAAATCATGGCTATCGGACTTCAGTTGGAAATGTTTGAAAATGCATATTTGTCATCTGTTGTTCACAACCAGATAGCTAATGCTCTTAAGATTAAATTCTCAACAAGGCTTTTTGCAGAGTCTACTTTGGATATTATTTCATCAGGAGAAGCTATAAATAAAGTGGATAAAAAATTCCAGGAGGCTTTAATAGCTATTCAGTCAGACTTCTTGAAATGTAAGTGTGAAGACAGACCGTTTTGTGATTGTCTGCAAAAAGGAATATCTGAAGTTATAATAAATGAAAGGCTTAAAGGAAAAGATCCGATAGATATTTCAAATAAATTATTTAGAAAATATCAGATACAGGTCTATCCTGGAGATATCTTTTCATGGTTAGATAGCTATGTTAAAAACTTAGATGCAATAAAAAGAATAGCTAAGGCATTTAACCGCAAAAAGGTTGAACGTGAAGCACATAAGCTAATCAAAGCTATTGAGAACGGATGAGACTTTTAAATTAGCTAGTTTTGAGTTTTCAAAATAAATTAAATGAGAATGACAATTGCAGTCACTGCAGCCAAAATTAGCTATTGAATCTTCATTTTCAATTATTTTATTAGCTATTTTGCACTCTAATTTCTCATCTGTCTCTTTAGTATAGACTTTTTCAATTTCAGTGTTTTTATTTAGTAAAAGATAGTCAATATGCCAGTGTTTTTTCTTGTTATCAGATAAGTGTCTTTTAACTCTTGATTCAAGAGAGTTCATAGCTGATCCAACATAAACATAACATCCTTTTTTAAAGCTGATAACTCCGAGTTTTTTACCGATTTTAATTCTGGTGTCTTTTTTAAGATTGATTATTAAGCAGTAACTTCCTTTCATACCATATACATCTTCTTTAATAATTTATTTGTTTTTAACATAGCTATTAATTTAATCAAAATAATCTTTAATTTTTCAATACCTTAACTAATTTACTACTTAAATTATAGTATCTATTTTTAATTATATTCAATAAAAATATTTATTAGTTTTACAGTTTAAATTTATAATTATGATTTTTAAGATTAAAACTAAAGGTCACAAAAATGTATCTTCTATGCATAAATCTACTTTTGAAATAACTAAAGATTTAGAAATCGGACCTGCTGCTGATTGTATTATAGGAGTAGCTATGGATAATTCAATGAATGATTTTACAGATGAGTTTAAAGCTAAAATAGCTAATAAAAACACTAAAATAACTGTTATATTAGATACTGAAAATGGACATGATGAAATTGTCGGTTTTGGCCATGAAGGTTTAAGCCTAACTCATCCGACAGATATTGTTTGTAGAACCAGTGATTATGTCTGTCCACGTACTTTAATGATAAATGCCAATAAAGCAGCTAGGGATCTTGATTTGGATTTAATTGAAGATTTAAAAAATGAAAAGGAAATGGACGTTACAATTATTCTAACTTAATATTTAAGGATAAAAAACATAGTTCATGGTTAATAAAATTATTTAAGAATTTACAAGATAAAAAAAGCTAATTTAACAGAGTTTTCTTATTAATGAATAATAGTTAACTTTAAATACTTTAAAAAACACATCTTTTAATAACTACTTTTGTTATGTGTGATGCGGGGGTGGTCGAGTGGTCAAAGGCGATAGGTTGAGGGCCTATTGGGTTAGTCCCTTCGCGGGTTCAAGTCCCGTCTCCCGCACTTTAATTAATATACTATTTTTTGATTATTATGTCTAATAAATACTTAAATGCAATTTCTTCAATAAATAACGATGTTTTTATAGATATTGAAGTTTCTCCAAATTCTAATAAATTTCAAATTTCAGGATTTAATGAATGGAGAAATAGATTTGAAATACGTATTAAGCAGGTTCCTCAAAAAGGCAAAGCTAATAAAGAAATTGTAAAAGAATTATCCAAACTTTTTAATTGTGATGTAAGTATTTCAAAAGGTGAAAAATCTTCACAAAAAACAATTATCTGTCATAATATCAGTGTTGAAGAGATATTAGAAAAATTAAATGAATTTATATAATAATTAACTATTTAACTAATTAAAACATAATTATGTTTAATTAAATTAAAAATGGTGATAATTAAATGAAAGCAGTAATTCCAGCAGCTGGTTTTGGAACAAGGTTTTTACCAGCTACTAAAGCGCAACCTAAAGAAATGTTGCCTGTTTTTGATAAACCTACTATTCAATACGTTATTGAGGAAGCTGTGGCTTCTGGTATTGATGATATTTTAATTGTAACTGGTAAAAACAAAAGGTCTATTGAAGATCATTTTGATAAATCATTTGAACTAGAATATACTTTAGAACAAGCTGGCAAAACCAAATACTTAAAACAAGTTCGTGATATTACAGATTTGGCTGATATATGTTATATTCGTCAAAAAGAACAAAAAGGATTAGGTGATGCAATATATTGTGCTAAAAAACATGTTGGAGATGAACCATTTGCAGTAATGCTTGGAGATACAATAACAAAAGGAAATACTCCATGTACAAAACAATTAATTGATATATACAATAAATATGGGGCATCAGCTATATCTCTTGAAAAAGTACCAAAAGAAAAAGTAGAAAGATATGGTATAATTAAAGGTCAGGAAATAGAAAACGATGTCTATAAAATAGATGAACTTGTTGAAAAACCACCTGCTAATCGAGCACCATCTAATTTAGCTATTATGGGAAGATATGTGCTTACTCCAGACATTTTTGATAAAATAAAAGAAACTGGTGCTGGAGTTGGTGGAGAAATACAACTTACAGATGCACTAGCTAAATTAGATAATATTTATGGAAACACTTTTGAAGGAAAAACTTACGATATTGGAAATCGTTTAGAATGGTTAAAAACATCTATAGAATTTGCACTGGATGATGAAGAATCTAAAAACGATTTAATTAGCTATATGAAAGAAATTATAGTATCAAATTAAAAAAGAGTGTTTTTTCCAAACTCTTTTTTTTAACTATTTTTACCACAACATTTATATATTTTTGTGTATAAATTATGATTTATATGTCTATATTATATATTAATAAGGATTGATTTATATGCTTAAAAAGGGTTATGGAGAAGATATGAATTATCAGATAGTGAGAGCTATTGAAAATATGGATAATCCTAAAGATAAATTATGCTACGAGCAATTATATCTAAAAAAAGATCCAATAAAATATGATGAATTTAAAAATTGGTGTATTGAAAAAGGATATCTAAAAGATTTTTATAAAAAGGAATAATAATCCTTATTCTTCATTTGCTATAAATATAAATTGTAGTATTAATATAGTACTTACTATGAAAGTTGATATAGGATTGCTGTTTATTTTTTTTGTTGTTGATGTTATATTGTTTCTGGCTTTAGCAGCATGTACTAAAAAAATATACAATTTTGTTAAGCGTACTGAACATTTTAATTTAGAAAATTATCTTCCAGAAGAGGAAGTTCATAGTTTAAGACAAATTTTTTACTTAATATTAATGACATCTTCTTTTGTCGTTATTTTGAATGTATTTATTGGTTCTGAGACACAATTAGTATCTATTTCAATTTTTGATTTATTGTTATCACTTTACTTTTTTATTAAAATTGATAAATCAAGCTGGAAAGGTAAAATTTTAGCATTTTTAGTAATGCCTATTGGATCAATGTCATTTTTATTATTTGAAAATTTACATATGATTGTTATTGATTTTATTCATGTCTTGGTATTTATTTACTTAATTAAAAAGTCTTATGATCAATTTAGTGAATATACTCAAACTAATGGATTAGGATTAACAATAGTGTTGTTATTTGTAGTGATATTTGTTAGTTTATTTACAACAGCATTTGCTGAAGGTGTAAATTTACTTGATGCTCTTATTATGGCTTCTAATGCTTTTACAAGTAATGGATATGTAGTTTCAGGCCATACTCTTATAAGTAAACTTGATAGTTTACTTTTAGCCTGGGGTGGTTATATTCTATCAGGTGTAGGTACAGCTACTTTAGCTGCAGGTATTTTAATTAAACATTTCAATAAACGTTTTGATGAATTAGAAAAACTTATTGAAGAATCTAAAAAGGAATAAATAAGTTATTATGGTTTCATCATTAAATCCATAATACTAAATCCTTCTTTTTCATTTTTAGGTCCGGAAAGCCCGCCAAATGCATTTTTTGCAAATTCTTTATTAAGTCTTTTAGAAACTTCACCAAAAATCATTTTGTATGCTGTGCATTGCGGATCAACAGCTTGAGGAGTTTTATAAGCTACAATAGCATTATATGGACATCCGCCTTCACAATATTTAACATATTTACATTTACCACAGTTTTCATCAACATAATCTCTAAATTCTTGAAGTTTTGCCCATGCATCAGATGTTTTTAGCTCATCAAAACTTGGATTTGTTTTAACATTACCTAAAATGTATTCATCCATTCCTACAAACCTGTAACACGGATAAATTGAACCGTCTGCACCAATAGCTAATGTTGTACCGATACAATCAGCAAAGGTACATAATGTTCCTCTTCTTCTAAGTGTACTTTTAGCAATATGGTCTAAATCCATTACACTAAATTTATCTAAATCATGAAGATACTTATCTAACCAGTTAATTAAAAGTTTTCCATGTTCTTCCTGGTCAAGAGCCCATGGATCAGCATTATCTCCACGCAAAGATGGAAGTGCAGCATGAATTTTTAAATTCATTCCATTTGATTTAAAGAATTCGTATAATTCATCACTATAATCTTTAGAATATTGAGTTACAGTTAGAACAAAGTTAATATTCAATCCTTTTTCCTTTGCTCTTTGATATCTGGACATGGTTTTTTTAAAATAACCTTTGGCTCTTTGATAGTCGTTAATTTCTTCAGGTCCGTCAATACTTGTACTTACAACAACATTATACTTTAAAAATAAGTCAATTAGCTCATCTGAAAGTAACCAGATATTACTTTGTAGTGAAAATCCTTCTATATTGTCTATGTTAGATAGCTTTTCTAAAGCTTCGCTGTAAAAATCATAACCTGCAAGAAGAGGTTCTCCTCCATGGAATGTAAAATGAACTTTATCGTCTCTAAAATCCTTTAACCAGTTGATAATATCATCAATTACACGGATATCCATTATTTCTTTTGTTGATTCAGAACCCCAACAGTATTTGCAGCTACATTGACAGCCTAGTGTAGGGATTATCATTACATGAAATGTCATTTTATCCGTAATATTTATTTAATTCTTTTAGAAGTTTCTTTTTTTCATCTTCTTCGATGTTATCATTTACGAAGAAAATATAACCGCATTCATCACATTTTACAGTATCTAATTCTGCATGTGCTCTGTGATTGTCTAGCATTTTTCTGTGTACGTGTTTATCTTTAGAACCACATTTTGGGCATGGAGCTAATATTTCTTCTAATTTCATAGTTATCAATTTTTATTTTATTATTTAAAAATATTAGTTTTTAATATACTTTTCAAATACTCTATTACAAAAAAGACAAATCATTTAAAAGTGAATATATGTGTATATGAAAACTGACTTGGGGGTGTTGTGGAGAAGTTCAAGAAATGAGATTTTTTGTTTGATTGTAATTTACATTTTTTTCGTGAAATTACTATACAATTATACATAAAATTAAGAATTTTATTATGTAATATTTAATTAAATTAATTAAATAGGTTTAAATATTCAATTCTTTCAATATTAATAATGTACTTATAAAATTAGAATACATAAATTAAAATCAAGACAAGGAAAATTATGATGTGATAAAAATGGTAGTTAGAGTTGATGCAAATCCAATAATGATAAAATGGGCTAGAGAAGATGCTGGATTTTCATTAGATGAATTGCCTCAATCATTAAAAAAAGCTGAAAAATGGGAAACTGGTGAAGAAAAACCAACATGGAATGATTTACGAAATTTAGCAAAAAAATATAAAAGACCTTCATTTTTCTATTTCCTTAAAAAACCTCCAGTAGAAGAAGACCAATTCATCGAATTTAGATCTGATGAAAAAATTGATGAATTTAGCTCATCATTAAGATTAGAAATCCGTAAAGTAAAATTTAGAAGAACAGCTTACATACGAATACATGAAGATCAAGGGATTAATTTAAATAATTTTAGCAAATATGTTACTAACGAAAAAAATCCACTTAAATTAGCTAAACATATTAGAAATTACTTAAATATTAGTATTGAAACTCAACAAGAATGGATATACAGAAATGATGAAAATAAAGATTATAATCATAATAATTTTTTAAACCATTGGAAAGAGCTCTGTTTTGATTTAGGCATATTAGTTTTTGAAATGGATCAAGTACCAGAAACAGAAATTAGTGGATGTTCAATATATTATGATGATTGTCCAATTATTTTACTTAATGGTAAAAATAATCATAATCGTAGAATATTCACATTAATGCATGAATTAGCACATTTAACTCAAGGGGTTAGTGCAATTTGTGATGTTGATAAATATAACCAAAAAGAAGCATTTTGTAATAAAGTAGCTGCAGAAATATTAATGCCAAAGGATACATTCGACAAAAAAGAATTATTTACTAAAAAAGGAAATTTAAAACTTGGATCAATATCTCATAAATATGGTGTTAGTAAACAGAGTTTAGTGTATAAATTAAATTCAATTAATTTAATTTCTAATGAATTAAGAGATGAAATTATTTCTCAAATTGAAGAATATAATAGTGAAACTAAAAAGAAAACTAAAGAAAAAAATAAAAATAATAATCCTAAAATCCCAACAAGTACTAGGAAAAAGAAGTATGATGGTATGCCATATACTAGATTAGTGTTGAATGCATACGATAATAATATTATCACCTCAGCTCAAGCCATGAGATATTTGGATACTTCTTTAGACAACTTTGAAAAAATAAGTAATGAAGTTAGGGGATGATAAATGTGGTTTATGTTTTAGATACAAGTGTTCTAATTGAATTACATAATCGTTATTATCCTGAAGTATTTGTTTCATTATGGGATGAAATAGAAAAATTAGTGGAAAATGAAGAAGCAGTATCAATAAAAGAAGTTCAAAATGAATTATCTACTAAAGGTGCTAAAATCCATTGGAATCAGATTAATATGGATTATAATAATCAATTTTTCAGAGAATTAGATGGTGAAGCAGTAGGATGTATGCAAAAAATTGAAGAATTGCCAATGTATCATGCTAAACTTAAAAGTGGGCGTTCATTAGAGCAAGAGTGGGGTTTTGGAACGGCCGTTGCTGATCCATTTCTTATTTGCCATGGTTTATACCATGAATCTACGGTTGTTACTATTGAAAATCCTGATAAAGCATTTAATATTCCTCAAGTGTGTAAGAAGTTAGATGTTAAATGCATTGGTTTAAAGGATTTTCTATTGGAAAATGAGTTTAGGTTTTAATATTTTCAGCTTTGTTTGTTATTTTTGATGTTCATAAATGGATTGTAAGGATTTTGTAGGATAATCATTTAAAAAAATTTCTGATATATTTTCATACCAATACTTTTTACAAATAATACTTTAAATCCAAAGAAATGGCCTTCAAATTCTTTTTTAACTTTATCAAGTTCTTTTGGTATGTCTAAGTGTTGAGGGCATTTTCTTAAACATTTGCCACAGCTATTACATAATCCGGCATTAGCTTTGTTTATCATAATTCCGCTTACAGTTAAATAGTAATCAATTAAACTCTGATTTAAAAAGCCTTTTTGATTAAATAAGTATTTTTCATTATATATTTTCATACATTCAGGAATATTTACTCCTCTTGGACAAGGCAGACAGTATCCGCAGCTTGTACAGTTAATTTTAAGTAATTCTTTTAATGCTCTTTTTGCATAATCAATTGTTTCTAATTCTTCTAAGCTCATTAAATGGGGTTTAGCTTTATTTCCAATAGCTATATTTTCATCAATTTGTTCAATTGCATTCATTCCTGAAAATACACAGGTTATTTCCGGATGGTTTAAAATCCAGGATAAACTCCACTCAGCATTTGTTTTAGTTGGATTTGATTTTTTAAATATTTCTTCAACTTCATCAGGCATTTTTCCAGCTAAAAGGCCACCTTTTAAAGGTTCCATTATAAAAATTCCCATTCCTTTTGAGGCTGCATGATGAATTCCTTCAATATCTGCCTGTACATTATTGTCAAAGTAATTATATTGAATCATTACCATATCCCAGTCATATGCATCAAGTAATAATGGAAATTCTTCTGTTGTACCATGATATGAAAAGCCAATGTATTTTATTTTTCCTTCTTGTTTTGCTTTTGATATGAATTTTAAAACATCTTTTTTAAGTAAACGATTCATAGCTTTTAAATCAACATTATGCAGGAAGTAATAGTCAATACAGTCGATTTGAAGTCTTTCTAATTGTTCATTTAGTATGTTTTCCATATCTTCATACTTTTTAATGTTTATTGCCGGTAATTTTGTAGAGATTTTAACTTTATTTTTATATTCTCCTTTTAGAGCTTCTCCAAGAACTTTTTCACTTTCTCCATTATTATAAATAGCTGCAGTATCAATAATATTTATTCCATTATCTATTGCATGGCGGATTAGCTTTTTAGACTCTTTATAGTCTATTTTACCATTTTTAGAAGGTAATCTCATAGCTCCAAAACCTATAGGTGAGATTTCTTCTTGTGTTT
This sequence comes from Bacteroidaceae bacterium, assembly GCA_963606955.1. Lineage (GTDB taxonomy): Archaea > Methanobacteriota > Methanobacteria > Methanobacteriales > Methanobacteriaceae > Methanocatella. Next base: position 16,244 of record CAVDAS010000020.1, read on the forward strand.
TTTTGATGATTCGTTTTTCCATAGTAATAATTAGTAAATACTTATGATAAATAGATAACACTCCGATATGAAAAAAGTTATATATGGATGGGATTAAATTTAGTGTATAAATTATATTACTATATTTAATTTTTTGATAGTATTAATTTAAAAAGGTGATAAAATATGGATTCAAAAAAGATTATAGCTATTGTAATTGTAATAGCGCTATTGGCTGTTGGTGTTGGAATATGGGCTCATAATTCAACAGGTACAGACAGCAGTTTAAACGGACAAGAAGTAAATTTAGCGGCTGCAGCTAGTTTAAAAAATGTTTTTGATGAAAAATTAATTCCGATGTTTGAAGAAAAATATCCTGGGGTAAAAGTTAATCCAACTTATGCTTCAAGCGGTGATTTACAAAAGCAAATTGAAAATGGTTTAGATGCTGATGTATTTATGTCTGCAGGTAATAAACAGATGAATCAGTTAGTTAATGAAAGTTTAATTGATAACAGTACAAATATGCAATGTTTGGAAAATAAAGTTGTTTTAATTGTACCTAAAGACTCAAACTTAAATATATCTTCATTTGAGGATTTAAAAAATGTAGATGGTAATATAGCTATGGGAGATCCTTCTTCTGTACCTGCTGGACAATATGGTAAAGAAATATTAACCAATCTTGGTATATGGGACAGTGTTGAATCTAAATTATCTTTAGGTACTGATGTAACTGCCGTATTAAATCAGGTAGCTCAAGGATCTGCTGAATGTGGTATTGTATATTCTACTGATGCTAAATCTAATGATGATGTCAAAGTAGTTTGTGAAGCTCCTGATGATGCACTTAAAACTCCAGTTATTTATCCAGTAGCTGAACTTCAAAATTCCCAGCATCAAGATGCTACTCAAAAATTCATGGAATTTTTAAAAACTAAAGAAGCTAAAGATGTATTTGTTGAATACGGATTTACAATTTATGAATAAATTAAGAATAATGTTTTAAAGGAGAATCTTGACATGGCTGATTGGACCCCAATTTTTATTTCAATGAAAACAGCAAGTTTATCAATTTTTATAACCTTTTTTTTAGGTTTAATAGTTGCTTGGGGTATTGTTAAACTTAAAAATGATTCAATAAAAATTGTACTTGATGGTATTTTCACACTTCCAATTGTGTTGCCTCCTACTGTTGTAGGGTTCTTTTTATTGTATATGTTTGGTGTTAGAGGTCCAATAGGTAAGTTTTTTGTAGATTTCTTTGCTGTAAAAATAGCATTTTCATGGTCTGCAACTGTTATTGCTGCTGTAGTCATGTCTTTTCCTTTAATGTATCGTTCTGCCAGGGGTGCATTTGAACAAGTAGACTCTAATTTATTAGATGCAGGTCGTACATTAGGTATGTCTGAGTTTAAAATCTTTTGGAAAGTTTTACTTGCAAATGCCCTACCTGGAATCATCAGTGGTGGAATACTTGCTTATGCTAGAGGTTTAGGTGAGTTTGGTGCTACAGCAATGATTGCAGGAAATATCGCAGGACAAACCAGAACACTTCCAATGGCAGTTTATTCTGAAGTAGCTGCAGGTAATATGGGAGATGCTTTTAATTATGTGATATTCATTGTTTGTATATCATTTATAGCTATTTTTATTATGGATTATGTTTCTATACGTAAAGAAAGACAATGGAGATAATATATATGTGTAATAAATTGTTAAAAGTAAATATTCAAAAGAAACTTAAAGAATTTGACTTAAAGGTGGATTTTGAATTAAAAAAAGGATGTTTGGGTATTTTAGGTCCTTCTGGCTGCGGTAAAAGTATGACTCTAAAATCTATTGCAGGTATTGTAAACCCAGATAATGGATTTATAAGTTTAAATACAGATGATGAAACTATTTATTACGATTCTAATGAAAAAATTAATTTAAAACCTCAAAAAAGAAATGTAGGGTATTTATTTCAAAATTATGCATTATTTCCAAATATGACTGTTGAAGAAAACGTAGCTATTGGTTTACATAAGGATAATTATGAAAAAAGGTTATCTGATATGATTAAACGTTTTCATTTAGAAGGTTTAGAAAAAAGATATCCTAGGCAATTATCCGGAGGCCAGCAGCAAAGAGTAGCTTTAGCCCGTATATTAGCTTATAGTCCTGATGTTATATTGTTGGATGAACCATTTAGTGCAATGGATACATTTCTAAAAGAGCAATTGCGTAGTGAACTTAATCGGGTACTAACAGATTTTGACGGGATTTCTATTTTAGTTACACATGACTTTGATGAAGCATTTCAGTTTTGTGATGAGCTTTTAATAATGGACAATGGTAAAATTATTGCAAAAGGAACTACTCATGAAATATTTGCAAATCCAAATAATGTTCAAGTTGCTAGGATTATAGGCTGTAAGAATATTTCTAAAATTGAAATAATCGATGATTATCATATTAAATCACTAGACTGGGGAATAACATTCGAAATAGCCAAAAAAATTCCACATAATATTACTCATATTGGAATAATGGCTCATGATTTTGTACCTGCTAAAAAAGATGATATCAATGCTTTTGAAACTAGAAATGCAACAAAATTAGAAAGACCTTTTGAATGGGAAATAACATTAGCTAATGGTCTAAAATGGAATTTGGATAAAAAAATCCATGATTTGAAATTTACAATTCATGGTTATTTAAAAGTAGATCCTAAAAATATTATTCTATTGGAAGAGTAATTATCAGTTTTTCATGTTTTTAGAAAAGTAGTTTTCCATTTGTATACTATAATAACTTTTTTTTGGATTTGTTTATTGATTAACTGTTTATTTTATAAACAAAAATGTTTTATATGAGTTTAATGGATATATAAACTTGTAGATTAGATTATTTGATGTATTTATTTGATTATTATAATTAAATAGTATAAATGGGATTTTCTAAAAAGAATTTTTTTCCAATAAACATGTGTTTGGGAATTGTAAAATATCATGATTTTATTAAATATGATTTAAGTATATTTTTGAACATTGTTTGAATTAATCTTCATTTTTAGATAAGCAAATACCTTTTATATTTTTTTAAATTCAATAAATCATTTATTGGATAATCCAATTATAGCCTAACAAAAAATAATACAGTTAAATGTCTGAAAAATCATGATTTAAATCATCATATTATAATTAAGCCAAATACTGTTTATAATGCTTAAATTTCTAGAATTTCAATAAAAACTAGTTTATAGCTTTTAAATTCGTGTAATAAAAAATTTGCTATAAACATGAAGTACTATATTTATAATAAAACTAGTATCACATTCGGGGGGAACTGTAAATGGATAATATAATTATTGTTGACTGTTGTTCGACTGGGAAGAATTTTATTAAAGATATTGTTAGAAGAAACTACAATCCAATTGTTTTAGAAGTAAAACTTGATTGCATGACTGAAGAATACACTAAAACAAAAGCTCAAATTTATAAATCAATATATGAATCTATTGATGAGGATTTTGATTTAATTTATGAACAGGATACTTTTGAAGAAACCTTGGAAATGGTTAGAAAATTGGATCCTGTTTTAATTTTACCAGGAAATGAAAATGGTGTGATTTTAGCTACTAAATTAGCTAATGAATTAGGATTAACATCTAATCCTATTGAATCATTAGATGCAATGACTTTAAAAGATGAAATGCAAAATGCTCTAAAAAGAGCAGGAATTCGTTATATTAAAGGAAAAACTGTTAAGTCACCAGAAGAAGGATTGAAATTTTATAGGGAGTCTGGCCTAAAGGAGGTTGTAGTTAAACCAACACATGGGGCAAGTTCTGTTGGTGTTACTATATGTTCAAATGAAGAAGAATTGCGTCAAGTTATAGAATCAACCTTAGGTTTAGAAGGATTCTTTGGTAATGAAACATTTGAAGTTGTTATACAGCAAAGAATCAAAGGGGAAGAGTATATTGTAAATACAGTTTCCCATAAAGGAGTTCCTCGGGTAACTACCATATGGAAGTATTATAAAAAACAAACAAATGATGGGAATTATATCTATGATTACATGGATTCTGTAAACGAATTAGATATTTCCCATGCTGAACTGGTTGAATATGCTTATAATGTTGCTGATGCAATTGGAATTAAATATGGGCCAGTACATGGAGAATATATGATTGATGAAGAAGGTCCTGTTTTAATTGAAGTTAATTGCAGACCATGTGGAGGCAATATGGATGCGGAATTTTTAGATAGAATTTCAGGACAGCACGAAACTGACAGCATTCTTGATTCTTATTTAAATCCGGAACGTTTCAATTATGAAAGAATGAAAAAAT
>CAVDAS010000021.1:0-20513 GCA_963606955.1 Bacteroidaceae bacterium
AAGCTGTTAAAGCAGGAGGTAAAAGAGCATACTGCATAAGTGTAAAATCAAATCTAACAACACAATAAATTATAATTAATGCAGAAATAACAACAACTACAACCATACCTAATTGTGATTTTCTTCCAGATGAATCCAATTTAAAGTTATTGACTAATTTAATAATAATCATCCCTTATTATCCATATTCAAACAGTATATCCTATTTCAAAATCAAACATCAAGAAGTGGGTAACACAATTTTAATTAATACATCCAAGTTTTTTAATTAATCTAAGTAATACATTAAGTTCCATTTTGGCAAATCTATGTAAAGTTATGTCAATTATGCATAGATGATAATTAATTAAAACTATTTTTTACCAACACAAAAACATATAAGAAATAATTATAAAGAATTATTAACTCTATTAAATACCACAAAATTGAATATAATTAAAAGGGGATTTTTCAATTTGTCTGATGACTTACAATTATTAATTTTATTATCAATAAACCATATTTAGCAGAAAAAACTATTAATGTCCATTCAAATACTGTCAATAATCCTTAAATAATTATCACTTATGAAACAATATAACATATATTTTACATTGTGTAATATATTCATTACATATTATGACATATATATTTTACTATTTCTAAAAAAAATAAAAAAAGAGAAGGAAAGTTAATAATCCTTATTCCAATACACAATACCATAAATTATACATAGCAAAGTGGATAAAATAATTAAAACATAAACACCCCAAATCCACGGGTCTTCAATTCCTAAAACCATCATTGTAGTCCACTTCCCTTATTATCAATATCTTCAAATGCTTTATCAACAACCTCACGAGCTGGAGGTTTTGTAATTAAACTAACAACTAGTGTAAATATAGCAGAAATAGGAACAGCTATTAACATTACATCAATATAAGGCCATGGCATATTAGGTAATAAAGTTGCACAGCCAAATATAGCTTTACATAATCCTAAACCTGTAGCTGTTTTTGCAAATACGAAAAGTAACCAGAATAAACTAACAAATGTTCCGGAAACAATTCCCGCAATAGCTCCTTTGGTAGTAATTCCTTTCCAATATAAAGCTCCCAAAAATACTGGTAAAAATGCTGCTGCACATATTTCAAAGAACAAACTTGTTCCAAGAGCAATAATACTTCCAGGAAGATAAAATGCCAATACAAGAGCTAAAATAATAGCAATAAGAATACCTACCCTTGTAATAGTAATTTGGTCTAATTTTTGTTTAGCTTTGTTTCTTAAAGTACCATAAATATCTACACCAAATGCAGTTCCTTGAGTATGAAGTTGAGAACTGATTGTAGACATAGCTGCTGCTAATAATGACAATAAGAAAACATATACAAACCATTCAGGCATTGCCATTGTAATAAATGTAGGAATAATCTTATCTACATTTCCACCAACAACATCCACAGCTATTTTTCCCAATTCATCAAAGAAATACAGATTAGAAAGCGCACCTACAATATAAGCTGTAGTTGGCATTATAGCAATAAATAAACCTCCAACAAGAACAGATCTGTTTAATTCTTTGTCTGATTTAACAGTCATGAATCTTACAATTAATTGCGGTTGAGCTAATACACCAATACCTACACCAATAAGAGTAGATGAAACTAAACTCCACCAGAATGGTGAACCCAGCTCAGGGAACGTTGTCCAACCTGTTCCTCCAGTAGCCGTAGCAGTAGCTGGATATAAACTTACCATATCTGTTAAAGCAGTATTTGCATGAGTTACACCACCAAGTAACCAATAAATAAATCCAAGTAAAAATACCATTGCAACAACCATAATTACAGCCTGGAGAGCATCAGTATACATTACTCCCTTAATACCACCAAAGAATACATAGAATGTAATAATAACTGCTAATATGAATAATGATATTCCAAAATCAATCATTAAAGAAGATTCTAAAAATCTTGCAGCCCCAATAAGAACTACTGCAGCATAAAGCGGCATTGCACAAAATATAATTAAACCTGAGAAATAGTGGATAAATTTACTGTTAAAACGTTTACCTAAGAACTCCGGAAATGTTAGGGAGCCTAAACTGTGTCCCATTCTACGGGTTCTTTTACCTAAAAATACAAAAGCTATGAATATCCCTACGATTATGTTTAAAAATGCTAACCATAAAACACTCATACCATATTCACCAGCAACTCCCCCAAAACCAATGATAGCTGCTGTCGAAATAAATGTCGCACCATAACTTAGAGCCATGATTGCGGGATTTGTATCCTTCCCACCTATCATAAAATCCTCTGAGGAATCCGTTCCTTTCCATGCATAATAACCTACATATACTAAAGCAAAAATGTAAATTATAAATACAATCGCCAAAATCATAATGTCCATAATTTAAACTCCAATATATTAAAAAAAATAATATATAATTAATTTTTAATACGAATAGTTATATATAATTTTATATTAAATAATTAGAACAAAGAATAAAATAAGTGATACAATGGTATGGAACAAAAAAGCCGAATGTATGAATATTGAAGAAAAAGAAAAATTACAGTTAGAAAGATTACAAGAAACTGTTAAATTAGCTTATAATAATGTTTCATTTTATAAACAAAAATTTGATGAAGCTGGTATCACCCCTGAAGATATAAAAACCTTGAAAGATATTGAAAAAATCCCATTTACAACAAAAGACGACTTAAGAGCAGCTTACCCATTTGGTTTATTTGCTGTTCCTTACGAAGAAATTGTAGAAATTCATGCATCCTCTGGAACAAGCGGAAAACCAACTGTTACTGGATATACTAAAGAAGATTTAGATATTTGGTCAGAATGTATTGCACGTGGCCTTGGAATGGTGGGTGTTGAAAAAGAATACATTATTCAAAATGCATTTGGATATGGGTTATTTACTGGAGGATTTGGTATTCACCATGGAGCTCAAAAATTTGGAGCAATAACTGTACCAATTTCTGCAGGAAACACCAAAAGACAACTTGAAACCATGAAAGACTTCCAAAGTGATGTTTTAACTTGTACACCATCATATGCAATGTATCTTGGAGAAAGTCTTGATAGCTCTGATATTAATCTAGAAGACATTAATTTAAAAGTAGGGATACATGGAGCTGAAATGTGGACTGAAGAAATGAGACATAAAATTGAAAACAGCTTAAACATCAAAGCATACAATATTTATGGTTTAACTGAAATTATGGGTCCTGGAGTAGCTCAGGAATGTGTTGAGCAAGATGGAATGCACATTCAGGATGATCATTTCTATCCAGAAATTATTAATCCAAAAACTGGAGAAACTCTAAAACCAGGTCAAAAAGGAGAACTTGTATTAACTACACTTACTAAAACTGGAATTCCAATTTTAAGATTCAGAACAAAAGATTTAACTTCTTTAATTATAGGAAAATGTGCATGTGGAAGAACTAGTGTAAGAATGAGTAGAATTACTGGTAGAAGCGATGATATGTTAAAAATCAGAGGAGTTATGGTATTCCCATCACAAATCGAAAAAGCTTTACTTAAAATTAAAGGAGCAAGTCCTAATTACTTAATCAAAGTAACAAGACCAGATACTTTAGATGAAGTTGAAGTTAAAGTAGAAGCTACTAAAGAATTATTCTCTGATGAAATGAAAGAAATGGAAAAAACAGAAGCAATGATTGTTAAATCCATTAAAAGTGAAACTGGATTAAGAGTTAATGTAACATTATGTGAACCAGAATCCTTACCAAGAAGCGAAGGTAAATCTGTAAGAGTTATTGATGAAAGGAACTTTGAATAAGGTGAAAACATGGTAGTAAAACAAATATCTGTATTTATAGAAAACAAAGAAGGAAGAATGAAAAAAGCTATTAATACATTAGCTCAGGAAAATATAAACATACGTGCACTTTCAATAGCTGATACAACAAAATATGGAATATTAAGATTAATTGTTTCAGATAATAAAAAAGCTATTGAAGCATTAGAAAAAGATGGATTTATTGTAAATGAAAATGACGTTATTATTGTAGCAGTTCCAGATGAACCAAATGGATTAAATTCTACACTAGCTATATTTGATGAAAAAGGCATTAATTTAGATTATCTTTATGCATTTGTAAGTTCAAAAACAGATGAAGCTATTGTAGTAATGAGACTAAAAAATATGGATGAAGCCATGACTCTTTTAAAAGATAGTGCTGCTAACATCCTAGAAAAAAAAGATATAGAAGACTTATAGAAAAGAAATACTCTTTTCTTAATCTTCTTCTGTTAAAACAATTTCAATACCTTCTTCTACAAAATAATAGGAGTCATCTACTTCTTTTAAATTTTTAATTTTTTCAATTAACTCCTCTGATTCAAGCAAATGCATGAAATCATTGCAAAACAGATTCCACTCGTCTTGTTCATCCTCATCACAGTAACTAGTACTTAACCTAATATCTGCAGGATTATCAGACCAGTCCACACCATTATAAAACTCTTGAGCTTCAATATTGCCATCTTCATCATAATCAATAGCTATTGAAAGCTCAAACTTTTTAGTTCCTGCTTCTTTAGATAATTTGAATTCCGGCATTTTGAAAACCTCCACTAATTAAAATTCTTTTAATAATGATGCAATATCAGCTTTAGAATAACCTAAACGGACAAATAAACTTTTAACAGATTCTGTTTCAGGAACCACACCAAGTTCAGACCATCTTTTAAAATCATTGTGTAATATGCTGTTAATTAAAAGCTGAATAGTAATTAAATCATCACTTTTAATAGCTACAAAAGCATCTTCATCTTTAAAAACATTTTCAGGATCAATTAAAGTGACTTTCCCTGTTTTATCCTTTTTTAATATAGCATTATCAATTTTATAAGGCATATATAACAACCTCTTTTTGTACTTAATTATAAATTAATTTATGATTATTTAAATATTTAACCTTTAATCCAATTATAACCACTTTCAATAGCTTTTAGATTTAATTCATGAAATCTAGGTTTTAAATTATTTTTCATAGCTGCAATAACAGATTCTTTAGAAAGAGGGAATTTATCATCAGCAGTTACTGCTCCTAATAAAACCATATTTAATGCTAAAACATTTCCAGCATCTAGTGCTAATTTAGTTCCATCAATTGGAAGAACATGTTTAAAGTTTTCCTTTAAAACATCAGTAATATTAGCTACACTAGGATAAGGTTTATCTGATGAAGCTGGAACAATAGGATGAGTGTTAAATACTATTTTAGTATCATCATTTACTTTATCTAATCCTCTTATAGTTTCTATAGGTTCAAATGAAAGTAACATATCAGCACCATGTTCAGGAATAATTGAACTGTTATAATCACCTATTTTTAATTCAGTAGAAACAGAACCTCCCCTTTGAGACATTCCATGAATTTCACTCATGACTACATTTAATCCCTGATTCATTGCAGCTTCTCCAATAATTACAGAGGTTTTAATAATTCCCTGACCTCCAACACCGCAAATATAAATATTATAATTATTATCCATATTTATTCACCTCTTCCAGCTTCTAAGGCACCATATTTACAAACTTGGATACAAACACCACATCCATCACACATTGATTTATCAATAGCTATTTTTCCACCATCTTTTGAAATAGCTGGACATGCAAGTTCATTTACACACTTATTACAACCATTACAATTAGAATCAATGTAATTTACAGGTGGTTTTCTAGTTTTACCTTTAATTAAAGTACATGGAGCTTTAGCTATAATCACACATACTTCATCACGTTCTAAAGCTTCTTTATAAGTCTTAACTACTTGATCCAAGTTTAATGGATTAATTACACGAACATAATTACAGCCACAAGCTAATGCTAATTTACGTATAGAAATTTCAGGTGCCTCATCACCCATTCCATCAACAGGAATTCCAGGGTTTGGCTGACCTCCAGTCATAGCTGTAATCCTATTATCCAAGACAGTTAAAATAAAATTGTTTTTATTGTGAACAGCATTTATTAAAGGAGATATTCCACTATGGAAGAATGTTGAATCTCCAATAAAACTAATTACTTTTTGGTTGGTAGCTATTGAAAAACCACAGCCATCTCCTACACTAGAACCCATAGATAATAAGTAATCAGCTGCATTGTAAGGAGGATTTATTCCTAAAGTATAACATCCAATATCTGATGCAAATATAGCATCTTTAACAGGAATTCCTAACTCTTCTAGAGCTTTATTTACTCCATAATACATTGCTCTGTGAGGGCATCCTGCACAAAGTAATGGTGCTCTGGAAGGAATTTCATCCTGTAATTTAAGTAAATTATCTGAATAATTAGCAGTATTTTCTTCAATGAAGTTTAAATATTTATTAAAACCACTAGCTACAATATCGGAGTTAAATTCATGATATGGTGGGAATGTTCCATCTAATTTACCATGAACAACAGTGTCCAAATTGTTTTTACCAATAGCTACTAGTGTATCTTTTTCTATAATTGGATCTACCTCTTCTACAATAAAGACTTCATCATAATTTTTAACAAAATTAGCTACTTTATCATAAGGGAAAGGATATGAAAATCCAAGTTTTAAAACATCAATATCCAAATTATTATACCTAACTACATCATAAGCATAATTATAAGCACTACTTGAAGCAATTACCCCGTATTTTTTATTTTGGCTAAATTCTGAGCCCACATTGAAATTAGATTCATTAGTTATTTTACTAATCTTATCCATTTTTTCTACTAATTCAACATGCATATCTTTTGCAAATGCTGGAACCGGAACAAACTGTGCCGGGTTTTTCTTGAAAAATCCTTTTTTCCAATGATTTTCACCATCTGAAGAATTATCTGCCACATCACCAAATTCAACAACTCCCCTCATATGAGACACACGAGTAGTTGTTCTTACAATAACGGGCAATTTAAATTGTTCAGATAAATCAAATGCATATTTAACCATGTCTTTAACTTCTTGACAGTTAGATGGTTCTAAAATAGGTACATTTGCTAAACGTCCATAATTACGGCTATCCTGTTCATTTTGAGATGAAAAAAGTGATGGATCATCTGCTGATAAAATAACCATTCCGCCATTTACTCCACTGTAAGCAGTTGTCATAAATGAATCACTAGCCACATTCATACCCACATGTTTCATGAAAGTAAATGAACGAAGCCCAGATGCTGCTGCAGTAGCTGCAACTTCCATAGCTACCTTTTCATTTGTAGAAAACTCAAAATAAATGTTAGCGCCCTTAGCTAATCCAGATAAAACATTTCCAATTTCTGATGAAGGAGTACCCGGATAAGTAGCTGCAACAGAAACTCCTGCTTCTATAACTCCCCTTACAGCTGCTTCATTACCTAATAAAAATTGTTTATCACCAGGTTTCCCTGTTACTAATTCTTTTAAGTTCATTATTTATATCCTCAAATTATTTAAAAATCTAATAATAATATATAATAGGTTAGATAATATAAATATTATACTTATTTTTAATTAATATGAGTACAGGGGTAAAGTAATGATTAAAATATATATATCAAGGTTTGACAGAGAAGTGGATAGTGAACCTTATTTAAAATGTTATGAAATAGAAAAAACACCACAAATGACCGTTTTAGATGCGATTAATACTATTAATAAAAAATATAATGCAGATATTAGTATTAGAAGCTCTTGTAGAGCAGGACAATGCGGATCCTGCGGAATACTATTCAATGGAAATGGGGCTCTTGCATGCCAAAAAGAAATAAAAGATGGAGCAATTATTGAACCTCAAAATTTCCCAGTAATTAAAGATTTAATTGTTGATAAAAGCCAAATAGAACAAGAAGTAAAAGATTTACAGCTTTCACTAAATCCGAAACACAATGAGGATAAATTAAATGAAAATTTAAATCCTCAAAACATTGAAAACACTAAAAAAGTCAGAAGTTGTATTGAATGTTATTCTTGTCTTGCTACTTGCCCTGTTGTAAAATTCATTAAAAGCAAATTTGGAGGACCTTATATAATGAGATATCTTTCTAAATTTGAATCAGATCCAAGAGATGAATTTAACAGACTCGATGAAAGTTTAGAAAAAGGATTATATAAATGTACTAGCTGTGGAAAATGTAAGGCAGTTTGTCCTAAAGATATAAACACATTTGGAGATGCTATTGAACGTTTAAGAGAAATTGCATGTAAACAGGGAAAAGGACCGCTTCCAGAACATGTAGCATTTAAAGAAAATATCCAAAAAACAGGCAGATCAATTAAAACTGAAGGTCCAAGTTTTATTCAGAAAGTTAAAAATAATAATGGCTCAAAAGTAGCATTATTTACTGGATGTATGGTAGATAATAAATTACACCATATAGGAGAAGCATTACTGGAAGTACTTGAGGCTAATGGAATAAAAATAGATATTCCTGAAGGACAGGTATGCTGTGGTTCACCATTAATAAGAACTGGTCAAACAGACATAATTCAAGAACTTGTTGATAAAAATAACGAAGTCTTTAAAGATTATGATACTGTAATTACTATTTGTGCAGGTTGCGGGGCAACTCTTAAAAATGACCATCCAAAATACGGATCTAATTTAAATGTGATGGATATTAGTGAATTTTTAGTAGATAAATTAGATACAGACAAAATGAATGAATTAAACACGACTGTAACTTGGCACGACCCTTGTCATTTAGGTAGAGGTCAGGGCATAAAAGGCCAACCTCGTGATATTATAGACCAAATTAAAGGAGTTGAATTTAAAGAAATGCAATATCCATGCCAATGCTGTGGAGCAGGCGGAGGAATAAAATCCGGACACTCTGAAATTGCTATGACTCTTGCAAAAGAAAAAGCAAAAATGATTGAAGATACTGGTGCAGATTCAGTAATTACAATCTGTCCGTTCTGCCAATACAATATTCAAGACGGATTAAATGCTATTAATCGTGAAGATATAAAAGCTATGAATATAATTGAACTGTTACAACTAGCTTATCAAAAATAGGGGTTGATTAAAATAGGAGATGCTGCTGTAAGTGAAGAAAAAATAGTAGAAACTAATTTAAACTCACCAGAAATAGAACAAAAAACTAAAACTGAAAAAAAATCAACCTCCAAGAAAAAAGCAAAACCTAAAAAACAGTCAAGAGGAATAAAAATAGCTAAAGGCCCTGAAGACAATGCCGAAAAAGAGCTGAACAATTTTAAAAATAATATCTACATTGTTTTTGTAGAATGTGAAACACCTGGAAATATTGGTTTTCTTGCAAGAACAATGGCTAACTTTGGATTAAAAAACTTAGTCCTTATTAATCCACCTACTCTTACCCCAGAAGCATTTTATCAGGCCACACATGGAAAATACATTGTTGATAATGCTAAAATATACAAAAGTCTTGATGAATTCTATCAAAGTCAAAGAATAGATTTTAAAGTAGCATCAACTGGTGTAGCTGGTGGAAGTTACAACCTCTCAAGAATCCCAATAAGACCAGAAGAACTTGGAAAAAGTATTAATACAAATAATAAAACAGCTATTTTATTTGGAAGAGAAGGAAACGGACTTACAAATGAGGAACTAGATGAATGTGACATATGTGTTTCTATTCCAACAGATCCAACATACCCCATTTTAAATATATCTCATGCAGCAGCCATTATTTTTTATGAATTATTTAAAAATGCACATGAATATCCAGTTGAAGGTCTAGAAGAAAGTACAGCTATTGAAAAAGAATATGTACTAAAAGATATGTATGATTTAATTGATAGCTTAGACATTCCAGAACATAAAAAGAAAAATGGACTTAAATCATTTAAAAATATTATTAATAGAGCATATATTACTGGTAGAGAAGCTCATACTTTAAAAGGAATTTTAAGACGTTTAAAAATGAAAATAGGTAAACAATGAAAAAAATTAGCTTTGCAGACATAAGTATTTTTGTAGTGAAATATATCTTTAATTGGAGATTTAGGATAGCTAAATTAACCAAACAATCCAAAATAATGGAAAAAATCATAGAAAGAACATTATTTAAAGATGATGACACTACATTCATCCCAAATATAATAAGCATTAATAAAAAAATAGAAGCTGAAAAGTCTGAATTTCTACCAACAGATGTTTTAAAAGAAGTTATTTTAAAAATTGATGATGTTGTAATAATGAATAACTGTCTTTGCAGGACTTCTAATAATTGTAAAGACTATCCTCAAGATATTGGATGTATTTTCCTTGGACCAACAACTAAAAAGATTCCAAGAAATATTTGTCACGAAGCAACAAAAAAAGAAGCTCTAGAACATGTTGACAAGGCAGATGCAGCTGGTTTAACACACATTATTGGTAGAAATAAAATAGACTCCATTTGGATGAATGCAAGGCCAGGTGAAGGATTACTTACAATATGTCATTGCTGTCCGTGCTGCTGTTTATGGAAAGTAATTCCACAGCTAGATGACAAAATAAGTGATAAAATTCACAAATTAGATGGAGTAGAAATAGCTATTGACAATTCAAAATGCACTACATGTATGAAATGCTTAAATGATATATGTATGGCTGATGCGATTACTTTAAAAGACAATAACATTGAAATCAACCAAGACACATGTAGAGGCTGCGGACTCTGTGTCAATATTTGTAAACAAAATGCCATTACTTTAAAATACGATGATAAATCAATAGATTCCATAGTTGATAAATTATATAATTTAGTTGAACTTTAAACTAAATTTTAACTATTTTTTACAAAAATACAAACTTCTTAAAAAGTTATTATTATACCTAAAAACAGGCCATAAGATAAAAACTAATACTCAAAATCCAAATTTATCAAAAACTTAAAAAAGAATAACACATAAAAATTATATCATATTAAATTTGTTTGTGTGAAAAAATGGCTATTTTAAGTGATAAAAGCATAAAAGAATATCTCAAAGAAGGTAAAATTGTAATTGATCCTATAAAGGATGAACAGCAAATCCAACCTTCATCAGTAGATATGAGATTAGGTGATGAGTTTAAAGTCTTTAAGGTAATTAGAAAGCCTTATATTGACCCAAAAGATGAGGAAGACATTGCAGAATACATGGAATCAAGTACTGTCCCTGAAGGTGAAGCATTTATAATCCACCCAAATGAATTTGCACTAGCTACAACACAAGAATATGTTAAAGTACCTGATGATTTAGTAGCTAGAGTTGAAGGCCGTTCAAGTATGGGAAGACTTGGTGTTACAATGCATGTTACTGCAGGTTATGTTGATCCGGGTTTTGAAGGTAGAATAACCTTAGAAATATCCAATATTGGAGCTATGCCTGTTGCACTCTATCCTGGTCAAAGAGTATGTCAATTAGTATTTGAAACTATGACTACACCAGCTGAACTACCTTATGGCCATCCAAAAAGAAATAGTAAATATATGAAGCAATTAAAACCCGAATCTAGCAGAGTTAAACTAGATTATGAATTAAAAAAATAATGGAAGTTAATACTTATGAATCATGACAAAATGACAAATATTAGTGCTAAAAGAGGATTTTTATGGCCATCTTTTGAAATATATTCTGGAGTTTCCGGATTTACAGATTATGGACCTCTTGGAGCTAGTTTAAAGAATAATATAATGCAAAAATGGAGAAAACAATATGTTTCTGGAGAAGGATTTTATGAAATAGAAGGTCCTACTGTAATGCCTAAAGAAGTTCTAAAAGCATCAGGACATGTTGATAACTTTACAGACCCAATGACCAAATGTGAAGAATGTGGAGAAGTATTTAGAGCAGATCACATTATTGAAGAAGTTATTGGTGAAGATGTAGAAAGCCTAGAAAATGAAGAGCTTGATAAAATAGTTATTGACAATGATATTAAGTGTCCTGAATGTGGTGGAAAACTTTCCAATATCTGGAACTACAATTTAATGTTTAAAACCATGATTGGAGCTAAAGGTGATAAAGTAGGTTATATGAGGCCAGAAACAGCTCAGGGAATTTTTATATTATTCAAACGTCTTGAAAGATTCTTTAGAGGAAAACTTCCTTTTGGAGTTGTTCAACTTGGAAAAGCTTATAGAAATGAAATTTCACCTAGACAAGGAGTTATACGTTTAAGAGAGTTCACACAAGCAGAAGCTGAAATATTTTTAAATCCTGAAGACAAAACCACTCCTAAATTTGACCAAATAGCTGATGAAGTTTTACGATTAAATTCCCAAGATGTTCAAATAAATAACACTGAACCTTTAGAAATTACAGCTCGTGAAGCTCTTGATAAAGGAATTGTAGCTAATGAAATGTTAATTTATCAATTATACTTAGCTAGAAAATTCTTAAATGAAATAGGTATTCCTAATGATGTTTTAAGATTCAGACAACACTTACCTGGAGAAATGGCTCATTATGCTCTTGACTGCTGGGACGTTGAAGTTAAAACTGATAAATACGGATGGGTTGAAATTATCGGAATAGCTGATAGAGGAGCTTATGACTTAACATCACACAGCAAATACAGTAATGATGATTTAAATGTATTTATTGAATATGATGAACCTAAATTAGTTAAAAAAACTGTTGTAAAACCTAATTTAGCTAAATTTGGACCTATATTTAAAGGAGATTCACCTAAAGTAAAACAGGCTATTGAAGATGCTGATGTCAGCGAAATTAAACAGGCACTTGAAAATGATGGAAAATATGTTATTAGCTTAGATAAAGATTATGAATTAACATCTGATTTATTACTCTTTGAAGATGTTGAAGAAGAAGTTTCTGGTGAAAAAATAGTTCCTCATGTTATTGAGCCTTCATTTGGTATTGACCGTATTACCTATTCTGTTTTACTTCATTCATTTAAAGAAACTGACGAAAAAGACTACTTTAAATTTGCACCTTCTGTTGTACCGGTTCAGGTTGGAGTTTATCCTCTTTTAAATAAAGAAGGCCCACGTGAAATAGCTATTGAAATAACTGATAAATTAAGAGAAGCAGGATTTAAAGTTGAATATGAAGTAAGTGGAACAATTGGTAAAAGATATGCTAGAGCAGATGAAATTGGTATTCCTCTTGCAATAACTGTTGATTTTGAAAGCTTAGAAGACAACAAAGTAACTATAAGAAACAGAGACACTGAAGCTCAAGAAAGAATAGCTATTGATGAAATAAAAGACTATTTAGAAGAATATTATAAATGAGTAAGTAATACTCATTTATTTATCTTATTTTTAAAATTTTCAAATAAATTTTCACCCCACTCTAAACATTCCTCTTTTTTCGATGTTATTATTCTGTTTTGATCAAAATTTCCATCATCTTTAAAAAGGCCCAAAATCATCACTTTATCAGTTATAACCAATAAAAAATTATTTTCCCAACTAAAAGCATCTGATTTGACATTATCATGCTCTAAATTTAAAAAATACTCAAAGTTTTCTTTGATGTTTTGAGGAATTAATATTTCAACAGCTTTATCTTCACCAATTAAATCATTTATATATTTGTTAAAATCTTCATAAAAAAAAGGAAATACACATTTTAAACTACAAGCCTCTTCTAATGCATGTTCTATTATATTATAAGCTTTATAAATATCTTTGTCATTAGATTCAACTAGAATAGCCTTACCAAGCAAATATAATTCAGCTACCGATTTTTCAGGAATCATATCTACTATATGAGCATCTAAAATATTAAAAAACTTAGTAAATAGGTTTATTGTCTCTTTTAACTCTAAAATATTAGCTATATAAAATTTAGCTGTGTTTGAGACATAATATAAATTTCCTTTTCTATAAATATAACCTCCAAGTTCTAATCCAAACATATTACTGGATATTGAGCTGTAGCTTAATCCAGTAGTTGTATTAATATCTTTCATATTAAGTGGTTGTTCGTATAAAGTTGCTAAGATTTTTAACCGCACTAAAGAGTTTGATATGTATTTAATTTCTTCAGATATTGTTTCATAGTTTTCTATACACATTTGATTTTCATTCACAGATATCACCAAGAAAAGTATTACTCGCAAAGGTATTTTTAATACTGAAAAAATATAAAAACTCTTGAAGTGAGAAAATGTGTAAATCAACAGATAAGAAAAATATAAAAATAATAACCTCAAAGCATTAATTTTTTAAACAGAACTAATCATAATATTAATCACAAAATAGATTATTTATAAGAAAGTGATTGAAATGATTGACACACATATGCATGGAGATTCAAGAAGTAGTGAAGATTTTGGTGAAATGTATTTATCTGGAATAGATACTGCAATAACTTGTGCTTTCTACCCATACAAACTAAATAATGAAAGCACTCTTTTAAATCATTTAGAGAGAATTCTTAACTATGACACCAAAAGAGCTAAAGAATATGGACTTGATTTAAAAGTCGCTTTAGGAATCCATCCTGCAAATACAAGTGTAAATCCAGAATTAATATATGAAAACCTTTACAAATGGATTGAAAACAAACAAATAGTAGCTATTGGAGAAATAGGTCTTGAAGACTTAACAGATAGTGAAATAGCTATTTTTAAAAAACAATTAGATATTGGTGAGCAAACAAAATCCAAAGTCATTGTTCATACACCACGTAAAAATAAAAAAGAAGTATTAAAAGTTATCGATGAGATTGTTCCTCAACACATCGACCCAAAATTGGTTGTTATTGATCATATAAACCAGAATGTAGTTGAAGATGTTATTGATAAAGACTACACACTAGGTTTAACAGTACAACCTCAAAAAATGGATAAAACTGAAGCAATAGCTATTTTAGATGAATATGGATTTGATAAATTCTTATTAAATAGTGATATCAGCAATAAACCATCTGATCCATTATCAGTTCCAAAAACAGTACGTGAACTTACAAAATTAGGATATAAAAAAACAGAAATAGAGAAAGTAGCATTTAAAAATGCTGAAAAATTCTTTGAAATATAAGAATTTTTCTACTTTCTAACTAAAGTAACTCCTTTTGGAGCTATAATAATTAAATTTTTATCAGTACAACGGGAAAGTAAAAGTGCTTCTGCACCATAATTACTTCTCATTTGTTTAATTTTATCTCCAGCAAGTTTAAAATTAGCTGGACTTTCTTTTTCTAAAAAAGATAAATCTAAAATAACTGGATTGCTTTCTTCAAGAACTTGATCTACAACATAATTAATATCATCAATAGTTTTAGGTCTTATTAACATTATTTCATAGAAAGACTGTTCTGGAGAAATAGACACATCATCATAATATCCCTGACTACTTAAATCAGAAGCCTGATTATTTGGCATTCTAAAGTCACTAGAAGGAGCAGTTGGCCTTCTATAATTATTTGACTGTTTATTATGTAAAGATGATGTATCCTCTTCAAAACCTAAACTTCTTTTTAAAGCATCAGTAAAACCCATTTAAATTACTCTCCTAAATAATCAAATATAGCATCTAATAATTTTGAAGCACCATTGTTATAAACATCTTCTACAGGTAAGTTATATTTATCTTCAAAGTATCCAATATCCAAATCTGAATCAGCATTTTTAAGATTAATTGAAATTCCCACAACTTTTGTAGGTTCAACAGCTTCAATAGCTTTAATTTCTTCCGGAATGCCTCTAGGTTCCCTATATGGATGATTTGGTCTGTGTCCAATAATAACTGCATCAGGAGCTGCACCAATTAAAATAGCTGCAGATAAACCTCTTGGATGAGGATTTCCTTTTTCAGTTAAACTAGATTGGCCTTCAATGAAAATAATATCTGGTTTTTTAGTTTCTTCAACATATTTAATTGCAGATAATACTGCTGCAGGAACATCCATAGCAGATAAACTTCCTGCTCTGAAATTAAATTCTGTAGGTTCTTCAAGACCCATTTCATCAGTAGAAATAACTGCTGAAGTTAAACCCCTTTCGGTAGCTGCAATTCCTAGCTTCTTAGAAGTAGTTCTTTTACCACATTCCTGAGAAGTACCTCCAACAAATATTACTGGAGCTTTAGGTTCATATGATATTTTTGGTAAAACTTCACATGATTTTTCAGGAGCTATACCAGCTATTTTTTCAACAACATCTAACCTAGGACCGATTTCTTTAATAACTAAATCTTTTGAATCAGCAAATTTCTTTAAAGAAATGTTATCTTCAATAGATAATGATCTAAAAGAAGTTATAACATTTAAACCAGCATCAATAGCTTGAACAGCATATTTAATAGCTGAACCTTCAGCCCCAATAGGTAACATAATAACAAGAGAGTTTGCAGAAGTTTTACTTAAACATTCTTCTAAACTACCAGAAACAGTTTTACCACAAAATTGAGTTCCTTGTTTGCTAATATCATCATCTATAAAGCCTACTGCCTCAATACCTTCAAGATTGGAGAATTTTTCACCTCCTCCACCACAACCAACAACAATAAATGGATTCAAATCTTGAAGTTCTTTAACAGAATCTACCGAATACAAAAATATCACTCCTATAACTTATAATTTATAACAACTGTGTAACAAAATAATCTTAATTTTTTATAAAAACTTTAATTAAAACAAAATTTTCAAAAAATTATAATCTAATTATAAATATTGATTTTCTTATTATTAAAAGATAATGTTTTTATAAATAAATATGATAATTATTATTATAACTAATTAAAAAAGATTAGGAGACTACCAACATGAGAAAGCCTTATGTTATATTAATCGGAAGTGCTTCTGGAATTGGGAAATCAACAATAGCTGCCCAATTAGCTAAAGAATTAGATATAAAACATTTAATAGAAAGTGATTTTATACGTGCAGTAGTTAGAGGGATTATTGGAAAAGAATATGCTCCTACACTCCATAGCTCATCTTATGAAGCATATAAAAGCTTAAGAAACAAATCCAAATACGATAATTATGAAGAATTAGTAGCTGCAGGATTTGATGACCATGCATCTTATGTTATTCCAGCTTTAGAAAAAGTCATTAGACGAGCTATTACAGACTTTGATGACATTATAATTGAAGGAGTTCATTTAGTTCCAGGATTAATTGAGATTGAGCAATTTTATGAAGATGCAAACATCTATTTCTTTATATTATCATCTGATGAAGAATCACATAAACAAAGATTTGTTAAAAGAGCAATTCAGATACATAGAGGTGGAAAACAGCTAGAATTCTTTACAGAAAATAGAATAATACACAACCACTTATTATCACAAGCTGAAAAATTCAATGCAACAGCAGTAAGTACTGAAAATATTGAAAGTACAGTAAATAAAATACTTAAAACAATAAAACAAACTTGTAAAGTTGTATGTTTAACCAATTCTGTTGATGAAATAGGAGATGTAGTTGATATCATCATAAACCAAAATAATGGTAGTATAACTAAAATCGTGTACAAATTAGGAGGATTTAAAGATTCTTTAGTTAAAAATGTTAATATATCAGATTTTAATGAAGCTAGTAAATTTGTTAAAAGTATTAATGAAAACCCTGATAAAAAAGAAGATTTAAATAAATTATATGCTTTATCAAAATATAGGAAATTTACTATTTGTGCACCTAATAAAGATGATTTAAATAATATAATTAAAGAATTAACAAAAAGAGGATTTATCTATGAAGAATGAAGAAATTAATAAAATGATTATTAAATGTCCTGCATGCAGTACTGAAGGAGTAGCTGAATCTATAATGAAAGAAATTGAAATACCGCATTTCGGAAAGGTTTTGGAAACAACAATTATCTGTGATTCCTGCGGATTTAAACACAGCGATATTATAGCACTTGAGCAAAATGACCCTGCAAAATATGTTTTAAAAATAAGTAAAGACAATTTATCCACTAGAGTTGTTAGATCACAGTCAGCTACTGTATCTATTCCTGAACTTGGTGTTAAAGTAGAACCCGGTCCAAAATCAGAAGGATATGTAACTAATGTTGAAGGAGTACTTGTCAGATTTGAAGATGCTCTAAAACAGGCTCTCCAATTATTTAATGACAATACTTCTCAAAAAAATGCACAATTAGTTTTAAATGACTTAAAAAGTATCGTAAATGGAGAAAAAACAGCTACTTTAATTATTGAAGACCCATTTGGTCAAAGTAATATTGTAAGTGATGATGTTGAAATATTAGATATTCCTGAAGAGGAATTAAAATTATTAAAAACAGGTTTTAGTATTATTGAAGATAATTAAAAAGGAAGAAATTATTCTTCTTCCTCGACATCTTCATCGTCATCATGTGCTAAAAAGCTACTTAAATCGTCTTCTTCAGCAACATCTTTTAATTTTAAAGTTTTTTGAACATCCATAGCTAATGCATTACAATCTGCTTTAATAGCTTCTAAATGTAATAATATTCTTTCTTTTTCCTGATTAATCCTTGTAATGTTAGTGTATGGATAAGTAGATTCTTTGAGCATTTCGTACTCAATAGTGGTATAAGGATAATCATTTAATTGTTTACATACATTTTTAAGAACTTCACCTAAGAATTTGTTCATTTCTACTTTTACTCTTTCCCGGATCATTTTGTCATCATCAAGGTTTTCTTTCATTAAACGAACAACTTCTGCTTTAGCAAAAGGTAATTTTTCTTCATCTTCTTCTACAAATTCTTCGGTTGTTTCTTCAATCATTTCTTCATCAGACATATTTTCACCTCATAACAATTTAATATTGAGTAAAAACAGTAATTTTGATAAAAAATTATCAATACATCAATATCTAAATATATATTTGTTAAAAGTTCTATTTAAAAGTATTGTTTATTTAAGAAATTTGAATTATTTTTTTGATACTTCTATTGCAAAGTATAAGAATAATTGATGTGAAAATCAATAATTTTGATACTTTGAAATTTTTGAAAAACCCTTTTAAAAAAATAAAAATTAGTAGCTAAATAGCTACTTTAAATTATCTTTTCTTTGAAATTTTAATAGGTAAAAATCCAATTGAAATCATTGAAACTAAAATCAACAATAATATCGGCAGACCTGTTTTTGGCAATTCAACACTTTCTAAAGAAGAAAATTCTACTAAAGCACCTAAATCAGAAACTGGAGACTTTTTAACTAATTTTTGAGGATATATGTTATTTATAATAGATTTTAACATTTTAATAGGATTATCACTTACAAAAACACTTACTTCATCATGATTATTAGATTCATCATAATCAAAAGTATCAGATGAAACAACAACTTTATTTTCAAAGTTACCGCAAGCTGTTGCAACAGCACTAACAGTTAATAAAGCTTTTTCCCCACTAGCTAATGAATCAATAGTTAAAACTTGATTTTTATTATCAAAATTACCTTTAGTTGCTTTAAATGAAACTAATTTTAAATTAGGGTTTAATAACTCACTTACTTTAACATTTTCAGAACTATCAGGCCCATTATTTGTAACTTCAATTAAATAATCAATTAAATCACCTACTTTAACTTCTTGTTTAGATACTGATTTTTCAATAACCAAATCTGCAGCCGGCTTAACATAAATTAACTTTTCATAATTATTATTAGTTGAGTTATTGTCTTTTTCATTACCTTTTATGCTAACAAGATTTGTAATATTCCCTGTTTTAATAATTTTAGATACAATATTTAATTGTAGTTCTTCACCAACACCCAAATCACCAATATCCCATATACCATTTACCGGATTATAATATCCTTTAGATGGATGAGATGAAATGTATTCTAAAGCATTTGGAAGTAAATCATTAACTACAACACCAGTAGCATCATTTGGGCCATTATTTTTAACAATTATTGACCATTTAACCAAATCCTTATAATTAGGATTTGAATTATTAACTAATTTAACAACTGACAAATCAGCTACTTTAACTACATCAATAGATTCATTATCATCATTATTTGATTTATTCCAATCATATTCAGTAGAATTAACACTAGCTACATTTAAAATCTTGCCAAGTTTATTGACTTTACAATAAATATCTAATGTTTCATTGGTTTCAGGTGCTAATGAGTCAATAGTCCATATACCAGATTTAACATCATACATTCCTTTTGTTTGACTAGATTTTACAAGTATTAATCCATCAGCTAATAAATCTTTAACTTCAACATTTGTAGCTATATCAGGACCATTATTTGAAACAATAATTGACCATTTAACTATTTCACCAAAATCTGGAGCGGTGTTGTTTACATATTTTTTAACAAAAACATCAACACTTGGGCTAATATCAATAGTTTTATTTGCAATATTATTAGCTAAATTATAATCATATTCATTTCCAGTGATATTAGCTATATTAACAATTTTTCCAGTTTTATTAACTAAACAAATTATTGTTAACTCTTTTGTTTGATTAACAAGTAATTGACCAACATTCCAAGTTCCATTAAAAGATTTATCAACACTAACTAAACCATCAGGCAAAATATCACAAACAACAACACCAGTTGCAGTATTCGGACCATTATTAGTTGCTCTTAAAGTCCATTTAACCAAATCCTTATAATTAGGATT
>CAVDAS010000022.1:0-20150 GCA_963606955.1 Bacteroidaceae bacterium
GAGTAATTATAACACAGTTTGTAAAAACACTAACTATATAGAATACAAATTAAATCAAATTTTATGCCAATATATATTGAAAATATTGATTAAAATAGCTAATTAACAAATATAAAACAATAATATACATTTTAAGGAATATTAAACAAACAATTATACAAAAATAATAATTATTATGAAAAAATAAATGGGAACTTAGAAATTACAATGTTTTTTAAACAAAATTAATGAAAATTTAATAAAAACTAAACAGAAGTTATATTAATTTTGAAAATAATTCATCCCATTTACTTACAACTTCATCTAGAGAATAATTTTCTAAAACATCATTTAAAGCATTATTTCGGAGAGTTTCTCTTAAGGTGATGTCTAAAAGTAATTTTTCAACTTTCAAAATCCATTCTTTTGTATCGCTAGCTAATAATCCATTAACACCATCGTTAACTACACTATTATAAACCGGCATGTCACTATAAACACCGGGAATTCCCAACACTGCTAATTCAATGTATTTTAATTCACTTTTTCCTAAATTAAATTTTGAATTTTCTAAAGGCACTAATGCAACATCCCAATTAGCTACTTTTGAAAGCCATGGCATAAAGACTTCAAAACTCATATTATTTGGAGGAAGCTCAACGGCTGCATACCATTCATCAGATACATTATCATCAGCATTAAATCCGCCAATTATCTCAAAATCAAAATCATATTTTTCTTTAAGCTTTAAAATAACATCCTTAATTAAAAATAAATCTTTAGAATGAGTTAATGTTCCATAATAGCCTAATTTTAACTTGCCTCCTCTTTTAATATCTTTTTTAACATCAAAAACCGTATCCACATAGTAATTATGAATTACCACAGTTTTATCCAAATCAAACTTAGAAGCTAAATTAGAAGTTGTAACAGATATTGCATCTGCATTATCAATGAAATTAGTTATTTGGTCTTTAACCCTATTAACATATTCAAAGGAAGGACTGTTTTTTTCAACACCTAATAAATCATCATCTGTTTCATAAACAACTTTAATACCATATTTTTTACATCTAGCTAGTAATAAATCCAGAAATGGTAAAATCCTTTGAACAACAACAATATCAAATAATTTAGACCTTAAAATATTGTCAATATTCATCATAACATAGCTATCCATACCATACATGAAAAATGTGTATTTATCAGATTTACTTAACTTGCTAAAAGGAGCGTGAAGTCTAATATATGGACATGGAGCTAAATTTTCAAAAGGATCATTTGTAAAAACACCAACTCTAATTTTATCTGTTTTAATAGGTTTTTCAAGTTGGATATATGGAATTAACGTTCTTTTATCAGTTATATAAGAATTATTTTTAACCTCATCACTTACTTTCTTATTTTGGCCATCATAATACTGATTAAAGAGATGTGTTTCAAGTGTATTTATATACTCATTATCAAAAACATTAATTTGGTTATTTTTATAAAAGCCATCTAAAACATAGTCAAAAACAGGATTATCAACGCCATATGTATTTTTATAAAATTCCAAATTAAATACTTCTGTTATATATGACTGTTGAGTAGCTAAATCATCCTTAAATCCATAATACAAATAATGTAAGTTAACATCTAATTCTTGAGTCCTGCAGTCCTCATGAATAGCAAAATACTTGTCTTTATCAATTAATTCTAAATTTTTAATCCTTAAATAAATTTTTTTATACATTGAAATCTTTTTAGGATTAGCTTTTGATTTCATAGCTATGTAAGCTAAAGGATTCTTTTTAATTGACCTTGACAAATTCATAATATATTATATAATACCTTAACATAAAAATAAATTTATGTCTTATAAAGTCACTGTTATTATTCCAACATACAATAGTGTAGAATTTCTAGATTCAACAATAGCTTCTATTATGAACCAAAGCATAGGATTTGAAAACATAGAACTAATTATTGTTGATGATTACTCCACAGACAACACTCAGGAACTTATAAACAGCTATTGTGAAAAATATGAAAATATAAAAACCTATGAATCAGGTAAAAAAACAGGAACTCCTGGCAGAGCTAGAAACATAGGAATAGCTAATTCAGATGCGGAATACATCATGTTTATTGATCATGATGACAATTACCTGCCCAGGGCTGTTGAAAAATTATACAATGCAATTAGTAAAAATTCATGTGACGTAGCTATTGGTAAATTCCAAACATTTGGAGAGCAAAGAATAGTTCCTGAAGACTGGATTACACAGAATGTGACTTTAAACTCAATTGATGAAGATTTACGCTTTTTTTCAATAAATAATATCTGGAGAATGATATTTCCAAAAAAATTCCTTAATGAGCACAATATAACATTTCCGGAAGGTGTTTTTGCTGAAGATTTAACTTTTATGATTGATGCCTTTGTAAATGCCTCAAAAATAGTCTTTATAAATGATATTGTTTATAATTTCAGATTGAGAACTGGAGATAATAGTTCAACTAGCTTATCTAAAGGAATGCATTATTTAGATGGATTGATAGAAGGATATAATAATACAGTTGATGTACTTAAGAAAAATAATGCATGTAAATATTACGATACTATTTTTAACCAGCATTTAAGCTGCTGGATTAGTGATGTGGCATTAAGTGAGACTATTTCTTTTGAGGATAAAAAAGAGCTGGTAAATAAATCTCTTAAATTATTTGATGAAATGAACGATGTTAATCCAACTCCTGAAAATAATGCAATTAAAAGTATAATAAAACAAATAAGAGCCAGAAATCTAAATGAAGCTTACAGTCTTATGGGTGATTATCAGCTATTTAGAAATAGAATTCATGAGCTGGAAGTTGAACTAGCTAGTAAAACCAAACAGGTAGCTAATTTACAAACAACAAAAGGCTGGTTTAAGTATAAAACTAAAAATATAAAACAAAGATTGAAAAAAGAGATTTAAATATTCATAAAACACCAAAAAATAAATAGGATTAACACGCCTTAAGAACGTGTTAATCTAGCAGGCCTTAAATCCCAATAATGATTATAATCTAATTTATCATTTTTAAGAGTTCCCATCATCATATTTTTTGTATTATCATTAGTGTTATTTTGTTGGTCAGATGTGTTAGTATCATCAGATGAAGAAGTAAAGTAACCATATAATCCACCTGCTACTCCAAGACCTGTCACCCAAGCAGCACATATAGAAATAACAGGACCATATTCAATGAAAATCCCCTCTACATAGTGTTCTACGAACTCAAAAGTACCAGATTCAGTAAGCATAGCTTGCACAGTATAATGACCCTGAAGAGTAAAATAATTTAATGCTAAATGAGCTATTGCAGCTGTTGCTAAAGCTATTCCACCATAAATTGCAAGAGTTATAAGCAATTTTGTAAAACTAAATTCTTTATCAAAACAAGCCTCTATAGCATACTCTCCACCACCAATAATAACTACACCAGATACTCCAATTATCCATGCCAAACCAGTACCAATACCCGGAATAAGATTTAATGCCACAACTCCCGCTGCAATTAAAACACCAGCAGCTATTCTAATTGCCCATCTTGCAAAATTACTCAAACCAGAATCACCATCAGTATAAATAGTACCCGTAGTATTTACAATAGTAGAATTAGCACCTTTACAACTGAAAATATCATTTCCATCACCATAACCCACATTATCTGAGAAGAAACAATTAACTAAATACAATTGATTAAGATTATATATTGCCCCACCGTATTTAGCATAATTACCAATAAATGAACAGTTCTCACCAATAACCTGTCCATAATTTTTAATTGCACCACCACGGTCCTCATCCCGGATGTAATTTAATTTATTATTAATAAAATTACAATCCTTAATCAGTAAAGTACCATGATTTTCTATTGCAGTATTAAAACCACTCATATTCAAAGAAGTTATAACAACATTAACATTTCCATTAATATACATGAAATGATACTCATACCTTTCATTAAAGTTCACTACATTAAATTTAGCATTATTTCCATTTAACACTAAATTAGTAACCGCTACATTAAAAATAGACCCTTTACTAGATGCAACTACATTAAAAACATGATTAGCCTCTAAATTCACAATTAAATAAGTTATTTTTTGATTATTATAATAAGGATTTGCTGCAAGTTTACATGCATCACTTAACTCACCATCATTATGAACATCAATAACAAAAGTAAAAGCAGTAGTATGATTACCTTCCTGAACATCAGTCATAATCTTATCTTCTAAATCCGCAATATCACTTATTAAAGAACTTAAAGCCAATGCATTCCTAGTTTGATTTACTGATGCGAATTTGTCCACAATACCTTCATTAAGCATAGCTTGCAAATCACGATGAGCATAATAATTTTCAACCATAAAACTATTTTCACCAACACGCATGCTCTTAGTTATGTGAATACTATTTCCATCTACTTTTGTTGTATTATTAACAGTTACAGTATTATTTTGAACGTTTAAACTTAAGAATGTGCATTTTCCATACACATCAAACCAGGATGCAACAGCATCAGACTCATTATTGAAAACATTATTTTGAGAAATCAAAGATCCACCATCAACATAAATTGAATTTCCCAAATTGGATAAAACAGCAGTATTATTAACAAAATTAGAATAAACTACTTTAACATCCTCCGCTGAAGAATAAATAGCCCTACCTTTATTATTTGCAAAAGTATCCATTATAAATGAAGTATTATAAGAATCCTTACAAATATAAATTGCACCACCACAATACGCATCATTATTACAAAAACTATTTACTGAAGAGATTATTTTTGAATTAGAAGAATAAATTGCACCACCATAACGTTTATTAAGAAGAAGAGCGGATGCTTTATCATCTCCAGAACCATGGGCAGTATTAAATCCGAATATATTGCCTGCAAGTGTTAAAATACTGTTACCAGTATAAATTGCACCACCATACCTTGCAATATTATTATAAAAAGCACTTGAAGAAATAGACGCATTCACACCATCAAGATAAATCGCACCACCCCAAGAATTACTATAAACAGACTCAGATTTATAAGATATCCTATTAATCTTAGTCTTTTTAATATAACTAATATAAGAATTACCATCAAAGCTACATTGTGAAATATTTAAAACACAATTCTTTGCATTAATAACACTACCATAATCCCCTTTAAAATTAACAAAACTAATATTCAAAAGAGTTACACTACCACCAGTAATATTAAATAAAGACACACGTGAATCACCATCAATAGTATGATTATTACCATTAATAGTTAAATTAGCATTATTAAGCACAATACCTTTGAAATTCCTATCAGAAAGCACATCATACTTATAATCATTATTTAATTCTAAAGTACCTGAACTATTTTTTATAATTTCTGATAACTCAGTGAATGTTTTTGACTGTGCAGAAGTATTTAAAAGAGACTTTGATTTTACAACAATGTTATTACCTATAGCTAAACCATCATAAACAGTAGTAATCACATACTTACCTGGAAGCAAATTAATATTTAATCTAGCAGAACCATCAACAATATCCCGAGTATACAAAACACCATTAACATTAAAACAAACACTACCATTACTAACTAAAGAAGCATTTTTATTAAATACTTTAACAACAAATTGACTTGCATTTTTATAAGTTTTTACTAAATCACCAGACTCAATACTGGATAACACACAAATATTAAAATTAGAAACCTCAAAATTAACAGGATTAATTGCTGTTAAAACATAATTTCCAGGTCGTAAATTAATATTTAATTTAGAAACACCATTCTCATCAACAACTCTTTTATAGGACACACCATTAACCTTAAATGAAACCAGCGTACCTTCATCTAAAAGTTTACCATTATTATCATAAAAAGTTGCAACAAACTGAGTAGCATTTTGGAAAGTCTTAACAAGATCACAAGCACTGATAGAAGAAATATTCACACAAGCATAAGCACTAAAATCATCATAATCAACAGTCATGTTAAAAGAGCCAGGATGTAAATTAATATTTAAACTAGCAACACCATTCTTATCAGTGGTTTTAATATAATTAACACCATTAATAGTAAAAGTAACATTAACGCCAGAAATAGGATTATCTCTACCATCAACTAAAACTGCATTAAAAACATCAGCAGTACCATACATTTTAACAAAATCATTAACAATAATTTTAACCCTAGAAGGATACATATCAATAAGAGTATTATTAATTAAAGTAGTAAAACCATGATTCAAGATAGTAAAATTAGAATTAGACACAACAGAACAACCACCGATAGTCGCATTACCAGAAACAATATTAACACCAGCAACATCAGTAGAAGTAACATTTATATTATAACCATAAGCAGTAATATTATCCCCATTCAATACCAAATTATTTGAACTAGAAACAACACCTACACTACAATCACCAGAAACATCAATAACATTACCTAATAACTTTTCATCATTTCCTCCAGCATATACTCCACATACATCAGTAGAATTACATACAATACTATTAAAACTATAAGAAATATTATTAGACACACAACCAGAATAAATACCATATGCACTAACAGGGGATTTGACAGAAACAGAATTATTCACTACAACTCCAGAAACATCTTCAAGTTTAATGCCAATAACAGAACTATTATCAGAAGTAGCAAGAATATCATTATTACATAAACTAAACTTAGTACCATTTAATCTAATAGCATGAGTATAACCCCAACCATTAAGCAAAACACTATTATTCCTAATAACGCTATTATCCCCACCATTAACATTCAATGCATAAATAACATCATTAACACCAGAAACAACATTATATTCCCCAAAAATATCATTATCAACAATATTTAAATTAGAAACATCATCACAACTAACAACACAACCAGAAGACATACTTGTAACAATATAATTATTAACAATACCTGCATTGTTTAAATTAGCTAAATAAATACCTGCTCCATTTGTTTCACTATAAAATAATATATTATTACTAGAAACAGTTAAAAAATCAACATCATGAGCAAAAATACCACGAGTAGAATTAATAAACCTAAAAGTATTATCAGTTAAAGTCACATTATTCCCAAATATTTCAACAGCTGTAGCAATACCATCAGTATTAATATTCATACCAGATAAACAAACACCATCAGCAACAATATTAAAACCAACACCATCAAAAGTAGCATTCTTACCAACAATATTAATCATCTTATTAACAGTAATAGTACTTACACCAAGACCAGAGAAATTACCCACAAAAATCAAATTATTAAAATTAACATTACTTCTCAAAACACCAGTTTCATCAAAATAATTAAAAAACGTAGAATTCACAACAGTATTTATAAAAAAGCCACCATCATTACTTTCAGATGAACCCACATCAGAATCCAATTCACGACTAGAATTATAAGAAGAATCCATACCCACTGAATTATAATCAACATCAGAAGACTCAACAGCGTCCTGACTTAAATCATTGCCAGATACACTAACATTATTCTCATAAGACATCATATCATCATCTAAAGTTGCATTATCACTAGCAGAAACTGTTCCCAATGAAAAAAGTACAACTAAAACAACAAACAAAAACGAAAATTTTATATTCATACTTAAGCAAAACCTCCATCAATTATAAATAAAATATATTTTAATTATATATCAATAACTCCATGTATAAAATACTTTCCAAAAATAGGGGGTTGTGTCAATTTATCAGTTTTCACATACATTCTCTTTTTTAATGGTCCGTAAGTATTTTTTATATTCTAAAAAAGAATCATCTATTAAAAAATTTTTTAAAACAACTGGAAAAACATTTATTCATTTTTTAATAAGATAAAATAAATTATTAGTTTATCACATATTTATTGATCGAATAATTTGAATTATCTAGTAAATAGCTAATTTACAAAAAAGCTGGTTTAAGTATAAAACAAAGGAGATTTAAATACTTCTAAATGGATATATTCCCCTTTTTTCATAACTACTTTTAAGCCAATAGGTAAATATTGGATCTGTAATTTGATATTTGCCATTTTCATATTCAATTAAATCAAAATCAAGTAGACGATTCAATGGCCTGTTAAGTGATCCGCTAGTGATTTCCAAACCATTAGCTATTTCAATTCTTTTTTTAGGATTGTCAAGTAGTGAAATTATGATTTTTTGTTCTTGGAAAGTTAATTTAGACCACATGTATATGAAATGTACTGCAAGATAATCAATAGAATCTTTAAATAATTCAATAATGTTGTTTTCAGTTAATGTTATATTTTCAGGAAGGAATTTTGCAAATATATTAATATAATATGGAATTCCACGAGTACATATATAAAATCTTTCAAATCCCCCATCATCAAATTCTATATTTCTTGATAATGATTTAATATAATCTGCAGTGGTTTTTTTAAAAATGGTTGAATTTCAATTGTTAACATTCTTCCCCCAAATGCACCATTTTTCCCATTTAAATCATTAATTAAACTATCTTTCAAGCTCATGCTTCCACAAAATAGATATGCAACATTTTTCTGGTTTTGAATGAAACCACGCATATACCACAAAAAGTCACCTACATTATCCAAATCCTTAATCAATTGAATTTCATCAATGAAAATAAACACACCCTTTAATTTATCCTTATTGTTTTCATAGATTTTTTGAGGCAACTCCATTACAAAATCAGCTAATTTTGCATAATTTTCTTCACTCTCAAATATTGGTATTGGAATATGTTCATATGATGAAATTTTATCTAATTTGAAATTATTTGTCTTAAAAAACTTCTTTATCTGTTTATCAACTGTTTTTAAACCAAATTTCTTAGATGATTTAATAATAGAGTCATAAATTATTTTAATCACACTGTGTCTTGTTAGATTTTTTTGTTGGTATGCATTACTTCTGGACAAGTCAATATCCACAACTAAATACTCTTTATCAAATTTCTTTTCAATTTTTTTAATCAGAGCTGTCTTTCCTACCCCCCGAATTCCAGTTAATAGTATTGTAGGTGGTGAGTTAAATTCAGTGCTTCCCAATAAATTAGATAACATGTTAATTTCATCTACTCTATTAAAAAACTGTGTTTCAGTTAAATTTACATCAGTAATATCATCCATGTCTAAAACCCCCATGTAATGTAATTTACATTATATAATCTTACATAATGCATATTTCATTACATAATTAATATTTAATTATATTTCATATAATCTTAATTTATAGTGAACTACAATTATATGAAAGAGAATGTTTTTGGAGGTATGAATATTACATCATCCTCCATTTCTATGAAATCTGTTTTATTTGAAACCACGAGCCCATACTCAGCATCATATTTATTTATTGCATTTTTTACTTGTCTTTTTGTTTTGCTACCTATTCCTGATTCTATTGGTATTGCACTACCAAATAATTTCTTGACAATGAAATCAACACCTCCTTTTTGTGAATCATAATATACATTGAAGTCAAATGAGGCATTATTGTTGTTTAAATTAAACAGATTGGATGCAATTTGGTTTTCCAATAGTATTCCTTCATATTCACTTTTTAATCCTGCACTGTTTCCGAATTTTAGGTTTATGCAGTTTCTGATACTTGGTGTTGCAAAATTATATTTCCATGGCTTTTTAACTTTTTTAGAAGCGCCGCCATAAGCTTCACTATGAAATATCAGTTGTGTTTTTTCTAATATGTTTATAATATTGTTTATGGTTGTTTTGCCACAATCTAAGTAGTTTGACAATTTATCATGTGATATTTCCTCCGGTTTTTGTGATGCAAGATATACTAATGTTTTATAGGTTAAATTTTGATTGTTCTTGTTTAAATTGAATGCATTTGCCATATCGACAGTTATTACTTTGGATATTATTGTCCATAGTTTAGATACAATTATGTCCTCGAATTTAATGTTGAATGTTGCTGGAAATCCGCCATAATTCAAATAAATATCCCAATCATTTAATGGATAATTATCTAATTCTATCAAGTCCTTTTGGATTTTCATTTCCTTTTCCTGTGCTGCTTCAATATTTCCTGTGAATATCAAATCAATTAAATCAAATCCAATATCTGTTTGGTAATTGTACTTTAAGTGCAAGTGTTGGGAATAGTTTAACGGCATGACTGGCAATATATTGAGCCTTCGAGCTGCATCAGAATTATAATTTAAGTGCAGTGATGATGAACCTGTCAATATCAAGAAAATGTAGGGAGATTCATCATAAAGAGTTTTACCATTCATCGCCCAATTCTTATCAAAGTGTGCTTCATCTATGAAAACGAAAATAGGCTTATTTAAAAGTGTGGGAGATGTATTATGAATTTTATCTAAATAAATTTCTATTATTTTTTTGATATCTGTTTCCCCTGCGAAATTTGTTGTTTCAGATGAAATATATAACAAATCAACTGAATTAAAGTTTTTTTCTTTTAGAAGGTATTCATAGCATTGGTATAATATTGTTGTTTTTCCAACCCCCCGAATTCCAGGAAGTACAAAGTACCTTTCTTCAGATTCACCATCCAAAAAACTATCAATCATCAATCTAAGCTTATCAAATTCGTTTTTATTATTGAATTTAATGTTTTTATACGATATCCTCCTATTTAAAACCATTGGCATTTCTGATAGCTGTTTTATTACATAATTATAAATTACATCATCCATCATTATTCCCCACATTATTTGTTTATAATTTAAGAACATTATTATATAAATACTTGTTCGTAAAATAAGAACACATTATTAAAAAGCTAAACAATTATAGTTTTATTAACAACACTGCAAATTCTGATAACTGTGCAATTTATAATTTGGTGATGATACATTAGACAATGAGAAAATAATTCAAAAAGATAGTGTAATACTGGAACAAACTTAACATAAACTCTTGAAAATTTCATCCCACTGTTTTGCACGGTCTCTTAAATCATAATTTTTTAAAATATCTGCACGTGCATTATTTAACATTCCATTTCTAAGTGTTGGATTTTCAATTAGTATAGATAGCTTATCTACCCATTCATCCTCATTATTAGCTAAAAATCCTGTTACTCCATCTTCAATTGTGTTTTTATATATATCAACATCACTAGCTACTACAGGAACTCCCAAAGCGGTAAATTCAATGTATTTTAACTCACTTTTACATTTATTGAATTCTGTGTTGACTAATGGAATTATACCAATATCCCAGTTTGCCTCATTAGCTATCCATTTCATAAATGTAGCCATTGACATTGGATAATATGGTAGTTTTTTAACACCAAACCAGTCTATGTTTTCATCAATGGAAGCCCCAATAACTTCAAAATCAACTTGAATTGCTTTTTTAGAGAAAATATCTTTTAATCTTAATATAACATTATGAATTAGCTCTAAATCATTATTATGAGTCATTGTTCCAAAATAACCAATTTTAACATAGCTGTCTCCAGTATAGGAAAATGGCTTTAGAGGTAGTACATTATCTAAATAATAATTTCTAATTATTTCCACATCACTAGCTAAATTTAACTTATCAAAACGTTTTTTAAGCTCAGGAGTACTTACAACTATCTTATCAGCTGCTCCTACTAGCTTTTTAATATTTACTAAATTACCATGAATATAGTTAAATGACGGATTAGACGGATTAATATCTAAAAAGTCATCATCAGCTTCATAAACTAATTTAATTCCATGCTGTTTAGCTTTTTTAATTATTGGTGTAGAATATGGATTAACTCTTTGAATTACAATTACATCAAAGATTTTTGATTTGATTATTTGATTTACATCAATTAAAGGTAGGATTTCCTGACCGTAAATAAAGAAATGATAATCACCACTACCAGATAATTCTTTAAATAATGAATGAATCCTTATAAATGGACATGCATTCATATTATCAAAATTATCCTCTAAAAACACACCTACTTTAATTGTATCTGTTTTAAATTCGTGAGTTGTATGAATATAATCAATTAAAGTCTTTGCATCAGTAATATATGTTTCACTAGCTAGTTTTTCATTTATTCTTTTAGTAACAAAAGTATCTAATTGTTTATGTAAGTTTTCATGTAAAACTGCTACAAAAGGAGGATAATTTCTATTAATAGCTAATTTTTCATCAAATCCTTTTGTTATGTAATGAATAAGTGGATCTTCATTAGATGAAATCTTATGTGAGCTAATATAATAATATAAATCAAATATTGGGTCAATATATTTTAATTTATCATCAATACTATCTGTTTTTGAACCTTCCCCTATAAAGTGCAAAATAGCATTTCTAACCCCGCCATGTAATTTTAAGTATTCAGCTTCATTAAAAATACCCAATTTATTTATAGTTTCATATATGTGGATTTTTTCTTCTGTATGCCTATGTTTAGCAAATTTAACAACCGGATTATATTTGACTTTTCTAGCAACACTACCTGCCGCTCTTAATGGTTTTGTAAGCTTTAAGGAATTGGAATTTAGAAAAGTATTATATTCATTTTGCAGATATCCAACTCTACCTGCAGTATCTATCCTATAACCTGCCATTCCTTTTACATCATTTACTAAAAGATATAATTCTTCTTTTGAAAGCTCAATTGTATCTCCAAGCCCCATATTTTCTACTTGAGCCCCTATTTTAGCCCGCAAGTTATCACTAGTTATTGGCATTGAAAATACTACTTTATGGTGATAATTACCTTTATCTTTAGCCCAGTATTCATTATCCCAGTAATAAATTAAGCTAACTGAAGGGTGGAAATCATTTACCCAGCATACATATGCAAAACTAAGCTGATCTTGGTTTGTAAATTTGATATTTTCCTCCCACCAGTCTTCCATGACTTTAATAACTGCTTCGTCATTGTGTTTTCTAAAAATAGCTCCCATTACTCCTAAGCCGTATTTTTCCGGAAATCCCTGATTTTTATAATAATTGATTTGTTCTTCCATTACTGCTCGAGGATATCTTGGAATTATTTTAGAAGCTTCATATTCTTCGTAAACACAGTCTCTTTCTGTATGAACTACACAAAGCATTGGAGAGTCTGCTTTAATGTTTTTATAGATATATTCTCTAATACTTCCTTTTATTCTAAAGGTTCCGTCTAGCCAAAAACTGTATTTATAATCTTTTAAATATTTATGAGGAAGTAATTTATATTGTTTAGCTTTTCTATTATTATCTAAGGTCGTTTCATCCATTTGGATAATTTTCCAAATGTCAGATTTCAGATTATGATTATCTGTAAAACATATGTAGTCACAGTTTTCATCGATTACTTCAGGTTCTTTTAGAGTGTCGTAATCTCCTGTAAAAGCTGTATAAATAGCTATTTTATTGTTTTTAATATCTTCAATGGTTTTAGCTGCATTGTCAGTTGAATGGTTAAATAAATCCCTGTTAATATGCTCTTTTGCAACTTCTTTATATGTTTCGTAAATTTCCTCATAACCCATAGTATCACAAATATTTTTCCTTAATTTTATCTAAAAGATTAAATTCAAAATCATTTTCACTTAAAACCATGTCATAATCATTATTTTCTTCATTAGCTATTAATATTTTTATTAAATTAAGTCTTGAGCTTGCATTTTTAATATCATAATCCTTTTTAGTTGATATTAAAATATCACAGTCCTCCCCAATATCCAAATTCTTGATATTAGGGATTAATTTTACATTATAACCTTCATTATTTAGTTTAGAGACTACTTTTTTTATTAAATCATTATTTTTAGCTATAATTGTAATATCTAACTTTTTATTTGTAAAAAAGTTATTATGTTCGAGTTTCTCTTTTAGGATTTCTTTAAAAATGAAATCTCCCCATTTATCATAAAAATGCATTATGTTTTGATAATTCAGCTGATTTTTCTTATCATCATCTTCTTTTCTGGTAGCTGATTCATGATGGAAAAGCAAAGCTGCAGGAGTATAAATTGTTTTATAACCTGAAGAATATAATTTAAATGCAAAGTCAATATCTTCATATCCGTAGATATATTGTTCATCTAAACCGTCTAATTTAAAATAAAGCTCTTTTGGAATTAATAAACAGGCTGCTGTATTTGAAATTACTTCTTTTTGATGATTTAGCTCATCTGAGAAAATCATTGTTGAATACATATGTTCATGATAAGGGCCATAAATATAAGGAGTTCTCTCTTCTCTGAACTTTACACCTGCATGCTGGATTGAAAATGATTTTCCCTGACTTTCCATGTTTTCATAATAAGGAAATAGTAATTTAGCTCCAACAGATCCTACATTTTCATTGTTTAGGGCTACTCCGACCATTTCATTAAGCCAGCCATAAGTTGGTTCTATATCATTATTTAATAAAAGTAAATACTCACCATTAGCTATTTTAGCTGCATCATTGTTTCCTTTTGAAAAACTGACATTTTCTTGATTTTCAATAACTTTAATTGGCAAATCCAGAGAGTATAAATACTCAACAGACTTATCACATGATGCATTATCCACTACAATAATTTCATAATTTGAATAATTAGTTTTTCTATCAAAGTCTTTAAATAATCTTTGAAGGTGTTCCAGGCCATTTCTATTTAGAATTATAATTGAAACTAGTGGTTCAGCCTCAAATTTATAATTAGCTAAGAATAATGAATTAGTATCTAATATTTTCTTTTTACGTGAAATAAAAGGATTTTCTTCTAGTGTAAAACCTTCACTATCATTATCAATATAGTGAATTAAAGGATTAAGGCCATTTTGTTTGATTTCAGGGTATTCTTCCAAATATCTTTTTAAATTAAATTGAGCAGAGGGATTTTTATCCTCATTACTTCCATAAAATAAATAATGAACCAAAGGATCCATTCCAGATTTAGCAACATGAGGATATGCTTTAAGATAATAATTTTTATCAAATAATCCTGATTCCATTATCTTATCATAGCTTTCTGCATATTTTTTTGCTTTTTTTGGATTGAATTTAGATTTAATTAAAAATTTTGAATATGAAATATCAGACATTGAAAAATGCTCCTTTTATTTAAAAAAGTTAAATTTCCTTTTCTTAGGTTTTACTTGTAAGTCATTTATAATATTGTCTTTTTGTCTAAATAAATTAGCTATATCATCATTAGTTAAAATTTCCAAATCAAAATTAATTTGAATAGATGAAATATTACTAAAATCAGCATCTAAAACATAATAAGGGTCTAAATTAGTAAATATCTGATAGTCATCTTCAACTGAATTATCACAGTTTGAAGCAGCTATTGGCAAATTATTAGTTATTCCACATTTAATAAAACTACCTTCCAAAGGATCAAAACGTAAACTAGCTATATTGTCAAATTCTTCCAGGTTAAATTCCAAATTATTGCTCTTTAAAGGCGAATAATTAATAGCTACTTTATTTTCTTCACTAAAACCACTTCCCACATCAACATATAAACTAGCTTGGGAATTAACCTTGTTTAATCTGTTAAAATACTTATATTTAGCTAAAAAAGTCTTAGAATCATAACTATGTAAATTTAAAATATCTTCACAGTACAATAAGCCATCAGGAAACAATTCTTTATAATATCCTATTTGGGCTTTAGTAATTGTTTTTGTTGAATTTTTAAGTTTTTCTACAAATTCTACTTCACTTATAACATCCCAGCCATAGTAATATATCCAAAATAAAACATCATTTATGAATTTAATAATGAGCGGAATTATAATTTCATCATTTAACTTAAATAAATCATTTATACTATTACATAAATCAAATACATTATTCTTATTAATATTTTCAGTTATAGACTCTAAATTTTTCCTATGGTAATAAATTGCGTCTTTACTTAAAAAAATACGTTTTGCGTTAATAAGTGTTGATATTGTAACTAAATTATCTTCATATAAACCTTTTGAATAGTTTAAATACTTAAATAAGCTTTTATGATAAATTTTATTCCATGATGCAGTTGAAAAAATCAATTCAGGACTCTTTTTAATATCATCAACAACCCTATTTTCTAAAGTATTTTGCTGATGAATACTTGCTGGCCCTACATAATCACTTCCAGTATAACTTTCCCAATTATAAATTAACAAATCACTATCAGATTCTTTTATTTGTGAAATAGAATCTTTATAAGCATTTTTTGAAATAAAATCATCACTATCTAAAAAAGTTACATAATCTGAAGTTACATATTTTAAGCCAATATTTCTACTTTCCCCGAGCCCTTTATTAGTTTTATTTGTAACGACTTTAAAAGAAGGATATTTTTCCAAATATTTCTTAATTTTGTCCATGCTGTTATCAGGTGTGGCGTCATTGACTATAATAACTTCAATATTATCTATTCCTAAGCTTTGATTAACAACAGAGTCTAAACACTCTTCGATGTATTTTTCAACATTATAAACTGGAATAATAACACTTAATTCATAACTCATAATTTCACAATTTTCTTAAATTTATTTTTAATAGAAGAATTTTTATTAATTTCTTGTTTTAACATTTGATTTTCATTTTCTAGCTGTTTAACTAAACCTTCATAGTGATTAGCTAAAAATTCATAGTATAATTTTTTATAATTTAGTTCAAATTCAACTCCATTATTAGAAATAGCTATTGCCTGGTAGAATACCCTATCATCAAAATGCCAACTGGCTAAATGCTTTTCGTTAACCTGATTTAAGGCGAAAAATTCATAATTTTCCTTTATTTTTTCAAGATATTTATCTCTAAAGCTCTCATCCAGTCTTAAATAAACGAATTTAAGGTTAATAACTATAAATAAAATAAATTCATCCCTAAGTTTCTCATAAATGTGATCTTCTTTTAAGAAATTCTCTATGCAGGTTAAAATCTTAAAGATATCAAAGGATTTCTCAGCTCCTGTTGTGCAAATTGAACCCGTTCTTATTCTGTAATTATAAATTGGAGTTCTGATAATTGAGACTTTATTTAGTTTAAAAAAGATTTTGTAGAAGAAATAAGCATCTTCATAATTAAGTCCTTCTGGGAATTTAATAGCTAATTTCTTTAGTGTTTCAACTTTATATAGTTTAATAGACTCATGTGGAATCCTAAATACAATATCTGAGATGTTTTTGTAGTTAAAGTTCTTATTATCAACTGATGAGTCAAACATATTTAATTTTGTAAAGTCATTTTCTTCATATTCATTAGTATCTTCATTAAAATATCTATATGGGAACATTATCATTTCAGAATTTAAAATGCTAACTTGATTATATAATAATTCCAGGGCATTTTTCTCAAGCCAGTCATCTGAATCCAGAAATAAAAGGTAGCTTCCGTTAATATAATTCATTCCAGTATTTCTAGCTCCACTTAATCCTTTATTTTCCTGAGAAATTATTTTAAATCTCTCATCATTATTGGCATATTCTTCTAAAATTGAAAGTGAAGAGTCTGTAGATCCATCGTTAACACAAATTACTTCAAAATCCTTAAATGTTTGATTAGCCAAGCTGTCTAAAGACTGCCTAAGGTAATTTTCAACATTATAAACAGGTACGACTACTGAAATTTCAGGCAAATTTCCACCTTTATTTAAGATACATTTTTTTATAGTATTCCTGGTATTGCCCGCTTTTAACCTGACTCATCCAGTCCTGGTTATCTAAATACCATTGAATAGTTTCTTTAATACCTGTTTCAAATGTGTATTTAGGTTCCCATCCTAAATCATTTCTTATTTTAGTTGAATCAATAGCATAACGTCTGTCATGACCCAATCTATCATCT
Organism: Bacteroidaceae bacterium; assembly: GCA_963606955.1. Lineage (GTDB taxonomy): Archaea > Methanobacteriota > Methanobacteria > Methanobacteriales > Methanobacteriaceae > Methanocatella. The sequence goes on from CAVDAS010000022.1 coordinate 17,774, forward strand.
ACAAATTCAATTAATGATTCATCTTTGCCTAAAGCTTCCAATATTAATTTTACAATTTGTATATTTTGTCTTTCATTATGACCGCCAATATTATAAACTTCACCAAGTTTTCCATCATGTAAAACTAAATCAATTGCACTGCAGTGGTCATATACATGCAACCAGTCACGTATGTTTTTACCATCACCATATATTGGTAATTTTTTATCTTCTAGGGCATTAGAAATCATTAAAGGAATTAATTTTTCCGGGAACTGATAAGGACCATAATTATTAGAACAGCGTGTTATATTAACCGGTAAGTCAAAAGTTTCATAATATGCTCTTACAACTAAATCTGCACTGGCTTTTGAAGCAGAATAAGGACTGTTAGGTTGTAGTGGTGTAGTTTCTGTAAAGTAACCTGTCTCACCTAGTGTTCCATAAACTTCATCAGTAGAAATCTGTACATACTTTTCTACACCGTATTCTTTAGCTGCATTAAGTAATACCTGTGTTCCTAAAACATTTGATTTGATAAATATTTCCGGATCACTTATACTTCTATCTACATGACTTTCAGCTGCAAAATTAATAACATAATCAGAATCTTTAACTAATTTATCAACAACTTCTTTATCTCCAATATCTCCTTTAACAAAAGTGTAATTGTCTTTGTTTTCTATGTCTTTTAAGTTTTCAAGGTTTCCACAATATGTTAAGGCATCCAAATTAGTAAATTCATAACCTGGATATTTATCAATCATGTATTTTACAAAGTTACTTCCAATAAAGCCTGCTCCGCCAGTAATTAATATTTTTGTCATAATATCCGCCTAATATTTAATTTGTGATTCTTTTAAGCTTTTCCACTTTTTATCTTTGTCAGATAAAGTAATTTCATCAATCCCATCTAATGGCCAGTCAATAGCTATATCAGGATCATCCCACATAATTCCGCCTTCATCTTCACCATGATAGAATTCAGTGCATTTATATACAAATTCAGCCTCATCAGACAATACTACGAATCCATGTGCAAATTTAGGAGGTATGTATAGTTGTTTTTTATTTTCAGCTGATAATATTTCACCATACCATTTTCCATAAGTTGGTGATTCTGCTCTAAGGTCTACTCCAACATCAAATACTTCCCCTTTAATAACTCTAACTAATTTTCCCTGAGGATATTTTAACTGTAAGTGAAGTCCTCTAAGTACACCTTTAAATGATTGTGATTGATTATCCTGTACAAAAGTTAAATCATAACCTGCATCTTTAAAATCATTTTCATTATATGTCTCCATGAAGTATCCACGGTTATCTCCGTAAACTGCAGGTTCAACTACAAACATTCCTTCAATATCAGTTTTTGTAAATTTAAAATTTCCCATATTAATCATCTTTAACTAAATTAAATAAGTATTGACCATAATCTGTTTTTTTAAGCTCTTCAGCTGTTTTTAAAAGTTCTTCTTTAGTAATATAACCTTTATTATAAGCTATTTCTTCAAGACATGCAATATAAAGTCCCTGTCTTTTTTGTATTGTTTCAATGAAATTAGATGCTTCTAAAAGACCCCTATGAGTTCCAGTATCTAACCATGCCATTCCACGTCCAAGAAGTTCGACTTTAAGTTTACCACGATTGAGATATTCTTCATTAACTGAAGTAATTTCAAGTTCTCCTCTCTGGGAAGGTTTTACATTTTTAGCTATTTCAACTACATCATTATCATAGAAATAAAGCCCGGGAACTATATAATTAGATTTAGGTTTCTGAGGTTTTTCTTCAACTGAAAGTACATTCCAGTCTTTGTCAAACTCAACTACACCAAAAGCTTCTGGATTATTTGTATAATATCCAAATATAATTGCTCCTTCATCTAATTCAGTAGCTCTTTCTAAGATTTCAGTAAATCTATGACCATGGAAAATGTTATCTCCTAAAATTAAAGCAACATCATCATCACCAATAAATTCCTCACCAACAATAAATGCTTCAGCAAGACCGTTAGGTTTTTCCTGAACTTCATAGCTAAAATTAATTCCCAAGCTACTTCCATCACCTAAAAGTTCTTTAAACATAGGCAAATCTCTTGGAGTAGATATTATTAAAATATCTTTAATTCCAGCAAGCATTAATACAGAAATAGGATAATAAATCATTGGTTTATCATATAAAGGTATTAATTGCTTAGATATTGCTTTTGTAATTGGATAAAGACGAGTTCCAGACCCGCCAGCAAGTACAATTCCTTTCATAAAAATCCCTTTAATAAGTTTTATAATGTTTAAAAATATATTTTTTCTAATTAATTAATATAATGTAATATGTGTTTTTGGTTGTGTCAATTTGTTGGTTGGAATTTCAGTTTTTTCATCCAGCCATTTTTTC
>CAVDAS010000023.1:0-18922 GCA_963606955.1 Bacteroidaceae bacterium
AAATCTATCGAAGATAAATTTCAACTATAAAAACTAAAAAATAAGAAAAATTCAATCATGAAAAAATAAAAAATCAGTACCAAATCAGACAGATCCAAATGCCAAAACAAAAATTAAAAACAAGAGTTCTAAAAAGAATAAAACAAAAATAAAATATAAATTAATAACCCAATAGAAAAAAAATAAGAAAAATTATCAAAGTAAGAATTTATTGACAATCCCCTTAAAAATTTTATATCTGATGATTGGCATATTTTTAATGACAATATCAGAATAGTAATTGATTTATTCCATTTTTGTTCCGCATTCACTGCAGAATTTTATATCTGCTGCAAGTGTAGCACCGCATCCAGGACACTCTTTATCTGGCAGACTCATAGGACTTCCACATTCATTACAGAATTTTGCACCCTGAGATACACTGGCTCCACAATTAGGGCAGGAAGATGTTAATGGTGAGCCACAATTGCTGCAGAATTTTGTACCTTTACCATTCATTGACTTACAATTAGGACATATTACTTCATTATCACCAGCCACATCGCCTGTAAATGAATTCATCAATATGTTCTGACCACCACCTAAAAGAAACTTTTCAATATGTTCCATTATTTCATTAGGTAGTTTTTTCTGATTATAAGCACCGATAGCAGCAGTAACTGCAAGTGGAGCAAATATAAATGCACCTACAACACCTGCACCGATTTTATCTGACCATTCTCCGTTTCCAATATTTACAGTTATGGTTTCGTTGATTTCAATTATTTGTACTTGAGTTGCAAGAGTTGTACCTGCAAGTTTTTTCCAAGTAGAACCTTCTTGTTCTTTTGCCTGAATAAAGTAGCCATCTGGAGTTTTGGCTCCCTCAGTAACTAAATTTTTAGTGCCTCTTAAAAAATTTTCAACTTCTTTTCCTACAACACTTGCATCAATGCCCTCAGGCAATTTAAAAACTTTTGATTCAGTCATAATAATTTTCCCCCTAAAATTTAAAAAGGTACTAATAGATTTATCCATATATATATATATATCTTGTGATTTCCTTGAGTTTAATCTACAACTCCCCCAATAAATTTAAAGAAAAATCACGTAAAATAAAAATAGCAGGGATTTGACTAATCCTCATCATCCCAGCCCCAATCTTCACTGTCAGATAAATCAGAGCCACAATTTCTACAAACCATACTGGAAGAGTCATTTAAACATCCACAAACATTACAAGTAATCATTTTTTCACCTCCCCTAAATCATAACCTAAAGACTTAGGAATTAATTCAATACCTTCAAGAGTATTATTGCACTTATAAACAAGTATTTCAACCCCATTATCTGCAGCTTCAACTAAAGTTTTGGAAAAGTCCGGATCGTTTTCCCAATTTGGTCTAAAGCTGTTGCCTGCAGGATGTTGAATTAGGAAAAATACAACTGCACGATTTCCATTATTTTTAAGCTTTATTAATTCTTTCAGGTGTTTTACTCCACGTTCAGTTGGTGCATCTGGAAATCTTGCTTCCCCGTCAATTATTAAAGTTACTCCTTTAACTTCAATATAACAACTGTCTACTAAAAAGTTCATCCCACAACAATCATCTTCCTGGTTAGCTAAGTATATATCAATCCTTGAATCATCAACTTGTTTTTCCCTTTGATGATAAGAATAACCTTGAAGTTCTTTTATTTTACCATTTAATATTGCATCATATACAATACTATTAGCTTCTTGAGAGTAAAGTGATACTAGCTCACCTTTGTTTACAACAAAATGAAGTGTGAATTTAGTTTTTCTATTTGGATTATCAGAAGGTTTAAGATAAACTACTGCTCCGTCAACCAAAAGCTCCTTACACCTTCCAGTATTAGGTACATGAGCTATTTCAAGATTTCCATCAACTTCCACTTCAGCTATGAATCTATTAGGTCTATTTTTAAAAATACCTTTTACATAATCCATATTATCCCTTAATTACTTTTCCAATATGAGAAACTACATCACTAGCTCCAAATCCATAACCTTTTTCCAAATATGCCTCATCACCTGCAAGACCATTAATAAAAATAGCCAGACTAGCTGCATCAAATGCATTTAAACCCCTAGATAATAAAGAAGTAGCTATTCCAGCTAATGCATCCCCAGTTCCTCCAACAGTCATTCCAGGATTTCCAGATTTATTTAGTTTAAATTTAGTTTTTTGAATTACCAAATCAATTGCTCCTTTAACTACAACAACACCACCAATTTGTCTTACAACTTGTTGAAACTCAGAGATGTTTTCATCAACCTCACTGAAATCATAGCTATCTACATTTAATTTAAGATTTTTGCCAAAAAATGAATTGAATTCAAATATATGTGGAGTTAAAATTACATCATCCCGATTTTTAATAATTTGAGGTTTAACCTGTTTTAGGGCATCTGCATCTAAAACTAATGGTTTTTTAATTTTACTGGCTAAAATATTTAGTAATTTTCCAGTTTCACCATTAATAGTAGCTCCAGGGCCCAATAATACTGCATCAACATTTTGAGCTAGTTCTAAAATTTCTTCTGCATGTTTTGGAGTTAAATAATCCCCATTTAGAGATTTTACAATTAAATCAGGGTGTGTTGAAATAGCTAAACTCGCAGACTCAGGAGCCGCAACATATACTAAATCCGCTCCGGCACCAATAGCTGCAAGTCCTGAAATAGCCGGAGCACCAGAGTACTCCTTACTTCCCCCAACAATTAAAACTCTGCCATTATTTCCTTTATGTGATTTTTCATCTCTTTGTTTAAGTTTAATCATGTCTCCAGGATTTATAAAGTATTCTGCTTCAATTGGAATTCCAATATCGCAGGTTACAATTCCTCCAACTTTTTCTTCACCTGCTTTGTGGATTCCTGTTTTTACTTTATGGAAACTTACAGTATATTCTGGTTTAACTGCTGTGTCATGTATTTGACCGGTTAATGGGTCAAGACCTGATGGAACATCAACACTAACTGTTAAACCATTAGAATCATTTATTACTTCAATAGCTCTTTTTATGTTTTTTCGCAGATTACCTTTAATTCCGGTTCCTAAAATCCCATCTATGATGATAAATTCTGAAAAGCTATCAGTATTTGCTACTTCACAGTTATTTATATCTTCAATTGTGTTTAGATTATGAATTGTTAAATGAGAAAATCTTGGTTTCATGTTTTCAAGGATTTCATAGTTAGTTTTAGCTTCATGTGAATGAATTCCATTTTTATCTTTTAACATGTAAATATCAACATCATATCCTCTATTTAAAAGATATCTTGCAGCTACAAAACCATCTCCACCATTTCCTCCAGATCCTGTAAAAATAATTATTTTAACTGGTTTTGAAAATGTATAAACAGCTATTTTGCCTACTTCTTCTGCAAGAGATTTTCCAGCAGATTCCATTAAACAAAGTCTTGATAAACCTAAATATTCGCAATTTAAATCTGTAACAGTCATATCTATAGGATCCATAAAAATCACCAATTAGATATAACTTTAAAAAAAGTATTTAATAATTCTTTTCAAAAATATTAAATAGTGTCCCATTTATAAAAGGACACGTATTTAAAAATGTTGAAATATCTACAAATAGTTTTTATATGAATGCAAAAAGTATGTTCAGCTAGTTAAGGCCTAACTGAACTCTTTTTGCACAACAAAAAACTAACCATACGAATTTGCATAACATCTATGCAAACAAGGAAGCATGTAACAACACCAATACATGCTCCAAAATATCTTATATTCCAAATAGCATATATAATTTCAGTTGGATTTGAAAACAATATTTCGAAGTGAGGGCAATTTTCAAAAAACGAGTAAATATTCAAGAAATAGAAAATTTAAATAAAAAAATAGGAAAGGGTAATACCCTTAGAATAAATCTTGTAAGTTAATTTTGTAAGCTCCTAAGTTTCCACCGAAGTTACCTGCATCGATTTCTAATACACCAGGAACATTACATGCAGCTTCAATACCTGCTTTCATTGCAGCACGTACAGATTCTTCATCAATACCATCAATAACGATTTCAAATACACCGTTAGCATCTTCTCTGATATCTGAGTCAACTTTGTCTTTTAAAGTTACACACATTTTTTCGTTAGTAGATGCATTTAAGAAATCATAGTTATTACATCCTACTTTAGAACCTGAAGCAACCATACCTCCAGGGAAAGGAGTAATTACACATTCAACAGCAGAAATAGCATCAACAGCAGCTTCAGCAGCTACTACTCCAGCCATTTGATTTTCAGCTAAGATAAAGAAGTTTCCACCAGCTACACCAGCTTTGAAACCAAAAGTAGATTCAACTAAGAAATCACCAGACATAATTGGGATTGAGTGCATTTTTCTACCAGCAATTTCTAATTCATCTTCAAATCCGTCACCGAAGAATTTTAATTTAAAACCAGTTTTGAGTTCTTCATCAGCGTCATCAAGAACATTGAATGCTGCAGCAGTTGGTGCAGTTAAAATACACATACCAATTCTTTCTAAAAGTTCGTGGTCTAATTGTTTTTTAGATCCTTGACAGAGCATAATAACATAACCAGGCCTTCCGTCAGGAGTTTCAGTAGGTGGCATGTAACAGTCAATACCTGCTTCTGCAGGACATCCAATAACAGAAGTTCCGTATCCAGTAGCTTCAGTAGCTGCAATTTTAGCTAATTTTTTAGTAGCTGCTGTAACTAAAATTCTAGTTACTTTAATTCCAAAACCTTCTGCATAATTATCTTTAATTTCTACGCCATTAATTTCCATATTTTCACCAAATATTTTACAAAAAATTAATTTTTGCTATACTAAAAAATATAGAAAGTAAATAAAATAAAGTTTTCTATTTAGTTATTCCAATAATTCATCATCAGATTTATCATCAGAGTTTGAACCAAATGAAATTTTATCAAGAACTGAAGATCCATAATGAGGTAAAATTAACATACCAACTACAGTAGCTAACCAAAATGAAATTAATCTTTCAATTACAGTAGCTGCTGCACTTAATGATGGAGTTATTCCTGCTGTTGAGTAAAATAAAATCATTACACCATCTACAGCACCAAGACCACCAGGTAAAAGTGGAATCATACCAATTAATGAAGCCATAATAAATACTTCACCAATAACAACTGGACTTATATGAGCTCCAAATGCTAAAAACACAATATAAACTCTTAAAATCTCAAAAAACCATATAATGAATGATAAAGGTAAAGCATGGTGTAAAATCTTTTTATCAGAAATTACAAGCTTCATTGTGTCTTGAAAACCATCAATAACATTATGTATTTTTTGTTCTAAATCAGCAGAGTTTTTCTTATAAAATCTCCTAGATAACCCAACAATCCATTTATCAACTCTTTGACCGAACTTTGGATTTACTGACATGTACACAAGTAAAATTAAACATGCTACAATAGCTATTACTGCAACAATCATCAATATTAAAATCCACAAATCCAGCTTAAAGTAAAAAGTGATTCCAATAATTGTTAAAATAGCTAAGAAAACAAATGGGAAAGTATCTAGAGCTTTATCAGCTACAACAGTTGCAAATGTTTCTTCCATTGGATATCCTTTATCTCTAGATAAAATATATGCCCTTACAGGTTCTCCCCCACCTCTTCCAGCAGGAGTAATGTTATTTGCAGCTAAACCAACCATAACAATAGGAAGCAATTCTTTAATAGATATATCAATACCATCCATCTTATTGATGATTTGCCAACGCAAAGTGTACAAATAATAAGTAAAAACCTGAATTACAATAGCTAGTGCTATAAACCATAAATTAGCTATTTTTAAAGCACCTACTATATCACCTATTCCTACAAACCAAAGCATTATTCCCAAAATAAGGAAACTGATAAATAGAAATATTAATGATTTATGTTTCATGATTTCACACAATAATTTTAATATAATTTAAATATTGCTAGTTAATATTTATATAGCTATTTATTCAAAAAATAAAAATGATGAAGTATATAACTAAAACAGATTATTGTATAGTTGCCAGACATTCTGGAGCAATTATGATTGGTGTGGGGATAATGTGTCTAGTCCCACTAATTATTGATTTAATCTATTTAGAACATTACTACATTAATTTTCTTGTTCCTGGAGCTTTGTCAATTGTTTTAGGTTATGTACTTATGAAATCACTTGATAAATACTCTGACAATAAAATGAAACTAAAACATGGAATGATGATTTCATCTATTGCCTGGATGTGGGCAAGTTTTGTTGGAGGTGCAGTAATTTCACTTGCAACAGGAACTGATTTTTTAAATGGGATATTCGAAAGTACTTCAGCATTAACAGGTACTGGAATAACCATGTTTGATAATGTTGAAATATTACCTCATAGTATACTATATTTTAGAGCCCTTGAACAATGGGTTGGGGGATTAGGAGTAGTAGTTATGGTAATTGGTATTCTAACAAGACCTGGAACCACATCTGCTAAATTATACCAATCCGAAGCTCGTGAAGAACGATTAAAACCAAGTGTTAAAACTACACTTCAAAAAACTGTTGAAATTTATTTAATTTATACAGTAGCAGGCATAATATTATATCTTCTTGCAGGAATGCCTGCTTTTGATTCTATCTGTGCTACATTTTCCATGATTGCAACTGGAGGAATGAGTATTAAAAATGCAAACATGGGTTATTATCACAGTGACTTAATTTATCTTGTTTCAATTGTATTAATGATTTTAGGAGCTACAAGCTTTTTAGCACATTATAAAATTATTAAAACAAAGGGAAAATCATTACTTAATGATTTACAATTTAAAACAATAATTTGTGTAATAGCTTTTGTTACAATAATTCTTTATTTAGTATCCAATATTGTACCAATTAACCTTTTATTTACAGTTACATCAGCTATTACCACAACTGGAGCTAATGTTGACCTACCAACCACCATGGAAACATGGCCATCATTCGTACTCCTTACTTTAATGATTTTAATGTTAATTGGAGGTTCTAGTGGATCCACAGTAGGAGCTATTAAACTTTCTAGAGTAATAACTTATGTTAAAGCCATTTACAGACATATTAAAGAAATTTTATCACCTGACGGTAGAGTAATTCCTATTAAAATATCTGGAAAAAAAATATCTGAAAAAGAAATAGGAAAAACTGGAAACTTTATAACATTATATTTAATTGCCATCGCAATAACATGGCTTGCATTTTGTTTTTATGGCTATTCACCATTTGACAGCTTATTTAGTATCATATCCCTTCAAGGAAACAACGGATTAGATGTTGGAATATTAAACAATGCACTTCACCCTGTTTTAAAAGGAGTATCTATTTTAGATATGTGGATTGGAAGGTTAGAAATTTATCCAATGTTAGTCTTATTTAGAGCTATTTTTGAAATATTTAAAAAATGAAAATATTTATAATATTCAAAAATAAATTTTAATGTATTCAAGAAAAGGGGAACAGAATATGTATATTATAATAATGGGAGGCGGTCGTGTAGGCCTTAACCTTGCAAATTTATTAATAGAAGACGGACACGACATTACTTTAATTGAAAGTGATGAATCATTATGTGCTGAAGTAGCTGCAGAACTTGATGCACTTGTAATTTGCGGAAATGGAACTAGTTCAAAATTATTAGAAGAAACAAACATTGAAGATGCTGACTTTTTCATAGCTACAACTGGAAATGACGAAGCAAACTTATTATCCTGTATTTTAGTTAAAAAATACAATGTTGGAACAATTATTGCTAGAGTAAGTAATCCAGACCACGAAGAAGCATTTATGGAAGTTGGAATAGATAATGTAATTAGTCCAGAAGCTACAGCAGCAGGACTTTTAGAAAAGCTTGTTACAAGGCCAAATGTTGCAGACTTAATTACACTCGGTGAAGGAGATGCAGAAATCTTCGATATGACTATAACTAATGATAAAATTGTTGGAAAGAAAATCGGTGAAATATCTCCAACAAAAGATTATATTATAATAGCTACTTATCAAAATGGCAAATTAGTAATACCGCAAACAGAGACAGTTATAAGCCGCGGAGAAAAAGTTACTGTTCTTGTAAAAAGAGGAGCATTTAAAAAAGTAGCTAAAAAATTAGAAAAATAAATTTAAAAATGAGAATAAGATGATTCAATACTCTTTTTCCCATTATTATCAATCATCCCATGTCCAGGATAGATTGTTTTAACATCTAAATTTTTTAGTTTTTCAACAGATTTTCTTAAATCATCCCAGTTACCACCAATATCAGTTCTGCCAACACCACCATGGCCAAATACTGTATCACCACTAATTAGATTTTCACCATCCCATAAACAAATAGCTCCTTTAGAATGACCTGGAGTATGAATAACTTCAAAATCTTTTATTTTATCTCCTTCTTCCAGTTCAATATCTACTTTATGGCAATTAATTTTACATCCAAAATTACTAGCTGCTGTATCAGGATTACATTCTTCTCTTAAAGCTATTGCATCAATTTTATGAATAGCTATTTTAGCATTAGGGAAAAAACAATTACCATTAACATGATCAAAGTGACAATGAGTGTTAACAATTAATTTAATATCTTCTGGATTGACACCATGCTCTTTAAGTTTAGAAAAAAGGTATTCTTTATTATCCCCAGCTCCAGTGTCAACTAACATATCATCAATCAAATAACAGTTAGAATCCATATTATAACCTGGAATCCATATAATCTCTTTAGAATTCATAAAAATAAGTATTGTAATTATAATATTTAAAAATAGTTTTTTATAAAAATGGGGTCACAGGGATTTGAACCCCGATCCTGGGATGTCTCTTGCCTCAGTACTCCAATTGATCATCACAACGGATACTGTTCAGTTACGCGTATATTTTCTTCAAAGACAACTGGAGTCCCAGATGATGCCAGGTTACACTATAACCCCAACAGATATGTCATAATAACATACTATTATTAGTATGATTTAATTACTATATAAAGGTTATCATCAGAATTTCATCTGCCTATCAATGCCAGTAATTTCATCAATTTCCAAGGCTTTTTCTAAGGCAAAATCCTTTTCAATTTTATAATTATTACTTTTAGTACGTGGAGTGTTTTCAGGTTCTAAAAATAGCCATTTTGTGTACTTAAATTTAACTCCAATATATGCTTTAGCTCCAAATTTATTAGCAAATTCACATAAAGCATCAATTTGAGGATAGTCAATGTAGATTTTGTCCTTAGTTGTGGTTTTAACTTCAATAGCTAAATATAACTTACCATTTCCAGCTACCACATCAGGTAAAGGTTTTTTAGTTGCTCCACCAGACGCTGGAGCTCTCATAGCTGCAAAATCTCTTTCCCAAAGTTTATGTACTAAATCTCTTTCTTCAGCAGACCCTTTTTTAGCCATAAAAACAATCTCATAAAAATAGTTTAATCATGGGGCCGGGGCCGAGATTTGAACCCGAGTCACAGGATCCACAGTCCCGTAGGATGACCGCCTACCCTACCCCGGCATAAGAAATAAATAAAAAAATTGCTAAAATGCGGGAGCAGGGATTCGAACCCTGGTAGACCTGCGTCAACAGGTCCTAAGCCTGTCCCCTTTGGCCTCTCGGGCACCCCCGCTTGTATAAAAAGAAAGGATACTATAGAAACCATTAAAAATCTTAACAAGTTTTTTAAATGCTCCGGCCGGGATTCGAACCCGAGTCTTCGGCTCGAAAGGCCGAAATGATTGGCCGGACTACACCACCGGAGCAATATGATATAATTTAAATGATAGAAAATGGGCCCAATGGGGTTCGAACCCATGGCCTTCCGGTTATGAGCCGGACGCTCTACCTGGCTAAGCTATGGGCCCAAAAGCGCCATCGACAGGGCTCGAACCTGTGACCAATCGGTTAACAGCCGAACGCTCTACCTACTGAGCTACGATGGCATATGATTACCCATCATCTTAACCAAATAGAAAAACCCATTTAGTAAAAGACTTCAAACAGTATTAATTAGTTTGATTTTAATACTATATAAATGTTTTGATTAAATTACATCCAAATAAAATCAGAAACAAACTATAATATAGTTTAGACAAACTAATATATAACTTTAACTATTAATATTAAAACAAACAATAAAAAATAATGATTAAAATGGATTCTAACATATTTGATTTAATTAAAAAGGCAAACCAAACCACTTTAAAGAAACACGGAGATGAAATTAGTCTTGAAAGAGCAATATTCTTATCATGGTGGTGTGATAAAGGAGATTGTGCTTTTTGTTACATGTCTACTCAAAAGGATAAAATTAAAGACCCTTCTAAAGCTAGACGTAATGTATACAACATATATGCGGAATCAGAAATGTGTAAGCGCCTAAATTGGAATATTGAGTTTCTTTCAGGCGGTTATAAGTCATTTACAACCACAGAAATTAAAGAAATAGCAACAAACATTAAAAACATTACTGGAGACAGTGTTTGGTTAAATACAGGAATTACAGATGAACTGGAAGAATATGGCTCTGAAATAAAAGGAATCACTGGAGCTGTTGAAGTAGCTAATCCTGAATTGCATCAAAAAGTATGTCCAAGTAAATCATTAGACAAAATAAGCAATATGTTAGATGTAGCTGGTGATTTAGGATTCGAAAAAGCTATTACTGTAATTTTAGGTCTTGGAGAAACTTTAGATGATGTTGATTATTTAATTGATTATATTAAAGATCATAAAATTGACAGAGTAATTTTCTACTCATTAAATCCCCATAAAGAAACTGTATATGCAAATAGCTCACAACCAGCATCCCTTTATTATGCTCAAGTAGTAGCTAAAGTCAGATTAACATTTCCAAATATTACAATCATATGTGGAACATGGATTGATAATTTAGCTAATATTGGAATCCTTATTTTAAGTGGAGCTAATGGAATAACTAAATTCCCATTATTTAAAATGTTTGGAACAAAATACGGAAAAAGAGTAGAAGAAGAAGTTAAATGGTCTGGACGTCAACTTAAAGGAACATTTACTGATAAAAAACAATTAGGAAATCCAAAAAGTGATGTTAATCCAGAACTAGATAAATTTATTAAAAGATATATAAAAGAATCTTTAAAAAATAAATATTAAATCTCTAAATTGTTAGATTTTGTTTTAAATGATTCACCATCCAATGTATAAGTTAAACTAGCTCCACCAAAGCTAATTTTATCTGGAAGTGTTGCATCCTCACCAAAGTCAATTTTTAAACTTTCTTCAGTTGGAAGTTCAACATCAAAAATAATTGATTTGACTTCACCATCTTCCATAGCTCCAAAATCATGATTATTACATTGAGATAAAGCTAATACATCTTCTATTAACTTACCGATGTTGTTTTCAACAATCCACTCAATATTTACTTTATTATCACTATCTTTTGATACTAACTTTTGTGTAAATAAAACTTCGTTTGACATAAAAATCACAAATATTTATTAATCTATTATTATAAATATTTACATAATATAAATCTATTTTGATTTTCCAAAAAAATTGGAGGAATTATTATTAGTGTCAATATGATGTGTGGACTTGAAATCCACGTACAATTAGAAACTGAATCAAAATTATTTTGTGATTGTCCAACAAATTATAAAGAAGCACCGGCAAACTCAAACATCTGTCCAGTTTGTTTAAATCAACCAGGTGCTAAACCACATCCAACAAATGAAAAAGCAATTGAAAATGCATTGATGATTTCTTTAATGCTTAACTGTAAAATTGATAAAGGTTTTACTTACTTCATGAGAAAACATTATGATTATCCTGACTTACCTTCAGGATATCAAAGAACTTCAGTACCTATCGGTTATGAAGGGGAATTAAATGGAGTTAGAATTAGAGAAATCCACATGGAAGAAGATCCTGGTCAATACAAACCAGATAGAGGTACTGTTGATTTCAACCGTTCTGGAATTCCATTAATTGAGATTGTTACAGAACCAGATATAAAATCTCCAGAAGAAGCTAGAACCTTTTTAAAAGAGCTTATTCGTGTATTACAATATAGTGGAGGAGCACGTGGAGAAGGTACTATGAGAGCTGATGTAAACATCTCTATTGAAGGTGGAAACAGAGTAGAAATGAAAAACATCAACTCTATTAAAGGAGCTTACAAAGCATTGAAATTTGAGCTTGTCAGACAAAAAAACCTTATGAAAAGAGGTGTTGAAATCAAACAAGAAACTCGTGCATACTTAGAATCTCAAATGATTACTGTAGGTATGAGGTTAAAAGAAGATGCTGATGATTACAGATTCATTCCAGATCCAGATTTACCACCAATGGAAATCTCAGATGCTCAAATTGAAGAAGTTTTAGAAGTAATGCCCGAAGCACCACACAATAAAGTAAAAAGATTTACTGAAGAATATGGAATTGATGCAGAATCTGCTAAAGTATTAACTTCAGAACTTGACTTAGCTATAGCTTACGAAGAAGTAGCTAAACAAATTGATTCTAAATTTGCTTCAATGTGGATGAAAGATGAACTTAAAAGAGTATTATCTTATAACAAACTTGATTTTGCAGATAGTGGAATATTAGTTGAAGATATTGTAGAACTCTTAGAAATGCTTCAAAATAAAGAAATAACCACTAAAGCAGGTCAAAGAATCATTGAACATATGCCAAATAATAAACAAACACCAAAAGCAATAGCTGAAGAATTAGGTCTACTTGGTGTTGTAAAAGATGATGAAGTAATAGCAGCTGTAAAACAAGCTATTGAAGAAAATCCAAAAGCAGTAAATGATTATTTAGAAGGGCAAAAATCTTCACTTAATTTCCTTGTTGGACAAGTTATGAGACTAACAAGAGGAAAAGCAGACCCTGGAGAAACTGTTAAAATCTTAAAAGAAAACATAGAATAAATAGGAGGGAACTATATGGCCAAAAGCAAGTCATTAGTTAAAGATTACATGACTAAAAATGTTGTTACTGTCTCACCACAGACAACAACAGCAGAAGTTATCAGATTAATGAAAGAAAGTGACCACAATAGCTATCCGGTAGTGGAAAATAATAAACTAGTCGGAATGGTAACCTCTTTTGACATTGTAGTAAAAGATTGGGCAGACCATGTTTCAGAATTAATGAGTACTCAATTAATAGTAGCTAATGAAAACTTAAATATAAACGATGCTTCTAGAGTCATGTTTAGACGAGGTATTTCACGACTGCCGGTTATTAACGAAGAAGGAGCAATTGTAGGAATTATTACAAACACAGACATGGTTCGCTCACATATTGAACGTTCCACCCCAAATAAAGTAGATTACTTTAAAAGTACCATGGATCAATTATATGGAATTAAAAGTACTTTAAAACACATGAAAGTTGACACTGATAAAATAAGGCCTACACAAGATAGAGTTTATGCTGATGAACTTGAAGGAAGATCATACGAGCTTAAAATGGGATTAGCTGAACCTGCAATTGTTGTTAAAACTGGTGAAAGGTGGATATTAGTAGACGGACATCACAGAACAGTAGCTGCAAAACAATTAGGGTGTGAAACAATTGATGCATATGTTATTGATTTAGGTAAAGATATCCGTTTAGGTCTAGAAAAAACAGCAGATAAAGCAGGAATTAAAACATTTGAAGATATTGAAATTATTGATGATGATAAACATCCATTAATAGCTATTACAGAAAGTATACAAGATAATGCAAAAAGTGATTAAATGGCATCTGATGAAGTTATTCGAGAAGTTTATAAAGTTTTAGAAGATAGAAGAGACAATCCTATTGACTCATACACTTCTAAAATAATGCAAGATAGTGATAAAAAAGCAGAAGACAAAATACTTGAAAAAGTAGCAGAAGAATGCGGTGAAGTATTACTTGCAGCTAAAAACGATGAAAATTTAGTTTATGAATCTGTTGACTTAATCTTCCACACATTACTTATTCTTGTTTACAAAGGAATAGAAATAGATGAAGTATTTGAAGAATTTGCGCGCAGAAGACATTAAATTTATAATTTAAGTTCCATATTGTGCATTCCTCTCTCAAAACTTCTTATTTTAACTCTTTTTTTATTAAATTCTCTAAAACCTAACCTTTCATACAATGCTTTAGCTCCAGTATTTCTAAAATCAGCATCAAGAGTTACTCTTTTTAGATTATTCTTTTTAGCATAGCTAATTACATCACTTAAAATTTTAGTTCCAAGTCCTTTTCCTCTTTGAGACTCATCAATAGCTAATTCTGCAACATGAAAATCCCCTTTTTCCACATCACACAATACAAAATAGTCAAGAATATTTATAATAAGTAATTTTAAACTGGTTGTTTTTAAACAATGATAAAAAGCAGGCTTTTTAGAAATCCAATATACTAACAGCCCAATAACATTATTATCATCATCTAAAAGAACTTTAGTATCATCAAATGATTCTTCTTTTTTTAATTCTTTCTCAATAGTTGAAATAGCCTTATCACTATTTTTAAAAAGCAAATCAAAGGTTCTAAAATCCACATCATACATTAATTTAGCTACTTTTCTAGTATCATGTCTAGATGGATCGAATGTTTCATAAATCATTTCATCTACCTTTTAACTATTGTTAGGGCAAATACACCTGCACCAAATCCATTATCAATATTTACAACAGCTATTCCTGGAGCACATGACTGAAGCATTGCATTTAGAGCTACAACTCCACCTTCCCCTACACCATAGCCAATTGATGTTGGAACTGCTATAACCGGAATATCAACTAAACCAGCTACAACAGAAGGCAGAGCTCCTTCCATTCCTGCACAAACAATTAATACTTCTACGCCTTCTTTAATCATGTGTGCTATTTGAGGGAATAATCTATGAATTCCAGCTACTCCAATATCATAAGAAGTAATTGCCTCACAACCACCTTCTTCAACAATTACACGTGCTTCTTCTGCAATATTAATATCAGAAGTTCCTGCAGTTATAATACCTACCTTAGCTAATGTTTTAGGAACTTCCTTATTTTTAATAACTAATATTTGAGCTCTTTTATTATATTCTAGTTTAAATCCATCTAAATCTAAATCATTAGCTAATTTTTCATATCTTTTACTGGATAATTTAGTTATAATCAGATTTTCAGGATTATCCCCCTCGAAGTATTTTTTAACAATTAATAAAAGATCCTCGTAATCCTTACTTGGAGAAAAGACTGCTTCTGGAAAACCTGTTCTTGAAGAGCGTGACTTGTCAAATTTAGCTACTTCATCAAATTCTAAAATAGTATCTGCTTTTAAGAGTCTTTCACATTCTTCAATACTAATTTCTTCATTGATTAACTTTTCAAGAATTTCTCTCATATTATCATAACTATTTTATACAATAATTATATTTAAATATATATTGACTATGATGGCAAAAAAGATTTTAACTCAAGGAATTGTTCAAGGTGTGGGATTTAGACCTTATATTTACAGACTTGCAAAAGATTTAAATTTAAATGGTTATGTAAGAAATTTAGGAAATGTAGTTGAGATAATCCTTGAGGGGGACAATATTGACTTATTTATTGAGAGATTACCTCGTGAATTACCGCCAATAGCTAAAATAGAGTCTATGAAAATAGAGGATATAGCTAATAAGAATTATGATGATTTTACAATAATTGAAAGTTCAAATGAATTTTCGGGAGTATCTGTAATTCCACCGGATATAGCTATTTGTGATAAATGTCTTGGTGAAATTAGAAATCCTAAAGACCGACGTTATAAATATCCTTTCAATGCATGTACTGACTGCGGACCAAGATTTAGTGTAATTGAAAGTGTTCCATATGACAGAATCAGAACCTCAATGGATGAGTTTCCATTATGTGATATGTGTCTTGAAGAATACAAAGAGCCATTAAACAGACGTTATCATGGTGAGGCCATTTGCTGTAGTGACTGCGGGCCTCAGATGAAAATTTATAAAGGTTTAAATGAAATAGTTAGTGATAATCCCATTAAAATAGCTGCAGATAAATTAAAAGAAGGTAAAATCATAGCTATTAAAGGAATCGGAGGAACACACTTAGTAGTTGATGCATATAACGACAAAGCTATTAATGAGTTAAGAAAACGTCTGAACCGTCCAAATCAGGCTTTTGCTGTTATGAGTAAAGATTTAGCTAGTGTTAAAAATTATGCCAAGTTAAGTGAAAATGAAATAGCTACAATAACCTCAAATAAAAGACCAATTGTAGTTTTAAAGAAAAATGACAATTACAAGTTCTCTGAAGTCCTAGCACCGGGCTTGCATAATATTGGAGTAATGCTGCCTTATTCTCCAATGCATTATTTGCTTTTTGATGAAGGAGATATTGATACTTATGTAATGACCTCAGCTAACAGTCCCGGTGAGCCTATGATGATTACAAATACAGAGATTCTGAATTTAGATGGAGTTTCAGATTATTCATTAATACATAATCGTGAGATTTTAAACAGATGTGATGATTCTGTTATTAGATTTAGAAATGATAATCTCTCATTTATTCGCAGATCCCGAGGTTATACACCAGAACCTTATAAAATTAATTATGAAGTCAATGATTTGAATGTACTTGCCTTAGGTCCTGAACTTGATGTTACTTTTGCAATAGCTAAAGACAATATGGTTTATCCATCCCAGCATATTGGAAATACAAATAAATTAAAAACTCTGAATTTCATGAAAGAAGCTATTAAAAATATGGAAAGGATCACTAAAATAAATGACTTTGATGCAATTGCATGTGATTTACACCCGCACTTCTTTACAACAAAACTAGCTCATGAATTTAGTGATGAAATTGGATGTGATGTAATAGGTGTACAACACCACCATGCCCATAGTGTTGCACTAGCTAATGATTATGGCCTTGATGAAATGATTGTAATAGCTGCAGACGGCGTAGGATATGGTAGTGATCAAACAAGCTGGGGAGGAGAAATATTATACACAAATATAAGTGATTTTGAAAGACTGGCTCACCTGCAGCAACATAAAATGCCTGGCGGAGATATGGCAACCAAACATCCGATAAGAATGCTTTTAAGTATTATTGATGATGAAGAATTAATTAAAAACTATGTGGATTATTTCAAATATGGTGAAATGGAAATTAAAAATATTTATCGCCAATTAGAAAAAGGAATAAATGTAGGTTTAACCACAAGTACTGGAAGAGTTCTTGACTCTGTATCCGCTGCACTGGAAATATGTAACGAGAGAACATACGAAGGAGAATGTTCAATGAAATTGGAATCTGCTGCATACTATTCTAAAAATGAAATTGAAATTCCATTTGAAATTGAAAATAATGTATTAAATACCCGTGAAATCCTTCGTGAAGTTGTCAGACTATATCAGAAAGGAGAAAATAAAGCAGATATTGCAAATGCTGCCCAAAATGCAATAGCTAGTGGGCTTGGACAATTAGCTATAGAAAGTGCAGATAAAAAAGGCATTTTAGACATTGGAGCTACTGGAGGCGTCTTTTACAACGAAGCAATAACCACTGCCTGTAAAAATTATATTGAAGAAAATGGATATAACTTCATCCAACATAAAAATACATGTGCTGGTGACGGATCTGTTTCATTAGGCCAAGCTATTGTAGCTAAAACAATTTTATGATTTTACATTATTAGTTAGGGGTCCTATATTTTAATCGGCTGTTTTTCTTTTAGTAGTGCGAGTAGTTTTTAATTCATAACATTGTTCTATTAATAATAGACATATGCAGATGTTTCTGTTGTGTAGCAGAGGAATTGCCATAATCCAAAATAGATTCTCAAATTTTCATCATCGTGTGGGTTAAAATGAGTTTTACCTAACTGGTCACATGTAATTTTGATGGATTAGCGCCACCAAATAATGGTTTTAGGCATTCTAATCCCCCAAATTACAAGTTTTTATCCACCCACTATATACATAGCATATGGAATCCTAGGATTAAAACCACCACCAAATATAGAAATATACTGATGAAATACAAGAGGAGTATTAGAAGGTATGTGATAGAACTCACAAATTTTCACAATATGATCTAGAACATCTAGATTTGGACACATACCCATATTTAAACAATAAATACTATCAACTAGGTTACCATTTACATAATGTGCTAATCTATTAAATGATTTTGTTTTATCCATCGTCCACCTAAATACCTCAACAGCACCCTCAGAATCCTTTATTTGGCTGTATACAAATCCACCCCTATTAAAATAGGTTTCTTCAAAAGGCTCTAGAGGGGGAAGCCTACCAAGAACATCATCCTGAAGCACTGGATTATTAGCAAGATAAGGATCATAAACCTCAAGACCACCACCATTAACAGGCTCATGATCAAAAATCACAAGAGCCTCATTATTAACAGGTCCAGGATTATTAATCACAAGAGCCTCATTATTAACAGGGTCGAAATTATTAACAGGTCCATGATTATTAACAGGCTCAGGATTATTAAGTACCGGATTATTAGGATGCCATGCATTATAGAATTCTTGCCCTACTGCATAGCCCATTGTTGCCCATCCTATGTACTCTAGAACTTTTTGGCCAGTATAAAGAACATAACTTCCCACAGAAACTGGAACATGGTTAACCATATTTAAATAACCATAAATACCCACATCAGCACCAGCTACTAAAACACCAAGACCAACAACCCATCCAACACCTGCACTTACAGCACCTAAAGCAAAACCTCCAACCATAGCAGGCATCATAAGTAATCCTTTAGTAATTGTCAAAGCACTGGTGAGGCCCATACTTGGATCTTCGTAAATAACATGTTTACTACTGGTTAAATTACAATTAACAAATATACTATAACCGTTTTGATCATAAAAACCAGCATCACTACTATATGCAACATTATTATTAG
>CAVDAS010000024.1:0-18156 GCA_963606955.1 Bacteroidaceae bacterium
TTTATTTGTAGCTAAATATTTGTTTTCAGTAGTATCCTTTTCAGCAGGAACTCCCGGAGGAATATTTTTACCTCTTTTAGTTTTAGGAGCATTTATAGGAGCTATTTTTGGTTCTATTGTAATTCCAGTCTTCGGACTTGAAGCATATTTAATATACAAGTTTATTGTTATTTCAATGGCTGGTTTTTTTGCAGCTACTGTAAGATCTCCTATTACAGGTGTTGTTTTACTCTCAGAGATGTGCGGGTCTACCCAATCTTTAGTAGCTATGTTAATAGTAGCTATTATAGCATACTGTGTTCCTATGTTATTAAATAATAGGCCGATTTATGAGTCTTTATTTGAAAGATTAATAGCTAAAAACAATCATGATTTTATAAAAGACCATTCAAAGCATATTTTATCTGAGTATGTGGTTCCGTCAGGTTGGGTATATGTTGGTAGGCAAATTAAGGACATTCCATTTCCTAAAGGATGTATTGTAGTTTCAATTACAAGAAATGGAGAATATATATTAGCTAGTGAAGATATTACTATAAATTATGCAGATCAAATTCATATGCTGATGGATAGCCAGAATTATCCTTTTAAAAATGATGAAATGGGTAAATTAATGAGTAAGGTGATATAATGAATCCAATATTTAAAAGAAGAAGTGTTAGGGAATTTAGTGATGAGGAAGTTAGTATTGGCCAGGTAAAAAATTTAATTAAAGCAGGTATGCAAGCTCCTTCAGCTTTTAACTCTCAGCCATGGGAATTTATCATTGTATCTGATAGAGAGGATTTAAAAGCTGTTTCTAAAATGAGTGAATATGCAAAACCAGCTGACAGGGCTCAAAAATTAATCATTGTTTTAGGAAACACTGAAAAGTCTAGAGTAGTTAAACCGATGATTCAACAGGATTTGTCAGCCTGTACACAAAACATATTGCTTCAGGCAGTTGTTGATGGACTTGGTGCAGTTTGGTTAGGTTTCTGGCCAAAAGAAGATAGAGTAAAAGCTCTAAGAGAGTATTTTAATATTCCTGACCATATTATTCCATTTTCAGTAATAGCTATTGGTTATCCAAAAGAGGATAAGAGGTCTGAAAGTAGATATGATGAATCTAAGATTCATTTAGATAAATATTAATAATAATAAAAATATATTTAATTTTAGTAAATTATGAGGTTAAATAATGGTAAGTGTAAACTTAGAAGCTAAAAAAACCGTAGATGTAATGATTGAAAAACAAGATGAATTAAACATTGCTGTTAGTCAATTATCAAATGGTGCTACAATCCTTGATTGTGGTGTAAATGTTGATGGAAGTTTCAAAGCAGGTGAACTCTACACTAAAGTTTGTCTTGGTGGTCTTGCTGATGTTGGAATTTCTATTCCTGGAGATTTATCTGAAAAATTCGCTCTTCCTTCAGTAAAAATTAAAACTGATTCTCCAGCTATTTCTACCTTAGGATCTCAAAAAGCAGGTTGGTCTGTATCTGTAGGAGATTTCTTTGCACTTGGTTCTGGTCCAGCTAGAGCAATTTGTAAAAAACCAGCTGAAACATATGAAGAAATTGATTATGAAGACACAGAAGCTGATTTAGCTATTTTAACTTTAGAAGCTGATGTATTACCTGGTGAAGATGTTGCACAATATATTGCTGATGAATGTAGTGTTGATGTTAAAGATGTATATTTACTTGTAGCTCCTACTTCTTCTCTTGTTGGTTCTATCCAAATTTCCGGAAGAGTTGTTGAAAATGGAACTTACAAAATGTTAGAAGCTATTAAATTTGATGTAACTAAAGTAAAACATGCTGCAGGTATTGCTCCTATTGCACCAATTGACCCTGATGGACTTAAAGCTATGGGTAAAACAAATGATGCAGTTTTATTTGGTGGAAGAACTTACTACTATGTTGAATCTGATGAAAATGATGATATAGCTGATGTTGCAGCTAAATTACCTTCATCTGCAGCTGACGGATATGGTAAACCATTCTTTGATGTCTTTAAAGAAGCTGAATTCGACTTCTATAAAATTGATAAAGGAATGTTTGCTCCTGCAGAAGTAGTTATTAATGATTTAACTACTGGTAAAGTCTACAAAGAAGGATATGTAAACGTAGATTTACTTAAAAAATCTTTTGGCGTAGATAACTAAATTTAATTATCTTTAATTAGATAATTTTTTTTCTTTTTTTTAAAGACTTTTTTTAGTCATTATACAATATTTTTAAATAGTTTGAATTTAATAGATATAATATACTCTTGTTTAGAGTATTTATTTCAATAAAATTAATTTTTTAAAGGAGGCATTTAAGATGAGTTTAACAGATATTTTTAACGATTCTTTTAGATACCCGATTTCAGATATACCTAAATTTGTTGTATTTGGTGTTTTAGTACTTGTATCTTCATTAGGTTTTGTAAATTTTGGAAATGAAGTACTTACCGGCCTTTTACGTATTATTGGTTTCATAATTGGTATCCTAGTATCAGGATACTGTTTAAGTATTGTAAAAAATGCTATTATTATGTCTGATGAAGTTCCTACTATAGATATTCAAACAAATTTCATTGATGGAATAAAAATGATAATATTACTTATTGTATATTACATAATCCCTTCAATAATTGTATCTATTGTAGCTTTAGCATCAGGATTATTTGATCAAGTTTCTAAAGTTTTACCTTATATTGCTCAAAATGGTACAACCGCTAACATTCCACAAAACTTATTATACTCTTTAGGAACCTCTTCTATAATAACTGCTCTTGTAGCTGTAATTGTGTTTATTATTTTCACATTATTATTCTATGCAGCTATTGGTAGACTTGCTAAATATGATAGTTTATCTGCAGGTTTAAATATTCCTGATGCAGCTCGTGACATCGGAAGAATAGGTGTTGGTAAATTTGTTGGATGGGCAATTTTATTAGCTGTAATTGCATGTGTATTCTTAATTGTTGAAGCATTCATCGGATTAATTCCATATGTTGGTGTTTTAATCTCTGCATTTTTAGTTACAACTTATTTAATGTTTATTTTATACAGATCACTTGGTTTATTATATTCAAATATTTAAACCATTTTTTCTTTTTCTTTTTTTTTGATTTAGCTAATGTATATTTGAAAACTGGTGTTTATTCCTTTTCAAATGTGTTTTTAACTTCTATGACAATTACAATTATTGTAGCTATTGTACTTTTTATTGTTTTTGCATTATTTTCCAATAATTGGAATGGCTAGACTATCTAAATACAGAGATATATTTGAAGGAATTAATATTTCTAAAGTTATCAAAGATTTAAAAAAATAGGAATAGCTAAGACAATTGGATGGTTAATTGCATTAGTAATTGTTGGATTTATTTTAATTCTTGTAGGAATTGGAATTTCAATGATTATCCAAGTTGTTGGTTCTGTTATTGCTTCATTTATTGTAATATCTTATTTATATTTATTTTATTACAGATGTGCTGGTTTATTATATTCTAATATATAATTCCAATTTCTTTTTTTAATAGCTATAATTAATATAGTTTAAACATTAAATATGTTTATATAACTTTTTAAGAGGTTATTAATATGGATTTAGAAGAAAATTTTAAAAAATCATTTATGTATCCTTTATGTGATTATAATAAATTTGCAATGTTAGGTGTTTTATCTGTTTTTACATTGTTAGGATTAATTTTACATTCATTTGAAATTGATGATTTTACTATAGTTGTTATATTTGGTTTAATTGGATTTGTAATTTCTCTATATCTTACAGGTTATTTTGTTTCCATAATTAAAAACGGGATGCATGTTAAAGAAGAAATCCCTGATTTTGAGATAGGTAAGGATATTTTAAATTTTTTCAAATATCTTTTTGTTTCTATTGTTTATGCAGTCATTCCAACTATTATTTTACTTATTGTGTTTTCCGGAAGTGGATTGATAAATACATTAATACAGATACTTGGATGTTATATAGATGCAACTTCAATTCCAGATACTTTATTGTCTAGTTTCACATTTTCTGTTTCAGTTGTACTGGTAGTATCTATTATTGTATTAGTTATTCAGTCAATTTTTACTAATGTGGCAATTGCAAGAATGGTAGCTAATGATAGTTTAAGTGAAGGATTAGATTTTGCTGAAGTTTTTCATGATATTGGAAAAATCGGCTGGTTTAAAATTCTTTTATGGTTTATTTTAATATGTCTTGTTAATGTATTATTTTATTTAATCATGATAGGAATTACTTTTATTCCTTATGTAGGAATTATTATAGCTGGATTTTTCATGTTGAACTTTATGAGGATGTTTAATGCATACTCAGTAGGTTTACTATATAGTGATGTTTATGAAATTAATAACGGTATTAGGGAAACAAACATAGAAACTGAGATTTCAGATAAAAAAGAGATGGATGATGAAAATAATGAGTAAAAAAGTAGTTATATTGCATGGTAGTCCTCGTGTAAGTGGAAATAGTGATATATTAGCTAAAGAATTTAAAAAAGGAGCAGAAGAGGCAGGCAATACAGCTAAAAAAATTTCATTTCCAATGAGATTTATTAATTATTGTAAAGGCTGTTTAGGTTGCGTATCTTCTGGAGAATGTGTTATTCATGATGATATGTCTGGGATTTTAGAAGATATGGTAGATGCAGATGTTATTGTATTTTCAAGTCCTATTTACTTCAATACAATTAGCGGGCAAATGAAAACAATAATTGACAGATTAACTCCAAAAGCTAAAGAATTAGCTAATAAAGATTATTATTTCTTATTTTCAGCAGCTACTGACAATCAGGATTCGTTAGACTCTGCGGTTTGTGAGTTAAGAGGATTTTTAAAATGTATTGGTGTTGAATCTGAAAAAGGTATTGTTTATGGTTTAAATGCAGAAAGTGAAGGTGAAATTAACCATAATAAAGATGCCCTAAATCAGGCTTTTGAATTTGGTAAGAATGTTTAATTAACCTACCAAATTTCTTTTTTTAATGGATAGTATTAAATATTTCATAAAACATATTATATAATAATGAGATTTAAAATAACCATTAATGATAATGAGTACCATGCAAATATGGTGGACTGTGATTTAATAAATCAAATAGCTGATATATGTCCTTTCGAAGGTACTTTTAAACAACATCTTAGTCATGAGTACTTTACTAAATTACCGTTTCAGGGTGATGATGAAGGCTGTCAATTGACTACTTCTATTTTAAAGAATAAATTATACTATTATCAAAAATGGGGTGCTTTTGTC
Source organism: Bacteroidaceae bacterium (assembly GCA_963606955.1). Classification (GTDB taxonomy): domain Archaea; phylum Methanobacteriota; class Methanobacteria; order Methanobacteriales; family Methanobacteriaceae; genus Methanocatella. Next base: position 5,261 of record CAVDAS010000024.1, read on the forward strand.
ATCGTTTATGATGATGCTAATGTTAGTCCTTATGAATTAAGTTATATTGGGGAATTTGAGGAAGATGTTAGTGAATTTCTCAATGAACAAGGAAGAAATATTTTTGTTGAAATAGAAGTAGAGTAAACTTCATTTAAAAAGCTATATTACTTATGGCTGATATAAGTAATAAGTAGTGTGGTGATTTTTCATGGAGATTACTATAAATTTAAAAACAATTTCTACAATTGTAGCTATTATAGCTGTAATTATTGGTATAATTGAAGGATTAAATGTTTTTAGCTTATCTGGATTAGTTCCTGATTTTGTATTTTATGGTTCTTTAGCAATAATTATATCTATTTTAGGTCTTTTAGGTGTTTATATCTCTAAAATGGATATTAGAATAGCTGCAATTCAATATATAATTATTGGTATTGGTCTTTTTATAACTATTGGATATTATGGTGTAATTGGTTGTGTTATATTTATTCTTGCTGGTGTTTTAGCAATTGTTGAATATACACAAACTAAAGAGGAAATTGTAACAGATAAAAAGCTTGTTTTAATTCCTGTTTTAACTATTATTGTAATTGCTTTATTTTTAATTGTAACTGCAGGTTTAGGTATTTTGGATAATATGGCTGCTTCAGATTCTGTATCTGTCAGTGATTTAAGTGCATCTATATCTAATGAATATGGTACTACTTCTGGTGATTTAAAAGGAACATTAAATGTTGATAAAGAATTTGATTACTTAGATGTTAAAGTTCGCTTTTATAACTCCAATAATTTAACATTATATGAATCATATGCATACACTGGAAGTAATGTTCATCCTGGTAATTATTCTATTGATGCATTCTATTATGGTAATGAAATGCCTACAAGAGCTGTAATTGAAGTATACAATGATATTAATGGTGATCCAATTCACACTCAAAATGTAAATATAAATTAAGTGTTATCAATATTGATAACATCTTTTTTATTTTAAAGTAAAAAAAGTTTTAAAAGAAAAGAAATAAGTCTTTTCTTTAAGGTCTTAAACCAGATCCGCCTTGGAGAGTTATAGTTTCTCCAGAGATGTAGCTTGCAGCTTCAGATGCTAAAAATAAGCAAGTTCCACCAATATCTATTTCTGCGTCACCAAATCTTTGTAATGGAATACTTTGTATTGTTTTTTCATAAACTTCAGGATATTCTTCCTTCCATTGTTCTAATTGAGCAGTCATTACAAGTGGACATACAACATTGATGTTAATTCCATCAGGACCCCATTCTGTTGTAGCTACTTTTGATAAACCTCTGATTCCTTCTTTTGCAGCGGCATAGGATGATTGTGCATCTCTTCCAAATAATCCAGCACCAGATGCAAAGTTAATTACAGAACCTTTTGATTCTTTAAGATATGGATGTGCATATTTCATAAAGTTAAATACTGCATATAATCCTGAATTAATAGCTAAATCAAAATCTTCTTTTGTGTGTTCTATAAGTTTTAATCCGGATTTAGAAGCTTGTGCATTGTTTATTAATATTTATCACGATTTATAATATACTTATTGTATTATATATATTTTTCTCATTGGTTTTTGAAATAATCAGATATTACAATATATTTTCATCAGTAAATGATTATATGAGATTAATAAAACCAAGTATATAATTTAAATAGGTGTTTTAAAAAATAAGAAAAAAATTAAAAGATTTCTCTTAAGATTGGGTAGTATTGTTATTGTCTGTAGAGAAATCTACTTTATTTTGATCAAAATCAGCTTTAGCTTCTTTTATGACTTTACCGTCGTGAGTTATTTCTACATTAACATAATCTATTGGTAATTGATTTGGGCTGTTGTAATATCCAAAGGATGATGCATATTCGCTGTTTTGAACCATATTTAATCCTTCAGTTGTAGTAGCTAGTGTATTTCCATTACTATCATAATATGTTGTTTTTAAAAGGTATCCTTCAGTATTTGATGGAAGATGGTTAAAAATAGCATTTACATAGTAGTAATACTCTGTATCTCCACTATATCCTGAAATATCAGTAATTGTCATGGATATGCTGTCTGGATTGTAAAATAAATCTCCACTAAAAATAGCTATTCCTATGATTATAATAACTACAATAGCAACAGGGATTAATATTTTATTTTTAGGAAGGCTAAATGAAGGTTTTTTGTCACTAAAGATTTTAGAATCTGTATCATTATTGTTTTTAGAATCACTAGGTGTTTCATTGAATAATATTTCATCTACATCTTTTGGAGTTTCATCTACTTTTTCATCAGCAGTATCTTCAACTAAAACAGAATATCCGCATTCATTACAAAATTGTGCATCATCAGGTAATTCATTTCCGCATTTTGGACAATATTTGCTCATTTTTATTTTCACCTCACTTTTGTTTTAATGTGTATTAATATGTATATAATTTGTTATTGATATTTGTTTTTAAAATCATTTCGAAAAATATATTAAATATATGGGGTCAATCCATAGTTAAGAGGTTTTTTATATGGCGGAATTTAAAGGATCAAAAACACAAAAAAATTTGGAAGCAGCTTTCGCTGGTGAGTCACAGGCACATACTAAGTACCAATACTATGCAAGTCAAGCAAAAAAAGACGGATATGTTCAAATTTCCAATATATTTACAGAAACTTCACACAATGAAAAAGAACATGCTAAAATCTGGTTTAAATTATTGCATGGTGGAAGTATTCAGGATACTGCAGCTAATCTTAAAGATGCAGCAGAAGGTGAAAACCATGAATGGAGTAGTATGTACCCTACCTTTGCAAAAGAAGCTAGAGAAGAAGGATTTGATGAAATAGCTTATTTATTTGATGCAGTAGGAGCTATTGAAAAAGAACACAATGAACGCTATGATATCTTACTTAAAAAAGTTGAAGAAGGTAGTGTATTTGTAAGTAGTGGAGAAAGCGTCTGGATTTGTGGAAACTGCGGACATGTTTTCAAAGGAACTGAAGCTCCTGAGAAATGTCCTGTTTGTGCTCATCCAAAAGCATACTTTGAGAAAAAAGCAGATAATTATATCTAGATTTTTTTAAATCTAGATTCTTCTTTTTTTTTAGAAGTGGTTAATAATGAGTAACTCATTAAAAAAGATTTTATTGTTCGCTGGTTATTTTTTAGCATTTTTAACTCCAATAATTGGAATTATCGCTGGTTTAATATTGTTTTTAACATCTGCTAATGATGAATTCTACCGAAAACATGGAAAATGGATAATGATTATTGGTGCAGTAGTATTTGCTATTTATATAGCTATTTTTGCTATTATGAAGATTTTAATTTAAAAAAGTTAAAAATTAGCTATTTATTAATAGCTATTAATTTTTTAGCAGCTTTCATATCATTACTATAGATATGGCCACTGGTGGAATGGTAATGGATTCCTCCGAAGTTTATTTTTTCTCCAAGTAATTCTTTGTTAAGTTCTTCTTTCATTTTAATTCCGATATATGCTATAAAAAACATATTTGAATAAAATGCTCCAAAAATATCATTGGATCTAAATAAACAGTGGATTGTTAATTCATTGTTACGGACAATACATTGTAAGAATTGCAGACATGGGATATCTTCCCTATCCTGGTCTAATTTTGGGTCATAAGTAACAGCTACTGCACGGTTACTTCCAATTGCATGTAACATTCTTTTTTTCATTACTTCAAATTGGTCTACATCAAAATGAGCTAATATGCGGTTTGGATAGGTGTATACAAATCCCTGGTCATCACTGTTTTCAAATGATTTAACATATTCGTATAATGCATCACTTTTAATAGGACATCCTTCAATATCATATTTTCCTGATTTGATTTCATTTAGCATCATATCAGTAGTCATATGCTGGTATTTAGCTGCAAATTTTAAGTTTAATGGGTCATCAATTATGTAAAAATTACCTAAACTTTCTTTTAAATGGTGATTGCTGTCTTTATAGGTTTCTTTTCCTTGATTTAAGATTTTTTTAACAAAATCTAAATAACATTGATTAATAGATAGCATAATAAATAAATTCCTTAACTTTGTTATTTAAATTTTAGTTTGTTTTATAATATATTTATTTTTATTAGGTGAAACAGTTAGCAAATCGCTATTTTTTTAAATAAGCTATTTACTTTGTTTGTATTATTTTTGTGTATATCTGTTCTTTTTCCTAAAATTAATGGTATATGTATTTTTATATTAGTAAATCTAATCTATTAATGTATAAAATTATTTTATATAAAGATTTATACGATGTTACTTAAATTAAATTTTGGAGGAACAAAAATTGGTTAAATTTGTTAATAAGTCAATTGTACTTTTCTTGGTATGTTTCTTATTATTGCTAATTGTTCCATCTACTTTTGCTAGTGATGATGTTGATAACCAGACAGTCATTAGCAGTGATGATAGAATTCAATACTCTGTTATTGATGATGGGGGAGTTATTTCAAGTAGTGAGGATGCTTCAGGTGTTGTTAGTGGTTCTAATGACATTTATTTTAACGCATCTGCAGATACTGATGGTAAAGGAACACAAGATAGTCCGTATAAGTACTTAAATTACAATAGATTAACTAGTGGTTGTACTGCTTATTTTGCAGATGGTACTTATGAGTTAGACGCAAGAAAAGGAGTATATTCTTCTATGAGTCTTATAGGACAAAGTGCTCAAAATACTATAATTAAGTTTAATGGTGTTGCTTTTACTGTTGGATCTGGTTATGATTTAACCTTAAAAGATTTGACTCTAGATCATATAACTGTTAAGAACTTTGGTACTCTCACGGCTACTAATGTAATATTTAAAAATGGTGTAGCTGGTGATAGTTTTAACTCTGATTATAATAATGTTTATGGGGGAGCTATTTATAATGCTTTAAGTGATTATTCTTATTACACTCCTATAAACAAATTGTCTAATTGTACTTTTATGAATAACAGTGCAATGTATGGGGGAGCTATTTACTTACCAAGTGGGAGTTTAATAATTTCAAACTGTAATTTTGTTAATAATTCTGCACATTGGTTTGGTGGAGCAATAGCTGCTGAAAGTGGTACTTCAATATCTATTACTGATACTACTTTTGAGAATTGTCGTTCTATAGATGATGCTGGTGGAGCTATTTATACGGTTTCTACTGATTTAGAAGTTAAAAATAGTATTTTTGATAATTGTTCTGCAAACTTTGGAGGAGCTATTTGTAGTTTAAATTCAGATATGGTAGTTTCATATACTAATTTCACAAATAATCTTGCTAGGTATGAAGGGGGAGTTATATATAAAATGTATGGCTCTGGAACTATTACAAAATCTAATTTTAATGGTAATGCTGCTCTAAATGGCGGTGCAGTGTTTAGTGATAACTGTACTTCATTTGAAATTAAAAATTCTGATTTTACATACAATGCTGCAACTGGATTTGGAGGAGCAATATTTTCTAATGCTAATCCTAAATTAACCGTTGATGGAGTTACATTTGCTGGTAATAAAGCTAGTTACAATGCTAATATGTTAAATCAAACAAATTTCAGCCCTATTGTATCAAGTAGTAATAATTACTCATTATTTGTTTATAAATCCGCATTTAATGGTACATTACCTGCTAGATACAGTTTAGTTGATGACGGTTATGTAACTGATGTTAAAGATCAGCAAGCTGGAGGTAATTGTTGGGCATTTGCAGCAATTGCATCACTTGAAAGTTGTATTTTAAAAGCAAGTAATAAAACATTTGATTTTTCTGAAGAAAATATGAAAAACTTACTTGCAGTATATTCTGATTATGGTTGGAAAATAGATGCTAATTATGGTGGATTTGATGAAATGCCAATGGGTTATTTAGCTAGTTGGTTAGGTCCGGTTAATGAAACTTATGATATATATGATGATATGAGTACTTTATCTACTGTTTTTGATAGTGAAATACATATTCAAAATATCTATGTTTTACCTCCACGTAGTAGCTATACTGATAATAATGCTATAAAAGAGGCTATTTTAAAATATGGTGCAATATATGTTTCATATTATCATTCAGATAACTATTATAACTCTAAAACATACGGTTATTATTATCCATATACGGGTAGTGGAAACCATGCAGTTACTATAGTTGGTTGGGATGATAATTATTCAAAAAATAATTTCTATTATAAGCCTGCTGGTGACGGTGCATTTATTGTTAAAAACAGTTGGGGCTCTGAATGGGGAAATGATGGTTATTTCTACATATCTTACTATGATAAAGTTTGTCTTGCTGTAGGTGCTGATAATCAGGCATTTACTTATATTTTAAATGATACTGTAAGATATACTAAAAATTATCAATATGATATGGCAGGAAGGACTGATTATTTAATAACTGATAAAAAGACTGTTTGGTATCAGAATAGTTTTAATGCAACTGGTAATGAGGTAATTGCAGCTGTATCAACATACTTTAATGATACTGTTGATTATCAAATCTCTATTTATGTAAATGATGTTTTACAACTTACTCAAGAAGGTAAACATGAAGATGCCGGATATTACACTATTCCATTAAATGAATATGTTCCAGTAACTCTTGGAGATATCTTTAAAGTAGTTATAAAACTTTCAAATCCTAAAAATGGATATGCAGTTATTCCTATTTCAGAAAGTCGTATTTCAAGTAATTATTCAGCAACCAGATGTTATTATTATCCTGGAATTTCCTATTTCAGTTATGATGGTGTAACATGGACTGATTTATATGATTATGTATATTCTACTGGTAGTCATACATACAACTCACAAGTAGCCTGTATTAAAGCATTTACAATTAATGATAAACAGAATACAACTATTACTTTAAATAATCTTACTCCTGTAGTTCAGGATGTTACTGAGATTATAGCTACTGTTGTTGACAGTAGAGGTAATTTAGTTAAACTTGGTAAGGTTATTTTCAATGTTAATGGAAGTAATTATACTGTTGATGTAGATAATGGTAGTGCAAAACTTAACATAACTTTTGATAATATTGGAGATTGTCTAATTTCAGCTAATTATGTAGCTAATGGATTATATAACGCATCCAGTACTCAAAAAAATGTTAGTGTAACTAAAGCTGATGTTAATTTAACTATTGATGTTAATAATATTATTTATGGTGAAAACACAATAGCTAATATTAATTTGGCAACTGTATTTGGAATTAACATAACAGATAATGTTACTTTAAGAATTAATAACAAAAATTATCCTATTAAAGTTATTAACGGTTCAGCTACATTTACAATTCCTGAAATTTTAGATGCTGATGAGTATCAGGCTATTGTATCTTACATAGGTAGTGAAAAATATAATGAAGCTATTAATTCTGTTAATTTCACAGTAGCTAAAAAAGAAATCACTATGAATGTAACTATCGATAAAGATTACAGAGACCTATCAGTAAATGTTAACTTATCTGAAAAACTTAATGGAACTGCAACACTTCTTTTAAATGATATATCTTATCCATTAAATTACATCAATGGTACTGGTTCATACATGTTTAAAAACTTAACTTATGGAAATTACACAGTTAATGTAGTTTTCACAAAAGATAACTATGAAACAGTTAATGCATCTGAAAATGTTGAAATAAACTCTATTAAAACAGTTTTAGAAGCTAATGATGTTGTAATGTATTATAAAAATGGTACAAGATTTGCAGTTAGCCTAAAAGATATTTATGGTAACCCATTAGCTAATATGAGTGTAACTATTACAATAAATGGTAAGGAGTATACCAGACAAACTAATGATGAAGGTATTGCTTCTATGGCTCTTAATTTAGATAGTAAAAATTATACTGTTGTTACTAAATTTAATGGAACTTCAAAATACTTTGGAGACAGCATAAATAATACAGTATCTATTTTATCAACAATTATTGGTAAAAATATAACTAAATACTATAGAAATGGTACACAGTTCTATGCAACTGTCTTAGACTTCAATGGAAATCCAATAGCTAATAATACTGTTAGATTCAATATCAATGGTGTTTTCTACAATAGAACTTCTAATACTGATGGAATAGCTAAATTAACTATTAATTTAGATCCTGGATTTTACGTTATAACTACTCTTAACTTAGTCACTGGTGAACAGGTAGGAAATACTGTTGAGGTTTTATCTAAAATTGAAACATCTGATTTAGTTAAATACTATCAGAATGATTCAAAATTCTCAGCTAAAGTCTTAGATAGTCAAGGAACACCAATTGAAGGAACATTAGTTACATTTAACATCAATGGTGTATATTACTACAGAGAAACTGATTCAAATGGTATAGCTAGTTTAGGTATTAATTTAAGACCTGGAAAGTATGTAATTACTACAATGTACGGTCAATACGAAGTTGGAAACAATGTTACAGTATTACCAACATTACAAACTAGTGATTTAGAAATGAACTATAATGATGGTTCTAAATTCATGGCAAAAGTCGTAGATGGTATGGGTAATCCATTAGCTAATCAAAATGTTACATTTAATGTAAATGGAGTATTTTATAATAGAGTTAGTGGTGATGACGGTATTGCATCCTTAACTATTAATTTAATGAGAGGTCAATACATTATTTCATCTATTTACAATGGCTTTGAAACTGGAAATACAATTAAAATCAAATAAGGTTTTTTAAATAAAACCTTTCTTTTCTTTTTTTTCTAAATATGCTTATTTTTCCCTAAAATCATTGTACAAATCTATTTATATCTATAAATCATATGAATAATTATGTGTTTTATTGATGGGGGAAATAGAAATTGTTTAAAAATGTTAATAAGTTAATTTTAATGCTTTTTCTATTATTAATTATTGTCCCAATTACTTTTGCTAGTGATGTTATTGATAATAATCAGTCTAGTGCGGATAATTCAATAATTGATGATAGTTTAGTTTCTACAGATGATACCGGGGATAATATATATTTTAATGCATCTGTAAGTTCTGACGGAAATGGAACAAAAGAAAATCCATATAAAAATTTAGATTTTTCTAAATTAAGGGCTAATTCTACTGCTTATATTGCAGAAGGTACTTATAATTTAGATTATCAGTATCTGTCCTATTCTGTAACTTTAATAGGGCAAAATCCGGAAAATACTATACTTAACTATAGATGGGGTGGAACTGGTATAGATGTGTCAGTTGATTCTAATTTAACTCTAAAAGATTTAACCATAAATCATCTATCTATTAGGAATTATGGTACTGTTAATGCTACTAATGTAATATTTAAAAATGGAATAGCTAGTGATTACTCATATTATGGTAATACTTATGGTGGAGCTATTTATAATTATTATACTCTAAATTCAGGATCTATAGCAGCTACACCTGTAACCAGGTTATTTAACTGTACTTTTATAGGAAACACTGCAATGTACGGTGGGGCTATTTATGTATATTGCGGTGAGCTGTTCAGTTATAATTCTAGATTCATTAATAACACAGCACAGGGCTTTGGTGGTTCAATACTTGCTGAAGGAGATTCCAGAATATATATTACAAACACTACTTTTGAAAATTCCAAATCTGAGGACGATGCCGGTGGAGCTATTTATTCCTTGTATTCTGATTTAAGAATTAAAAATAGTACATTTATTAATTGTTCGGCAAACTTTGGAGGAGCTATCTGTAGTTTAAACTCAGATATGATAATTTCATATAGTAATTTTACAAATAACTCTGCTGGCTATGAAGGTGGAGCAATATATAAAATGTATGGCTATGTAAAGCTTACTTCTTCTAATTTTACCTCTAACAGTGCCTTAAACGGTGGAGCATTCTTTGTTGATAATTGTACTACTTTAGATATTAAAGATTCTAATTTTATTTTAAATGAAGCATCTGGAATTGGAGGAGCAATATTTTCTAATGCAAATCCTACATTAACTCTCAATGGTGTTAATTTTGAGGACAATAAAGCTAGTTCTAATCCAGATATCTTAAATCAGGAAAATTTTAGCCCAATTGTATCAAGTAATGATAATTACTCATTATTTGTTTATAATTCTTCATTTAACGGTACCTTACCTGCCAGGTACAGTTTAGTTGATGAAGGTTATGTAACTGATGTTAAAAATCAGGAAAGCACAGGTAACTGCTGGGCATTTGCATCACTTGCATCACTTGAAAGTTGCATTTTAAAAGCAAGTAATAAAACATTTAATTTCTCTGTAGAAAATATGAAAAATCTAATTGAAATGTATTCTGCTTATGGTTGGACGAGAGAAACCAATTATGGAGGATATATGGAAATGTCAATGGGCTATTTAGCTAGTTGGTTAGGTCCTGTTAACGCAACCCTAGATTCATTTGATGATTTAAGCACATTATCTCCAATTTTAGACAGTGAAATACATATTCAAAATATGTATGTTTTACCTGCCAGAAATAATTACACAGATAATAATGCTATAAAAGAAGCTATTTTAAAATACGGTGCAATATATGCTTCATATTATCATGATAATAGCTATTATAACTATATATACAACAGTTATTATTGCCCATCTGTTTTAGGTGGAAACCATGCAATTACTATAGTTGGATGGGATGATAATTTCTCAAAAAATAATTTCAGACAAAAACCGGAAGGTGATGGTGCATTTATTGTTAAAAACAGCTGGGGATCAACATGGGGGGATAATGGTTATTTCTATATATCTTATTATGATAAAAATTTATTTGCTGTAGGTGATTATGATGCTGCATTTACCTTTATTTTAAATGATACTGTAAGATACACCAAAAATTACCAGTATGATGTTGCAGGAAGAACAAATTATATATTAACTTATAATAATGCTGTTTGGTATCAAAATAGTTTCAATGCAACAGGTGATGAATTAATTGCAGCTATTTCAACATACTTTAACACAACTGCAGACTATGAAATATCTGTTTATGTAAATGATATATTAAAACTCACACAAAATGGTAAACACGAAGGTGGTGGGTATTACACTATTCCGTTAAATGAATATGTTTCAGTAATGGCTGGTGATACATTTAAAATAGTTATAAAACTTTCAAATCCTCAAAATGGATATTCACTTGTTCCTGTTTCAGTAAATAATTATATAACTAGATTTTATTCATCTCCAGGAGTATCATACTTTAGTTATGATGGTAAAAACTGGATAGATTTATACAGCTACCAAACTACTAATCCTATGGTCGCCTGTCTTAAAGCATTTACAATTGCAGATAAACAAGAAAGCTTAATCACTTTAAATGTTTCAGATTCAAAAGTTCAAGAGTTAAATGAAATAATAGCTACTGTTATGGATGTTGACGGTAATTTAATTGATATGGGTGAAGTTATCTTTAATATTGATGGTAATGAGTATCGTAGTGATGTTGCTGGCGGTATTGCAAAAGTTAATATAACCTTTAATAAATCAGGAGAATATGTAATTTCAGCTATTTACCAAGAAAATGCATTATACTTTAAATCCACCACTCAAAAAACAGTTAATGTAACTAAATGGGATGTTGAACTAGCTATTAGTGTTGAGGATATTGTTTATGGTGAAAATCCAGTTGTTTTAATTTCTTCTAATGTGTATGGTGAATTTGTTTTAAGAATCAATAATAAAAATTACACAGTTAATATAGCTAATAATACTGAATTCACGGTTCAGGATATTTTAAATGCTGGTGAATATTTGGTTAATGTATCTTACGGCGGTAGTGATAAGTATAATTCTGTGATCAATCAAACCAATTTTGCTGTTAATAAAAAAGATATTACAATGGATGTAGCTATTGATACTGATTTCAGAGATATAATATTAAATGTTAACTTATCTGAAAAACTTAATGGATTTTTAACAGTTTCACTAAATAATGTGTCTTATACTTTAAGTTATGTTAATGGTTCTTGTATATATAGATTTAAAGACTTATCTTATGGTGATTATGTAGTTAATGTAACATTTGCAAGGAATAATTACAATACAGTATCTGTTTTGAGAAATGTTGAGCTTAAAACACTTTTAGATACTACAATTACTTTAAATAATCCTACTTTCAAGGTTCAGGAATCTGGTGAGATTGTAGCTACTGTTAAGGATGTTAATGGTAATTTAGTTAACATTGGGGAGGTTGTTTTTACTGTTAATGGTGAAAAGTATAATAGTAGTGTTGTTAATGGTGTTGCTAAGGTTAATGTAAGCTTTGATAAGGCTGGTGATTATTTAATTTCAGCTAATTATCAAAATAATACATTATATAAAGAATCAGGCATTCAAAAAACAGTTAATGTAACTAAATGGGATGTTAAACTAGCTATTAGTGTTGAAGATATTATTTATGGTGAAAATCCAGTAGCTAATATTTCTTTCGATATTATTGATAAAATTGTTTTAACAGTTAATAAGAAGAATTACACAGTTTATAATAATTCTAAATTTGTAATTCCAGATATTTTAGATGCTGATGAATATTTAGTCAATGTATCTTACGCTGGTAGTGATAAGTATAATTCAGCAGCTAACTTTACTAGTTTTAAAGTAGCTAAAAAGAATATTACAATGGATGTAGCTATTGATACTGATTTCAGAGATATAACACTAAAAGTTAATTTATCTGATAAAATTAATGGATCTTTAACAGTTTTATTAAATAATACACCTTACACATTAAATTACATTAATGGAAGTCTTAATTATACTTTTAAAGACTTAACTTATGGTGATTATGTAGTTAATGTAACATTTACTAACGATAATTATAATACTGTATCTGTTTTGAGAAATGTTGAACTTAAAACACTTTTAAATACTACAATTACTTTAAATAATCCACTGCCTAAAGTTCAGGAGTTAACTGAAATTATAGCTACTGTTAAAGATGTTAATGGTAA
>CAVDAS010000025.1:0-17960 GCA_963606955.1 Bacteroidaceae bacterium
ATTTTAATTAATAATATATAGAATAAACAACTAAATTAATGTAAATGACACAACGAGAAGAACATGAACGGTATTTATTAGAAGCAATATTGTCAAATTCAATATCTTCTGATAATCCCTCAAAAGAAGCTAAAGATAAAGCTAGAAAAAATTCACCATCTTATTTTAAAGCATTAGAGGAAAATCTACTAGCTAAATATGAAAATAAAAAGTTATCAGACATTAGTGGAAGTAAAATTATTGACACTGATGCTGGTGAAACATTATGTATAACAGAAAGTGAAAAAATAAACTTTAAATTAGCTGAAAATAATTTTAAACAACAAATGAATCATAATCTTAAATTACTTCCAAAAATAGGTGTTAAAACAGAACAAAAACTAAAAAATACAGGTTATGAGACTATTGAATCACTTACTTCACATGATAGATATGGATCTTATGCAGACAAATTTGTAGCTAATATTGAGGATATGTCTTTTAAGGATGTTTTAAAGTTATTAAACGAAAATAAATATGGGAAAGAATGTAGGGACAATTTAATTAAGTGCGCAAGTATTCCTGATGTTGAAAACTTTAAATTCATGGATATAGAAACATTAGGTTTATCAAATGTGCCAGTTATTCTAATTGGGGTAGCTGAAATTAAAAACAATAAAATAACCTCTTCACAATATTTCTTAAGAGATATTTATGAAGAACCTGCAGTTTTGGAAGCTTATCTTTCACATTTAGATGAGGATTCTATTCATGTAACTTTTAATGGGGCGATGTTTGATGTTCCGTTTATTAGAAATAGGTGTAGCTATCATAGAATAAATCCTAATCTAGATTTACCACATCTTGATTTACTTAATTTTGCAAGAAATTTATGGAAAGATAGCTTACCTAATTGTCAGCTCCAAACAATTGAAAAAGAGATTTTTGGAATTGAAAGGGAGGATGATGTTCCAGGAAAATACATTCCAGGTTATTATCAAACATACTTGAGCAAACAAAATATTGGGCCAATAGTTCCGATTATAGAACACAACAGACAGGATATTGTTTCACTAGCTAGCTTTTTGATGAAGATGTATGATATTGTAAATGATAGTTAAGAATTTTATACAAAATATGGGGGAAAACAATGAATTGGATAGATAACCGCCTAAATACACATGGCAAACGAACAACAGAACCAAAAATAAAAGAATTAAAAGAAAACGGAATAACCTTTAGCAGATATAAAAAGCATCTGATAATATACAACAATAAAAAAGAACAAATAATCACAGAAAATCTATTAAAAGTAATCATAAAAATCGCAGGTAAAGAAATAACATTAAACCAGTTAGATATTTTATACCTATTTGCTAAATTTGAAGTAGTTGTGCCATTAGGACCTGCAGATTATATTGTAGCAGTAGAAAATGACGAATTATTAAAAAAGGCCCTTAATGTATCTGAAGATATTGAAAAGGAAATATTGGAAAATCCTTCATTAAGAATGGCATTAAATTATTATATTAATAATAAATATTCTGGAGATGTGCTCTATAACACCTTAAGAATATTTCATAAATATGGGGAACTAACAAATGGGGATATAATTGGATTTCACTTTTTTAAAAACCTTATTTCAGAAAGATGCAATCAATTAAACATACCAAAACTCAAAAATGTCGGGTTCGGTGGTAAATATACAATTCCTCATGTAATAATTGAAGAATCAGACAGAACAATAATTTTAACCAATAATGCTCATGATTTAAGTAGAATAAATGGAGTAATTTATAATGAAAATATAAATAAACCAGTACATGAAATTATAGAACTTGGAGAATTATATGATTTGATTTGTTCCAATGCTAGGGTACAGTATGGAAATAAATTCAACACTCAGCCAGATGAATATGAATTAGTCAATCCAACTGTTTTTGTAAGTACACTCCGTTTAAATAAAACAGACAAACAAGTATATGACTTCAGTCCACATTTAATGGACCGTGGGATATAGTTGGTAATTAAATAATTTTATATTTATATACTATGTAACATAATATTTTAAGTGAAATAATATTTCGAGGAATTATAATGGGATTTTTTGATAGATTTAAAAAGAACAAAGATGCTAATAAAAAGGTAAAAAAGGTTGAGCGAAAAAGAAAAGAAATTGATGAAAACCCAGATATTGAAGAATCCCAATTAGCTCTAAAAAAAATAGCTATTCATAGTAAAAACAGACATAAAAGAGCACAAGCTACAGATGCAATTACAAATCAGTATGTAGCATTAGATATAGCTAAACATGTAACAGATAGAGCAATAAGATTAATAGCTGCAAATAAAATACAGGACGAGGATCTTTTATGGGATGCGGCTGAAAATGCTGAATTTTATGATGTTAGAAGCTTTGCTTATGAAAGATTAGGTGAAAACAACAAATCAATAGCTGAAATTGTTATTAATCAAAAAAAGAACAAACATGTAAATGAAATCTTTGAAAAAATTGAAGATGAAGAAACCTTAAAGGATATAGCTATTAATGCTGTTGATAAAAAATTCAGGAAATCTGCTTTAGAAAAAATTAATAATTCTGAGTTCTTGGAAGTTATTGCATCTGAAGCAAAAGATAATGAAATTAGAAAAAGAGCTGTAAACAAAGATAACTTTGATAATGGTGAAGCCCTTGAAAAAATAGCTATTGAAGATAGGGATGATGGAGTAAGAATAGCTGCGATAAATAAGATTGATGATGAAGAGGTTTTAGTTAAAATAGCTAAAGATGAAGAAAATACTAAAGTGAGAAATCTTCTTTTAGGTAAAATTGAAAATCCTAAATTATTGGAAAATATTGCACTTACTTCTCAAACATCAGATATTCGCCTGGATTTAGTAAAAAGACTTGATAGTGAGGATTTACTTGAAAAAATAGCTCTTAATGATAAGGACACTATTGTCAGAACAGAAGCTATTAAAAAACTTACTAATGAAGAAATTTTAACTAAAATAGCTAAAAGTGAACAGGATAGATTAGCTCGTCAAAGTGCAGTTAAAAAACTCACATCTCAGGAAACATTAGTTGAAATAGCTCTTGAGGATGAGGATTCCTTTGTAAGGGCACATGCTATTAATAATCCTAATTTAACAAGTGAAAATTTATTTGTTAAAATAGCTATAAACACTCCTTTTAAAGAAACAGCAGATGCAGCTATTGAACATATTGCAAGTGAAAAATCTTTTATTCAAATTTTACATGAAGCTAAATTAATAGAAGTTAGAAAAGAAACTCTAGATTTTATTTATGATATTAAAATCCTAATTGAAATAATTAAAGAAAATAACGATATAGAATTTTCACTAAAAGCATTAAACAAAATTGATGATGAAGATATTTTACTTAAAGTTTATGAGGCTAATATTGCAGAAGAATTGTCTGTAAGAGCTGTTTCTAAAATAAAAACACAAAAACCTCTAATTAAATTAATTGAAAATGAACCTTCATGGAGAGTTCGTGAAGCAGCGGTTAAAAATATTTCCAATAAAAAAGTTTTAAAAGAAGTTGCCACAAATGATGAAAATGAATATGTAAGAAATGTTGCAAAAAATAGGATTTAAGAAAATAGGTAAACTATTTTCCCTATAAATAAAATTCTGGTTCTTTTCTTTTTGTGAAATTAGCTAAGAATTTTTCTTTCATACCTTCAAATAAATCTCCGCTAAAGTATCTGGCATTTTCTGGACAGATATAAATACAGGCAGTACAGGCATCACAAAGTGTTTCATCTGTCTCAACAGGATCCATATCAGAAATGGCCTGTTGTGGACAAACTGAGATACATTCGTAGCAATAAGTGCATAATGATTCATCACATATTGGAGTTAAAGCTACTTTTTTATAATCGCTGTATGGTTTATTTCCAGGAACTGCAATCTCATTAAATTCTCCTGATTCTAATTTTTCTTTGCATTTTTCTATAAATTCATTAAGTTTTTCTAAATCTTGGTTGTCAGGCCTTCCGCTAGCAATATCTGTAATTATTGAGTGTTGACTAACAGTTGCAGCTGTTCCTAGGATTTTAAATCCATTTTCTTTTAATATGTCATTTAATTCAAGTAGTGCATCTCCAATATTTGCATTTCCGTAGTTTACAATAGCTATTGCCGGGACATTTGCTCCTTTAAATTTAATTAATTTGTCACGAGCTATTTTTGGAAGTCTTCCAGCAAAAATAGGTATTCCTACAAGTACTAATGTATCATCACTAAACTCTTTAGGATTATTTCCAGTAGCTATGTTTGATAAATCGTATTCTTCCTGTGTTCCTTCAAAATTATTAGCTATTTCATCTATTATTTTCCTTGTTGTGTGTGAGGGACTAAAATAGATTTTAGCTATTTTTGTAATTGTATTCATAATCTCACCTTTGTTTTATTAATATATTTAAATGTGTTGTTTAAATGTTTTTCAATATTTGATGTTGTCATCATGTTTTTGTATAGTTTTATTTGATATAAATTGGTTTATTTAAACAAATTTTTCTTTTTAGTTTCTTTTGGTTGGTTTTGTTTATTTTGATAAAAAACTTTAAATGATATTAGGTATATATATTATATTAATATAATTATGTTAGCACAAGAGGTGAAAATATGGGTAATAAAAAAACAGCTATGGTAGGTACTCCTTGCCAGATTTTAGCTGCTACAAAAATTAATAAATATGAAGAAAAAACTGGTGGATCTCCTATTGATGTTAAAATAGGTTTATTTTGTATGGAAAACTTCTCATATCAATACCTTAAAAGGTATTTAAAATCACAAAATATTGAGTTATTTGAAGTTAAAGAATTTAGAATAGAAAAAGGTCAATTTGTTGCATACTTAATAGATGGTAATGTATTTAAAATACCAATAGCTGAAACCGAACCATTTACTCGTAAAAATTGCCATATTTGTACTGATTATACTGCTGATGTTTCAGATATATCTGTTGGATCAGTCGGTTCTCCAAAATACCAGTCAACTGTTATTGTAAGAACTAACAAAGGTAAACAGATAATTGATGCATGTATAGCTGGTGGATACATTGAGGCTGAACCGATTTCTCCAAAAGGTCAAAAATTACTTGAAAGAATAGCTAATCAAAAAATTAATAAAAATACAAAAACTTATAAGAAAAGAGAAGCTATTGGAAGACCGGTTTTATCAAAAAGAATTGTATCTGAAGAAGAATTCTGTGATGAATGTAATAAATGTCAATTTAACAACTTAGAAAATGATGTAATCAGTGTAGGTTCTTGTGTGTTGTGTGGTGCTTGTGAATATGTATGTCCAATTGATGCTATTCAAATAAACAATAGAAAACCAGTATCTGTAACAGAATGTGAGCAAGACTGTCATGCATGTTACTTTGCATGTCCTAGAACATTTATTAGTGATGTAATATATCCAGAAGATATTGATGAACACCCATTAGGTGATTACCTTGAAATTTACTCTGTAAAAGCAGATTCAATTATGGGACAAGATGGAGGAGTAGTATCAGCTATTTTAGTATACTTACTTGAAAATGATATTGTTGATGAAGTTTCTGTTGTTGGTGAAGATAAAGATGCACCTTGGAGACCTGAATCTTATCTTACATCTAAAATCCAAGATGTTATTAAAGCCGCTGGAACTAAATACAGTACTACTACAATTGGATTTAAAGCTTTAACAAATAAGAAGTAAATCTTCTTTTAAACTATTTATAGCATGAAAAATACATTATTTAAATGGTGATATGATGGAACTAATGAAAGAGCTTTCTTTAACTCCAGGTGTTTCTGGATCTGAAGAAAAAATAGCTAACATTATTAAAAGAGAATTAAAAGATGTTGCTACTTCTATTGAAGAAGATAGTATGGGAAACGTAATAGCTACTAAAAAAGGTGAAAAAAAAGCACCTACTGTCATGTTAGCTTCTCACATGGATGAAATTGGATTAATGGTTAGATATATCGATGAAAAAGGATATATTAAATTTTCAGTAATTGGTGGAATTAATGACCAAATGTTAATGAATCAGTCTGTAATTATTCACAGTAGTATTGGAGAAGATGTCCCGGGGGTTATTGGCTCAAAACCGCCTCATGTTACAAAACCTGAAGAAAGAAACAAAGTTATAAAAGCAGATGACATGTTTATTGATATTGGTGCAAAAGACCAAGAAGATGCAGAAAAAATGATTCGTATTGGAGATAAAATAAGCTTCAGAGCTTGGTTTGAAGAATATCCAAATGATTTAATCATGGGTAAAGCATTAGATAATCGTGTTGGATGTTATGTAATGATGGAAGTTTTAAAAAGAGTAAATACAAGAGCTACTGTTTATGGTGTAGGTACTGTACAAGAAGAAGTAGGCCTTAAAGGAGCTAAAACTGCTGCATTTAAATTAAATCCTGATATGGCTATTGCTCTAGATGTTACCTTGTCTGGTGATCACCCAGGAATTAAACCTGAAGAAGCACCAGTAGTAATGGGTAAAGGTCCATCTATAATTTTAGCTGATGCAAGCGGACGTGGAATCCTTACTCAACAATCAGTTAAAGACTTGCTTATTAAAACAGGTGATGAAAATGAAATTGATTACCAATTAGAAGTAAGTGACGGTGGAACAACTGATGGTACAGCTATTCACTTAACAAGGGAAGGAATTCCAACTGGAGTTTTATCAGTTCCAACTAGATACATTCATACTACTGTAAGTGTTTGTAGTATGAAAGATGTTGAATCAACTATTCAATTAATTACAGAAGCTATAAATTCATTGTAATATACATTATAGTATAACTTTTTATTTGCTCTTTCTATCAACATATAAAACTAGAGAGATAAAAAGAATGACTATGAAAAACAATGCAGAAATCCTAAAAGAATTTTCAAAAACAAGGCGATTAAAAAAAAGTACTGAAGAACAATACAAAATCGCCTTGAAAATTTATTCAGAGTTCAATGAAAAAACACTACATGAATTATTAATTGAAGCAGAACAAGAAGAAGAAAACGGCATAAGATGGAAACACCGTAAACTCAAAAAAAGACTATTAAACTTCAGAAACTACGTATATGACAATTACGTTCAAAAAACAGCAGAACACAAATTCGCACTAATCAAAACATTCTACACACATTATGAAATAGAAGTTTTAAACTTACCCACATTAAATAAAAAAAATATTCAACAATCACACCCTATTAACTTTAAAGATTTTCCAGATAAAAAAATAATAAAACAATCTTTAAAAATAGCAAATCCATTAATGAGAGCAATCATACTCTTCATGAGTAGCAGTGGATGTGCACGTACTGAAACATTAAATTTAACAATAGCTGATTATTTAAATGCTACAAAACAATATCATAATACAAATGATATTTCTAAAGCAATATCATTAATGTATGATAAAGACATAATCCCAACATTCTTTTTACCAAGACAAAAAACAAATAAAACTTACTTCACATTTTGCAGTACTGAAGCAAATACTGAGATTATTAATTATTTACTAACTAGAGAAAATTTATCACCAGAGGATAAATTATTCAAATCTAATAAATCATATTTTGAAAGACATTTTGCAAGAATTAACACTAGATTAAATCTTGGTAAAGTTGGTGCACATAATAGATTTAAAAGCCACATGTTGCGTAAGTTTCATGCTAGTAGATTGTATAATGATGGAATGAGCCTTGAAGAAATTGATGCCTTGCAAGGTAGGGGTAAAGATCCAACACATACTGCTTATTTTTTAGAAGATCCAGACAAATTACGGGAAAAATATATTCAACATATGGATGCAATTACAATTAATCTTGATGTTAATAATCTGGATATTAAATCTCCAGAGTATATAGAATTGGAAACAGAAATTGTTGAAAAAGATGAGAAAATAGAAAATTATGAGAAATTTATTCAAGATATTGATAAAAGATTACGAAATATTGAAGAAAAAGATGATAATTTCACTGAAAATGATTTTGAAGATTTATTAATTTAAATATTATTCTTATTAATGATTTTAAATCTTTGAAAATAATAACTACATATGAGGCTAAATCTAGTAGGAGGATTGGAGAAAATGAGTACAGGTAAACCTTTAAATAAAAATTATGATTATGAATGTGATGCTTTAATGTTGTATTATACAGAGGATTATGATTATGATTATGATTATTCTTTAGAGTTAACTGATGATGTTATTGTTGATTTTGACTGTGATGGTGTTCCTTGTGCTTTTGAGTTTTTAAATGCTTCTAAGTTGTTTGGTTTTGATAAAAGTAGTTTAATGAATATTAAGAGGATTAATGTTAGTATTAAGGTTACTTCTAAGTTGATTGAGTTAAATACTTTAATTGTTGTTGTTATATGTAATAAGACTGTTAGTAATAGTTTACTTGAAAGTCATGTGAATAATGTTGATCTTCCTGAGTTGAATCTTGCTTTTGTTTAAAATAAACTTAACTGGCTACAATTTGTAGTCACTTCAAGACCTGTTTAAAATAGTATAGAAATAAAAAAAATGTTTTTAGATGAAGTGGTAGTATTCTAAGAATACTTCATCTCCATCATTAAATCTTATGAATGCTCCTTGATTGTCTTTAAATACTATTGTTGCGTTTTGTTTTTCATCACCCCATGTTTTACCTGTATTATTGTTTTTTAGGTCTGTGAATGTTACAGGAGTATTATTTATTGTGAATATTGGTTGTTCTTTTATAAATTCATAATTTTCATTTACTGTTTTTGGTATTAGTTGTTCTAGTGTTTCGTTTATTGATTTGCAGTTGTTTTGTATTTTTATTAATTGTATTTTTTCAGCTATTTCTTTTTTTATTCTTATGCTAGTGTAATCTGTCATCTTTATTCACCTTCTTTAATAAAATTGGTTAATCAGGATTATATGATAATCCCGATTATGTTTAAAATTATTGCAACTACAAATAATATAATTGCAATTGTTTGTTTTTTGCCTCTGTTGAGGTATATTATAGCTAATATTATTAGTAATATTAGGTTTATTATTGTTAGTATCATCTTGTTTTTTTCCTCCACATAATTTAAATATTAATAATGATAAAATTTTATAGTAGGAGAGATAATTCTCCTACTTCTTGTAGTTTTTGTATGCAATTATTACTCCGATAATTTCGAGTATTAATTGCATTATGATTATTATTTCAATGTTTTTCACCTCCTTTTGCATTAACAAAAAAAGAATAAAAAAAATATTCCTGCCTAAAATGAACAATAACTTACTATTTCCCAAAACAAATTAAACACTAAAATTCAAAACACACTGTGTTTCATTTTTAGACTGTGAATAATATTTAATATCCTCTTTGTTTCTCTGAACAAACACTCTTTTAGACATTTATTTCATGAATAGAAACAAAACATTTATATTAACTCCAAACAATAATAATTACAAGAAAACATAAAATTCAAAACGATTCCACTAATAGTAGAATCGTTAATCTTGAAGCAAATACTCAACCCATACTTGATGAAAAATATGATTAATGTTATTATAATTAAAGATGTATTAAATGAAACTTTAGAAATGAATTCTGCAGCTACCGACTTTTTAGCTAATGCAGTAATGAAATCAGATACACATAAAAAGAAATCTAAAAAGAGGGAATGGTTGAAAGTAAATAATGAGAATTATATAATGAAATCATTTACTAAAGAATAAAAAATAATGGGGATTGTTAGATGAGTATTAAAGAAAATAAAGGATTGATCATATCTATTATAGGTTTATTGTTAACAATATCCATATATGGTATATTCTTTGGGATACCATTATTAATTATTGGAATATATTACTTAAATAAAAAAGCAAGCGGTAAAGATATTGATGAAAAATTAAAAGAAAAACAAGAAGAATTAGATAATATTGATGAAAAATTAAATAATTTAGAAAAGAAAAAAGAAAAAGAAATTGATGAAAAATTAAATAATTTAGAAAAGAAAAAAGAAAAAGAAATTGATGAAAAATTAAAAGAAAAACAAAAAGAATTGAATAATTTAGATGATGAATATAATAAAAAAGAAGAAGTTAAAGAAGAGGAATTAAATAAAAAATTAAAAAATAAACAAGATTATCAATATTAAGTGAAGAAATGGAGAATAACAATACAATATTTCCCCAGGTTATTATTATTCCCCATTTTTTTGTAGTTGTATTAGTTTATATGTTTTTTTTGGAGGTTTACTAATATCATCCAGTTTTTTTTATTCTTAAAAGAATAAAGGTAAGATTTTGTGATGAAGACACAGGTTTAGTGTATCTTCATTATTCACCGTAGACAAATAGAGAAAAAAAGATATAATCCTGTGATGATAAAAGTTTATAATTGTAATTAATTAAAAGGAGGTGAACACAATCTCAGATGAAACTCAAGAAACTGAGAAAACAGAGCAGGAACCAGACCCTTATGTTCCAAATGATAACTCAGATTATGTAATTGAAAAAGGACATAAAACATCAAAAAGAAAGTAAAATCCCCTTTACTTTCTTTTTCATAAATCATATTGTCATAATATAAATTATGAGTATAATAATGAAGGGTAATGTGGAATAACTTCCTATTTTAAACCATTTGAAACCCTGTTTACTTTTACTAATTTTACCTTGCATTGATTTTTCATTTTTATCAATAGTATCGGGAATATTGTAAATCAGATTTTTAATTATGTAACTTTCACTCATCTTTTTTGACTTATTATAAAGGTCATGCGGATTTGGTGTTGAATGATATTTGCCAAAGTAATATGCTTCCACAAATGAATATATGGAATAAGTATAACATGCTAAAGATATGATTAAAAATAGGCTGAGAGTTATTTTAATAAATAATTGTGCATGGATTAATTGAATAAGAATATTTGTAAATAATGTTGCTTGAATCGTGAAAATTACTCCAATAAATGTTATCAGGGAGCTTATTTTTGATTCAATTGTGTTGAATCTTCTTTCTTGTTCATAGTAGTTATTGAGTATTAATTCTAGCACTTGCTTGTCTTTGGTTATTTCTTCAGATGGGTTTTGGTTATTGATGGTGTTTTCAGCAGTCATTTAATTCCATTAAATTAGATCTTGATTGAAGGGTAATTCCCTCCTTTAATGTTAAATATTTTGTTTTTTGTGTATTCATCAATAGCTTGTTTAGAATCGAATTTGAGTTCTACTCCTTTTTCAATGTAGATTTGGTAGGTTCCGTTGGTTTTAAGGATTATTGATGGATACTTTTCTTCTTCAACCATGATAAGTCTCCTTTCTTTTTAAATCATTTCAAGTATTCTAACTGGTTGCCTAATTAAACCTTCATCAGTGAATTGATTAGATAGATACTCAGGATTATCATAACGGTAACAAGCACTTTCATACTCCCCTCTTATTATCTCATCCCCCACTTCTTTTAAAAGATGTTTTTTGCCTTCTAAATCAAGAGGAGAATCAGTACTAGCTAAAAACAATTCACTAACTCTTTTCTCATATTCCTTATAGGTCATTGGATATTTGGATTCATCAAAGTTTTCAGATTTCATTATTACCATACCTTTATTCATATGTGTATGTTTCTCATCCCTGATTGTATATGCTTTATCATAAGCATCATCACCAGTTACTGGAGGAACATTTTCATAAAATTGTTCAGGTTTCTTATATCTACTTTGTTTGCCAGTGTATTTGAAGAATATTACATGCTCGGCTTCGTCTCTTTCTTTTATCCATCCTGGGGGAGCGTATTCTTCATTAAATTTAACATGACTTACTGGTTCGAAACCACAATGACGATAAAACCTATAATTCCCATCAAAACTGTCTAGTTTGGTTCCACCTTTTGTTGTTGCGAACTTTAATAAAGAACTACTACTATCTTTCACATTGCCTGAGTTATTTGCACAGACACTTATAATATCTCCATCATCACGGATAGCTACTGTACTTCCATTCCGTGTGATGAACATTCTACAATTATCAAAGAATGAAGTATCATCTGGAATATCTACTCTCCATGATTTATCATCTGGTTGTGATGCTGCTGCTTTTTTTAAATTGTCAAGGAATAATTCTTTGTCTGTTAATTCTTTGACTTCAATCGAGTAGGCATCTGCATTAGGTAAACCAATTTTATCGTTAGGTGTATATTTGGTGTAAGTATTATTTAAATTATTTCTACTTGGTAAGTTATTTAATGGTGTTAGGTTTACTACATCAGGTTCACTATCCACATCACATTTACTATCCCAAACACTCAAATAAGTGCATCTGCAGTTACCATTCCAACAAGTTTTACCATCCCGCATAGTAAATAATGTATGATACTTAGGTAATTCAACACAATAGACGGGGCCATCATAATCAATTACTTCAATATTATAATCATCATCATGAACTGGTAGGAATGTTGATTCAGGTAAAGAATAAGCGAAATGATGATTACTTGTTAATTCAGGTGGTTTAACAAAGCATGGTTTATAATCATCATCATCAACTTTCTCATAGACAAAACAGTCATGGTCGGGTGTTACACAAGTATCAAAATAATCATTGTAGATATGATACATTTTACCTGCTGTATTCTTATTTGCTATGAACCTTGTTGGTTTGACTATATCTAATAAGTTATTCTCAGGATTAAGAGTTAATACATCATCATCTGTTGTGATATCCCGTACTGGTTTCCATCCTTCTTTTGTGTAGATTTGTGTATCTGGCATATAACAATTAGGATGCAAAGGTAGGAGGCTATCTTCATCTAAATCACTTATACGATGTACTTGGTCTTTTAAATCCTCACTATACACCATCTCCACATCATTATTAAAATGGTAAGCATTAGCTAAGCATAAACGACAGACATGTTGATCTTCAGCTGTTAATATTGTTACTTCAGTATATCCTTCATTAGCATAGGTTTGTAGTATTGCAGTATTTTGTGCTCTGCTGACTTCTGTCTTTGCTATCATTACTGCACGTTGTTTAGCTGTGAGTGTTGAGCCTTCAAGAGGGGTTATTCCTTGTTGTACTAGTTTATTAGCTAGGCTGTATGGGTTTTCTCCTTTAGCTACTCCCTCAGTGATAGTGTTCTTGACATTAGCTCGTAAATCATTACTGAGTTTTGTGATGAGGTCGAAGTTGTATTGTCTAACAAAGTCTAGTGCTTGTTTGTCTTGTTCAGTGTAGTTTAATCTTTCCTGTATGTCCTTGTAGCCTTTTTCTTTACCTCGACGGTAGATTTCTTCTAGTAATTCATCAACATTATTATAATGTCTATTGAGTATGTCCTCCCATTCATCATCTAATGATTGGAAGATTTCTTTTGTATATTCAGACTCTTGTAAGTAATATGCTCTTGCTTGTGGTGATGATAACCATTGTCTGGATGCTGTTAATTGGTAATCTAGTATGTTACTGATGAGATTATAGTATCTTTGTACATTAGTATCATCACGGGTTTTATTAATACGGAATTCATCCCATAATCCTAAATCATCAATTAACATCTTGTTTGTGATTATCCTCTCAAAAGAAACCATAACCTTAATACTCCTTCTTTAATCTCTCCATGGTTAATGCTTTCTCTAAACTTTTAAACTCAGCACTGGAATAACTAGTTTGGTCTGGTGTCATTGTCAAGTTTTGGTTAAGTGGTAAATCCCCCCATTCCACAGGAGGCAAACCATAATCAGTTCTAACCTCATTAATAGATTTGACTCCGTCTTTTAATTGATAGTCTTCGATTTGTGCACGGGTTAATTTGTTTTCTAAATCCATATGATTATACTCGAAGACTTCTTGGAAACCTGACCTGCCAATTACTTTATTAAATGCATTTTCTATTATCTTACAATCCCCGCTAAGTGTGTTGTTGAAGCTTTTTTCTTGGGCATCAGCAGTACCAGACCCAAGACTTGCTGTTTCTATGATACCAATGATAGCTGGTGGTACTTGGAAACCTATTAATATTCTATCCCTACTGTAGTTTAGAAGGTTAAGAAAATCAAGGTCATGATTACTATTACCCGTACTCTGATAAGTAGCACCTTTCACAGTTAATAATCCTTTCTTCTTACCCTCAGCCTCCTTACATCGCCAATCATGAATTGATGAGACTATAATAACGAGTAAAGGGGCGATGATTCATATGAGTAAAGCTGGTATCTATTATATCAGAAACATACAAAATAATAAAAGATATATTGGTCAAACAATTGATTTTGACCGTAGAAAACATGAACATTTCAAAAACCTTAGAAATAATACTCATGTTAATGATTATTTACAACATAGTTTTAACAAATATGGTGAACAGAATTTTGAATTTAAAAGATTATTAACTTGTGAAACTAAAGGCCTTAATACTTGGGAGCAATTCTTTATTGATGCATTCCACACCAAGGATAAACGATTCGGATACAATATATGTGATGCAGGAGTTTGTCCAGATAATACTAACGAAAATCATGGAATGTGGCGACAAGACATAGAGAATAATGAATTATTAGATGATTATCTTTCAGGATTAAATGGTTCTGAACTTGCAGAAAAATACAAATGCAGTAGAAGAACAATTAACAGAAGATTAATTAAAATCCTTGGAAAAGAAAAATATCATGAAATAAGCTACAAAAGAGTCAGCACTAAATTAACTGGTGTTGAACGATGTAAACAAGAAAATTGCCCTCATTATCGTACGGATATCCCTAATGGGGAAACACTATTTGAAGAGTATAAAGCCGGAGCAACACAGGTAGAATTAGCTGAAAAATACAATTGTAAACAAGCGACTATCTGGGAGCGAATACGACCTTATAATACAGAACACTTTCATCATACAGCTATAAAATCCCGTAAAAGTTGGGATGCTACAAAAGTAGCTTATAGAAGAGGGGATATGTTCCGTAGGGGGAAAGTTGCTGATTCTCCTAAGTCTTGCTTTGTATTAAGGTATAAAAATAAGAGCTTCACGAATATTAGTTTTATTGAACCTGTTTCACCAGAAATTATATCCTCATTAATTGAGGAATTTATTTAACCAATTTAGGAGATGATTATTTTGAATAATATTGAATTAGAAACAATATTAACTAACCTACAAAATGAATGTAATGATTTATATGAACGATATGGTGCAACAACAAATGTTATTGCATTAC
Source organism: Bacteroidaceae bacterium (assembly GCA_963606955.1). Lineage (GTDB taxonomy): Archaea > Methanobacteriota > Methanobacteria > Methanobacteriales > Methanobacteriaceae > Methanocatella. The sequence goes on from CAVDAS010000025.1 coordinate 15,194, forward strand.
AATTGGCTATTAATCGTTTAAGGCATGAGTTTGACTTGTGTGATGAGTCAGAGTGTATTTATGAAGAATTTGTACAATAGTGGCTTTGTGTGGGTTTATCAACTTTTAGTTGATAAACCTTTTTTTATAAAATTATGGTATGAATAAATAGAAATCTTTATATAGTATAGTAACTAATATAATAATAGAACTACAAGGAGGTGAAAAACATTGACAGAAAAGAACTAATTGAGATAATTGGGGTAATACTTCAAGCTATCTCAATAATATTAACGATACTAATGATGAGAGGATAAAACCTCTCACACAATTTAATATATTAAAATTTTTATTATTTATATTTTTTCAAGGAGGAATAAAAAAAATGATAACACTAACAAATATAATAAATGTAATTATAACATGTCTATTCATAATATTAATAATATCTGAAAGGAATAACCCAAAAAAACTTCCAATTGTACTATGTACAATTTCAATACTATTAACAATATTAAGTTTTGTCCTAATCTAAAAGGACAATTATTTTTTTTCAAAGGAGGAATAAAACATGGAAAGAAGCACAATAAAATTAGAAGTACCAATAATCAACAAAATAAAAGAAATACAAGCACTAAAAGGCTACAAATCAGTAAACGAAACAGTAAAACAATTACTACCAAAAGGTATAGGTATGGAGGAAGAAATTATACGAGAACAACCTGCTTTTGTTATTAGTAGTGTTTCTGTATCTTGGAATGAATTACGAAAAGCAGAAATAGGTACTCAATGGGGGGATAAAGAAACAGCAACAGTAATATACTCTGATGAATACGGAGTATTAGTAAGGTTTATTGATGAGTATGATGAGGTTTATGTGAATTATTTCCATTTCTTATAATAAAATTTAAAACATATTTTTAATAAAATATATTATCAAGTAGAGTATTTATATAATTAAATAGTGGTAAAGAATATTATTATACTAATGGAGAATGGAAGAGTATGCAAAAAGGAGAAAAATATGAAAATCCCTATTTAAATGAAGTTATTTTCAGAATTGACTTTTCAAACATTAACTCATTATATGAAAACAATAAGGAAGCTTCAAAAGATTTTCATAAAAAAATATCTAAAGAATTTCCTAATATAATAATTAAAAGGAATCATGAATTCAATATTGGGGTTGATGTAACTACTGGAAAACCTACACAAATATCATCTCAAGCAGGGAATTTTTTATGGGTTTTCAAAAATCGTAAACATGATAAATCTGTAGAATTAACTTCAAAAAGTTTAATTCTCCATTACAATAAAGGCGCATACAGTCAGTTCAGATATTTCCTAGAGGACATTATATTATTAATTGATGCTTTAAAGGATTATAACCCTCAAGATTTATATTTCTTAGGTTTAAGATACATTAATCAAATTGACGGAAAAACTATACAAGAACTCCAAAATTGTATTACTCCCAAATATTTTAACAGTACTATTGGTAATCTTGAAGAAAATGAAGAATTTATACAAATTTTAGATAAATTATCTATAAAAAAAGAGAAGTATATTTTGAATTTCCAATATGGTTTATTCAATGCAGCATTTCCTGATCCAAATTTTGACAAAGATTTTATCTTAGATTTAGATTGTACAACCACTAAAATAAAATCAATAAATAATATTGTGGATGAATTAAAACAAATGAATAAATATATTTGGAGTAAATTTGAAGATGCAATAACTGATATTTTAAGAGATGAAATGAATAAGGAGGGGGATTTATGAGTAATTTTGCTACAACCATAATAAGTGATAAAGATAATGTTTCAATTTCAGGTAGGGGATTTGTAGAAACAGAAGAACAAATTGACAATTATAATCATGCTAGTGAAACTGTAGATTCTAGCAATTATTCAGTTACTCATATTGAGATGTATCCTTCATTTATAGAATCTTTTAAAACGGTTTTAAGTAATTTTGAGTTAATAAACAAAGAAGAAATCTTAAATTTCATCTTCCATAACATTGGACTTTTAGAACTGATAAAAAATATTAAACCTATTATAAAAGAACATTTTCCTAATTATGCTTATGCTTTAGAGTTTACTAGTGATCCTGAAATACCAGAATTTAATCAAATAATATTATATGTAAAAGGAGATGAAAATTCTTTTGATGAAGATTGGGTAAAACTGAAAAAAGTAAATAAAGAAATTAGGAAAATATCTCTCTATGACAATTCTATTAAAAGTTTGTTTACTGTTGATTTGTGGTAATCTTATGAGTTTTGATTGGAAAGAATTTCAGGAAGTAGGGGATAATTTGAAGAAGACTCCTCGTGAAGCATATCAACGCTCAGCAATAGGTAGATATTATTACTCTTGTTATACTCCTGTAAAAGAGTACTTTGAAACAGTTATTCGGGTAATAGGCTCTGATGAGAATTCACATAAAGCTATTATTGAAGGTTTATGTGAATCTAATGAGGATAAAGAGAAAGATTTGGGTAGTGCATTATCTAACTTGCGAAGATATCGTAATAATGCTGATTATCATAACAGCTTCAAAGAGAGTAATGTTCGTAAAGCTCAAAGAACTGCAAAAGATATTCATAGGTTGCTTAAAGAGTTAATTGATGAAAAAAAGAACTATGGGTTTTTTAAATTTTAAAAATGTGAATATAGTATTATGGAATTTTTTTCTTTTTTTAGGGTAAATGTTAAATAGTTATTCTGGTAATATGTATACTTATTGATAGAAAAAAAGTATACTATAATATAACATATAA
>CAVDAS010000026.1:0-17305 GCA_963606955.1 Bacteroidaceae bacterium
TTATGATTTCAAGTGAATAAAAGTATTACTCATTAATTATCGGACACTCCCAAATTAAGAATTTTTTTTTCTTGATTTTTTATTTTTTTGAGTGATTTTTGTTTATTTTACTTATAATATGTATTATTATGCTAATTTTATTTTCATCCGAAAGCATAATCAAAAAATGTATAAGATTAAAAAAGAAGAAATAACTGATGAATTAAAAATATATATTGGCTGGATTGAAAACCAAAATAAAGTCTTAACATTTGACAGTCTCAAAATCAATACCTTTATATAGGTAGAAATTTAAATATATTGTTATCATGTTAATTAGTGTTTAACATGATAGGCTAAGTATTTTTATTATACTTGGAGCTATTTTAAGCAATAATGCCGAGATAGTCTAGCCTGGTAAGGCGCGAGACTGGAAATCTCGTGGGAGCTTTTCCCTCCTGGGTTCAAATCCCAGTCTCGGCGTTTATTAGTTTTTAACATACGATTTTTTAATTATTTTTTTTAGAATTATTAAATTTTTTGTTAAACTGATATTTTTGCACTCTTAGTTAAATGCTAAGTTTTAGAATTGTTGAAAGAACTGTGTTTTGAAATCAAAACATTCGAACCTATTACTTTTGCGTCTCGTAGGTTCGCTCTATAAATGGAGGTTATTTAATGGAAGACGACTTTAAGCACTTGGTGCGTATTTCTAGAAAGGATGTAGATGGTAATAAAACCATTGAACAAGCTTTAACTGAAATTAAAGGTATCGGAATCTCTTTATCTACAACTATGTGTCGTACTTTAGATTTAGATTCTGAAGCTCAAATCGGTTATATTGCTGATGAAGATGTTTTAAAAATTGAAGAAATTTTAGAAAACCCTCAAAAATTTGATATTCCTGATTGGATGTTAAACCGTAGGGAAGATTATGAAACTGGTAAAAATATCCATTTAATTGAATCAGATCTTGACATGACTTTAAGAGATGATTTAAACAGGATGAAGAAAACCAGAAGTTACAAAGGTAGAAGACACGAAGCAGGTTTACCTGTTAGAGGTCAAAGAACTAAATCTACTTTCAGGAACAGTTCTTCAGTTGGTGTAAAACGTTCATAAGCATGAGGACTTTTTTTATAATTAATATTACTCAATAATTTTTTTTACAATGATAGTATTAATTTAATTATTTTTATAAAGGAGATGTTTTAATGGGACAACCTAGAAAATCAAGGAAAAAGTATAATACACCGCCACATCCTTGGAATGCAGAAAGAATTAAAAATGAAAATAAATTAATGACTAAATATGGCTTAAAAAACAAAAAAGAAATTTGGAAAGCTGATACTTTAGTTAGAAGATACAGTAGGGAAGCAAGATACCTACTTGGGTTCGATACGGACCAAATGCAAGATGAAAAATTAGAATTATTAGGACACTTAGCTAGAACCGGTGTTTTGCCTGAAGGTGCAGCACTTGAAGAAGTTTTAAACTTAACTGTTGAAGATATCTTAAGAAGAAGATTACAAACTATTGTTTACAAAAAAGGTTTAGCTCGTACTCCTAAAGAAGCTAGAATGTTTGTTGTACATGGTCACATAACTTTAAACGGTAAAAAAATCAATTCACCAAGTTATGTTGTATTAAAAGGCCAAGAAGATGAAATTGGATTTTATCACTCCTCACCTGTAGCTAAACAGATTGAAGAGTACAACAATAACAAAAATGAAAAAGCTACTGAGGAATAAAGGGTGTAATTATGGCAAAAGATGAAAAATGGGGTATAGCTAATATTTACTCATCATACAATAACACTATTATTACTGTAACAGATATTACTGGTGCTGAAACCATTTCACAATGGTCTGGTGGTAAAGTTGTTCGTGCAGACAGACAACAAGCTTCACCTTTTGCAGCTATGGCTGCAGCAACTAGAATAGCTGATGATGCTAAAGAAAAAGGATTTGTTGGCTTACATATTAGAGTAAGAGCTCCTGGTGGAAATGGACACAGAAGTCCGGGACCTGGTGCACAAGCTACTATTCGTGCTTTAGCAAGAGCTGGAATTAAAATTGGTAAAATAGAAGATATCACTCCTATTCCTCACGATGGTACTGGAAGACCTGGTGGTAAAAGAGGAAGAAGAGTCTAAGAAGGGTTTAATATGGAGATAGAAGTTAAAAGTCAAACAGATGATGAAATTGTTTTCATTGTCCGTGATGCAGAAGTACCTTTTATAAATGCTATTAGAAGGTGTGCAATGGTAAATGTACCTAAAATAGCTATTGAAGATGTAAATATCATGAGAAATGATTCAGCTATGTTTAATGAGGTACTTGCTCATAGGCTTGGTTTAACTCCTTTAGTTTCTAACATGGATGCAATTGAAGGTTTACCTTTACCTGGTGATGATGATTACGAGGAAAATAATAGTGTCATGTTTTCTTTAGTAGAAGAAGGACCTAAAGTTGTTTATTCTAAGGATTTAATATCTTCAGACTCAAAAATTAAACCAGTATATGATACCATTCCTTTAGTAAAACTTAAAGAAGGAGAAAAACTCAATATTGAGGCAGTTGCAAAAGTTGGATATGGAAAAGAACATGCTAAATGGATGCCAACTACTGTATGTGTTTATAAACAATATCCTGAAATTACATTTAATGATGATATGGAAATTGATTATGACTGTGCTAATGCATGTCCAAGAGGAGTTTTAAAATCTGATAAAAGATCTAAAGAGATTAAGATTTTAGATATTGAAAATTGTGCTATGTGTAAAAGCTGTGTAAGAGCTTCAATTAGAAATGCACAATCTGAAGGAAAAGATGAAAGCTACATCAATGTAGGGTATCATGAAAATGATTTTATATTTAGAATAGAAACTGATGGATCAATGCCTCCTAAAGAAGTTTTATTGCAAGCTTGCGATGAATTAGGTGAAAAAGCAGATAAGTTTATCAGATTTAGTGAAGGAGGAAGTAAATAATGGTTAAGAAAATTATCAAAACAAATCCTAACCTTATTGAACTTATTAATAAACTTAATAAAAAATCAAAAACAGAAAATGCAGCTATTTGGAAAGATGTTGCTAATAGACTTGGAAGGTCTAACAGAAGAACTGCAGAAGTAAATTTATCAGATATTGCAAGGTATGCAAATGCTGATGAAACTGTTTTAGTACCTGGAAAAGTTTTATCTAATGGTAATTTAACAGAAAAAGTAAATGTTGCAGCATTTAAATTCTCACCAAAAGCACAAGAAAAAATCGAAAGTGCTGGTGGAGAATGCATCTCAATTGATGATATAATGGAATCTAATCCAAAAGGAAGCAACATTAGAATCATGGAATAAGATGGATGTGTTGTTATTATGATTATTGACGGAGAAGGATGCGTTTTAGGAAGATTAGCTAGTGTAACTAGTAAAAATCTCTTAGAAGGCGAAGAAGTAGTAATTCTTAATGCTGAAAAGATTATGATTACTGGTAATAAGGATTGGGCTTATGCTAAATACAAACAAAGAGTAGACAGAGCAAGTATCTCTAACCCTCGTGATTTAGGTCCTAAATATCCTAGAAGGCCAGATGATATATTCAGAAGAACTGTAAGAGGAATGTTACCTTATAAAAAATCTAAAGGTAGAGTTGCATTCAAAGGATTAAAAGCATATGTAGGTGTACCTGAAGAATATGCTGATGCTGATCTTGTTGCAGTTCCTGAAGCAGAATACAACAACCTTAAAAAAGGTATTGAATTAGGTGAAGTTTCTAAACTTTTAGGAGCTACCTTTTAGATAATGGGATGTGTGATTATGGTTAAAGTTATTCATACAAGTGGAAAACGTAAAACAGCTATCGCAAGAGGTACTGTTCAAGAAGGTACTGGTAAAGTAAGAATAAACAGGATTCCTTTAGAACTTTACTCCCCAGAACTCGCTAACTTAAAATTACAAGAACCATTAACATTAGCTGGAGATTTAGCTAATGAAGTGGACATCAACATTCATGTTGTTGGTGGAGGAGTAATGGGTCAAGCTGAAGCTGCACGTATGGTTATTGCTAAAGGACTCGTCCAATGGTCCCAAGATATGAATTTAAAAGATAAACTCATACGCTATGACAGAACTATGTTAGTAGGTGACCCAAGACGTTCAGAACCTAAAAAATATGGTGGTCCTGGAGCAAGAGCACGTAAACAAAAAAGTTACAGATAATTTTTCTGTAATTTTATAATTTTTATTTAAAAAATTAAAAAGATGATATAAATGATTCCTATAAGATGCTTAAGTTGTGGAAAACCAGTTTCAGCTTACTTTGATGAATATAATAAAAGATTAGCTGCTGGTGAAAAATCAAAAGATATTTTAGATGACTTAGGCTTAAACAGATATTGTTGTAGAAGAATGTTAATTTCTCATGTTGAAACATGGGAATAGGTTTTTACAAGTTGTAGGGATATATTTTTACTTAATAAAATTAATCTTGGTAAACGGTAATACCTAAAAAATGGAAGTAATATTCATGACTACAGAAAATTTAACAAGGTTTGAAAAAGCTAGACTTCTTGGAGCTAGAGCAATTCAGATTTCAATGGGTGCTAAACCTTTAGTAAAAATTGGTGACTCATTAGATCCTATTGATATAGCTTATGAAGAACTTAAAGCTGGAGTTTTACCATTAGATGTAATAAGATATGATGAATAAATAGTTTAGGCTATTTATTTCATTATTAAATTATTTAAAAAAAATAAAAAATACCAACATAACTCTATAAAGAAATTTACTAATTTTTTATGAGTATAGATTATATGGTAATAAATTAATTGACACTGAGGTGTTTTTTTTGGATAGTATAATAGAAGATGTCCAAGTTCGTAAAATTTTGGACAGCAGAGGAAACCCAACTGTTGAAGTAGATGTAATTACTTGGAATGGGTTTGGTAGAGCTGCTGCACCAAGTGGAGCAAGTACTGGTTCAAGAGAAGTAGTATCTTTCCCTGAAGGTGGAGTGGACGTAATTGTAAGTGAAATTGAAGACATTATTGCTTCTGAACTTATTGGAATGGATGCTGAAGATATAGCTACTATTGATGAAGTTTTAAGAGAAGTCGATGGAACTGACAATCTTTCAGCTATTGGTGGAAACACTACTGTAGCTGTTTCTATGGCTGTAGCTAAAGCAGCAGCTGCATCATACAATATGCCTTTATACAAATTTTTAGGAGGAAACTTAGTAAATGAATTACCTTTCCCTCTTGGAAATATGATGAATGGTGGAGCACATGCTGGAATTAATGCACCGGATATTCAAGAATTCTTAGTAGTTCCTGTTGGTGCAAAAAATATGGTTGAAGCTGTATTTGCAAATTCAAGTGTTCACAAAAAATTAAAAGAATTAATCCAAACTAAAGACTCCAATTTCACTGGTGGAAAAGGAGACGAAGGTGGATGGGTACCTAACATTACTAATGATGCTGCTCTTGAAATTCAAGCTCAAGCATGTGAAGAAGTTGGTGATGAACTCGGTATTGAAATTAGACCTTCCCTAGACATGGCTGCTTCTGAATTATGGAACAGCGATGAACAAAAATATGTTTATGCTCAAGACGGTATCAAAAGAGATACTGGAGACCAAATTGACTTTGTAAAAGACATTATTGAAACTTATAATATGTTTTATGTAGAAGATCCATTTGATGAATCTGATTTTGATGGATTTGCTAGCTTAACTTCCAAAGTTGGAGATAAATGTCTTATTTGTGGTGACGATTTATTTGTAACTAACAAAGAAATTTTAGCTAAAGGTATTGAAATGAATGCAGCTAATGCAATCATTATTAAACCAAATCAAATTGGTTCATTATCTGAAACTTATGCTACTGTAAAATTAGCTAAAGAAAATGATATTGTACCTGTTGTTTCCCACAGGTCTGGTGAAACTACTGATGCAACTATTGCTCATTTAGCTGTAGGTTTCGGTTCTCCAATGATTAAAACCGGAGCTATTGGTGGGGAAAGAATAGCTAAATTAAACGAGCTTATTCGTATTGAAGAAGAACTTCCTAATCCAAAAATGGGTGAATTTTAGATAAGTTATTGGAGATTTAACATGTCTATTGTAACTATTGATTATGACAAATGTAAAGGTATTGACTGTGCTGAATGTGTTGACGTTTGCCCAATGGAAGTTTTAGTTCTTGATGGGAACAAAGTAAAAATTGTAGATATGGAAGACTGCAGTTTTTGTGAAGTCTGTATGGATGTTTGTCCTGAAGAATGTGTTAATGTTGAAGATGATGATTAAATTTATTTAAAAAAATTATTAAAATTATATTATTAAATTAAGGTGAATAATTATGTCCGAACTTTTAATTGAATTAGATAATTACTTAGCAGCAGGTTTACATATCGGAACCCAACAAAAAACCAGCGATATGGAAAAATATATATTCAGAGTAAGATCTGATGGTTTATACGTTTTAGATATTCAAAAAACTGATGAAAGAATTAGACAAATAGCTAAACTCTTAGCAAAATACGACCCGGAAGATATTTTAGTAGTAGCTACCAGACAATATGGTCAAGCTCCTGTTAAAAAATTCGGTGAAATTACTGGTGCAAAAACTATTCCTGGCAGATTCATTCCTGGAACTTTAACTAATCCAACTTACGCAAAATTCATTGAACCAAAAATTATTGTAGTAACTGACCCAAGGTCCGATGCACAGGCTGTTCTTGAATCTAAACAAAACGGAATTCCAGTTGTTGCATTATGTGATACTGAAAACTTACTTAGTTTTGTTGATATTGCAGTTCCTGTAAACAACAAAGGTAGAAAAGCTATTGCTTTAGTTTACTGGTTACTTGCAAGACAAGTATTAAGGGAAAGAGGTACCATTCCTGAAGATGGTGACTTAGATATTGAAGCTACTGACTTTGAACTTAAATTCTAAGTGAGTTTTATGTTAAGAAAGCCTGCAGTTGCTGGAATGTTTTATCCGGATAATCCAGATGAGCTTGTAAAAACTATTGAAAATTGTTTTACTCATTCATTTGGCCCTGGAGAAATCCCAGAGATTAAATCTTTTGAAGGTAGTGATTATCCAGTTAATGTTATGGTTCCACATGCAGGTTTTCAATATTCTGGAACAATAGCTGCACATAGCTATTGTGAATTAGCTAAAAATGGTTTTCCTGAAGTTTTTATAATAATTGGTCCAAATCATACAGGTTTAGGTAGTGAAGTTTCAGTTTTCAATGAGGGAGAATGGATAACTCCACTTGGAGATGTTCAAGTTGACGGGGAATTTGCAAATACTTTAATTTCTTTTTCAGATTTCGCATCAGCTGATTTTTCTGCTCATATAAGTGAACATGGTATAGAAGTTCAACTTCCATTTTTACAGTATTTTTCCAATGATTTTAAAATAGTTCCAATTGTATTAGGTTCTCAAACAATAGCTAGTGCAAATGATTTAGCATCAGCTATTTTCAAAACAGCTGAAAAATTAGATAAGTCTTACTGTGTTATAGCTAGTACTGATTTATCTCATTTTAATACTCAAGAGAGGGCTAATAAAGTGGATAATTTTGTTTTAGAAGATATTGCGAAGATGGATGAGTTTAAACTTTTTGAAGAAATTATTCAGTATAATATAACTATGTGTGGTTATGGTCCTGTTATGACTACAATGATACTTTCAAAGATGTGTGGGAAAAATACATCTGAAATATTGGCTTATAAAACTAGTGGGGATATATCTGGTGATTTAAGTTCTGTTGTAGGTTATGCTTCAGGTATTTTTAAATAAGGTGTGTTTATATGAGGGCTTTAGCTTCTGCTCCAGCAAAAACTATTTTGTTTGGTGAACATTCTGTTGTTTATGATGAACCTGCTATTGCAGGAGCAGTTAATAAAAGGGCGTATGTTGAAATTACAGAATCAAAGACAAATAAATCTATCTTAAAGTCTTATGATTTGAATTTTGAAGCTGAGTTAGATACTAAACATAAAAAATATAATTTAAAAAGAGGAAAGCCAGGCATTATTCGATATATTTTAGAAGCTCTTAATAAAGTTCACGATCATAGTCCGATTGTGATGAAATTGTCTTCAAATATTCCTATTGGTTCTGGCCTTGGTTCATCTGCTGCAGTTACAGTAGCTACTCTAGCTGCACTATACAGATTTCATAATATTAGATTTAACAAGAAATCTTTAGCACATGATGCTCATATGGTGGAGCAAGCAGTTCAGGGAATAGCAAGTCCCCTAGATACATTAGTTTCTACTTATGGTGGGCTTGTTTATTTATCTAGGAATAAAAAAGTGGAGCATTTCAAAGTTAACTTTAATGCACCTTTTGTTGTAGGTTACACAAATAAACATGGTAATACTGGCAAAATGGTTAAAGATGTTAGGCTCTTAAAAAATAGAAATCCAAAAATAATTAATCCTGTTATCAGTGCAATGGGACAATTAACTAACTATGCGAAACAAGCTATATTAAAACGTGATTTTAATAAAATTGGAGAGTTAATGAATATAAATCATGGATTTTTAGATGTTTTAGGAGTAAACACTATAGAATTATCCCGTATGGTATATACTGCTAGGGAATGTGGTGCTATTGGTTCTAAAATCACTGGAGCTGGTGGTGGGGGAAGTATTATAGCACTTTGTCCAAATAAAGTTGAAGATGTTGCAAGAGGAATTTCTCGTGAAGATAATATTTTAAAAATAAGATTTACCAGAAAAGGGGTTTCTTCAAGGGTTTATTGGTGATTTATATGATTATTTTAAAAATCGGAGGAAGTATCTTAACTAATAAAGATGCTACTAAAAGCGAAATTGATGAGAGAAACTTATCAAGAATTGCAAAAGAGATTAAATCCTCACTTGATAATGATTTTAAAGAAATAATTATCGTTCACGGTGCAGGATCATTTGGTCACCCTCCAGCTAAAGAATATAAAATTGGAGAACCTTTTAATAAAGAAGAATATCCTCAAAAGAAAATAGGATTTTCTAAAACACAAAATGCAGTTAAAAAACTGAACATGCTTATTTGTGAGGAATTTATAAAAGAAGATTTACCTGTTGTAGCTATTCCAGCTTCAAGTTTTATGGTAGCTACTAATAAAAGAATAACTGAAGGTAATTTAGATAGCTTTAAAAGATATTTAAATAAAGGATTTATTCCAGTTATTTATGGGGATGTTGTTTTAGATAATAATTTAGAAATCTGTGTTATTTCTGGTGATCAAATTATTCAATATTTAGCTAAAAATCTTAATCCTGATAAAGTTATTTTAGGAACAGATGTTGATGGTGTTTATAATAAAAACCCTAAAACACACTCTGATGCTGTTTTCTTTGATAAATTTTCTTCACTTGAAGATTTAGATACTTTAGAGGGAACAACTAATATTGATGTAACTGGCGGAATGGTTGGTAAGATTAAAGAGCTTTTATATTTAGCAGATTTGGGAATAGAATCTAAAATAATAAATGCTGAAATTGAAAACAATATTTTCAAAGCTTTAAACAATGATCAAGTTAAGGGAACTGTTATTTCAAGGAGATAATAAAAACATGATTTCAGATAGAAAATTAGAGCATTTATTAATTTGTAAAAATTATGATGTTGAATTTAAAGATAAAAAAACTGGTTTCGAAGATGTTGAATTAATCCATAAAGCACTTCCAGAAATTGATAAAAATGATATTGATTTATCAACTTCTGTTTTTGGTAAAAAATTAGATTCTCCTTTATTTATAACTGCTATTACTGGAGGGCATCCTTCTGCAAAAGCTATCAATAAAGAATTAGCTATTGCTGCAGAAAGTAAAAACATAGCTTTAGGTGTTGGTAGTCAAAGAGCAGCTATTGAACATCCTGAACTTGCAGATACCTATACTGTTGTTAGAAAAAATGCTCCCGATTGTTTACTTGTTGGTAATATTGGAGCACCTCAATTGGAATTAGCTGATAAGGCTGTTGAAATTTTAGATGCAGATATTTTAGCTATTCATTTAAATCCTCTTCAGGAATCAATACAACCTGAAGGAGATTTGGATGCAAGAGGCTATCTGGATTCAATAAATCAAATAACTAAAAGTGTTGATATTCCTGTTATGGCAAAAGAAACTGGATGTGGAATATCAGCTGAAGTAGCAAAACAATTAGCTGATGCTGGTATTAGTTATATTGATATTGAAGGTGCAGGAGGAACAAGTTGGGCTGCTGTTGAGACTTACAGAGCTGAAGACAGGTATTTAGGTGAAACATTTTGGGATTGGGGAATTCCAACAGCTGTTAGTACTGTAGAAGTTACTAATGCTGTAGATGTTCCGGTTGTTTCATCTGGCGGTATCAGATCAGGACTTGAAGCAGCAAAAGCTATTGCTCTTGGAGCTGATAGTGTAGGTATGGCATTACCATTTTTAAAATACTCAGCTTCCAATGAACAATTAGTTAAATTCATTGACAGATTCAATGATTCTTTAAGAATAGCTATGTTTTTAGTTGGTGCAAGTAATATCGAAGAACTCAAGAATTCAAACTTAGTTATAAGTGGAAAAACAAGAGAATGGCTTAATGAAAGAGGAATTAACACAAAGAAATATTCAAGGAGATAAAAACATATGAGTGTTGAAGTAATCGCAATTGGCGGATATGAAGAAGTCGGGAAGAACATGACTGCTGTCAAGATTGGCGAAGATGTTATTATTTTTGATATGGGAATACATCTAGACAGAATCAATATTCACGAAGATACTGATATTGACAGAATGCATAGTCTAGATTTAATTGAAAGAGGAATTATTCCAGATGATACTTTAATGAAAGATGTAGACGGTAAAGTAAAAGGAATTATCTTCTCTCACGGTCACTTAGACCATATTGGTGCAGTAGCTAAATTAGCTCACAGATATGATGCTCCATTAATTGGAACTCCATATACAACTGCACTTGTTGAAAAACAAATTAAAGGGGAACGTAAATTTAAAGTAAATAATCCAATCAGACCTTTAAACCCTGGAAGTAAACTAAAATTGTCTAAAAATATTACTTTAGAATTTGTTCAGTCAACACACAGTATTCCACAAGCAGTTTTCCCAGTTTTACATACTCCTGAAGGAATTATTGTTTATGCACTTGATTTTAAATTTGATAATCATCAAAAAGTATCTCCACCACCTGATTATAAAAGATTAAAAGAATTAGGTAGGAAAGGAGTTCTTACTCTTATTGTAGAAACTACTAATGCAAAAAACACAGAAGAAGTTAAAACTTATTCTGAAAGGATTGCAAGAAATATTTTAGAAGATGTAATGCATGGTCCATTATATGAGAAAAAAGGTATGATTGTTACTACTTTTGCTTCTCATATTGAAAGGGTTCAGGCTATTGCAGATATTGCTAAAAAAAGCCATAGAGAAATCTATTTCCTTGGAAGGTCAATGGAGAGATTCTGTGGTATAGCACAAAAACAGGGTATTTTAAAATTACCTAAAAATGCAAGTATTTATGGAAGTCCAAAAGCAGTTAATAAAGCTTTAATGAGAGCTGACGATGACAGGGAAAAATATTTACTTGTAACTACTGGTCACCAAGGTGAACCTGATGCATTGCTTCCTAGAATAGCTAGTAACAGAACTCCATTCAATATTAAAGAAGGGGATAATGTAATTATTTCTGCACCAATTATTCCAAATCCAACTAATGCAGCTAATAGGCATATTATGGAAAGTAAATTAAGAGCAAAAGGTGCAAGAATTTATTCTAATGCTCACGTTTCAGGGCATGCTGGAAGAGAAGACCACAGAGAATTCTTACGTATGTTAAAACCACAGCATATTATTCCTGCTCACGGAGATTTATCTATGCTTTCAGCTTATGGTGAATTAGCTGAAGAAGAAGGATACAGAATTGGTTATAATGTTCATATATTAAGAAATTCACAAGCACAAGTTTTTGAAAGCGAACGTGCACATGGAGGAAATTAACATGGACGTAATAGAAGAATTAGGAAATTATTCTGCTGATATTAGTAGGACAATAGGGGAAGAATTATCCGGTATAGTTCCAAATAATCTCAAAGAAGCTTCAATTTATTTAACTAAAGCTGGCGGTAAAATGCTTAGACCAGCTTTAACTTTAATTACTTCTGAAGCAGTTGGCGGATCTAGGGATAATGCATTAAAATCTGCTGCAGCTATTGAACTTATCCATACATTTTCACTTATTCATGATGATATCATGGATGATGATGATATGAGAAGGGGAAAACCTGCAGTACATAAAGTTTGGGATGAAAATGTAGCTATTTTAGCTGGAGATACTTTATTTTCAAAAGCTTTTGAAATAATTATGAATTCAGACCAAGAAAAAAACACTCCTCTTCAGCTAAGTCAAACATTAGCTACTGTAGCTGATGCCTGTGTTAAAATTTGTGAAGGTCAAGCTTCTGATATGAGTTTTGAAGATAGATATGATGTATCTGAAGATGAATACTCAGATATGATTTTCAAAAAAACTGCTGCATTAATAGCTGCTGCTACTAAATCAGGAGCTATTATGGGTGGAGCTAGTGAGGAAGTAATCAATGCAATGTATGATTATGGAAGATTAATTGGTCTTGCTTTCCAAATTCAAGATGATTATTTAGATTTAGTTAGTGATGAAGAAACATTAGGTAAACCTATTGGTAGTGACATAGCTAAAGGTAAAATGACTATTATAGCTATTAAAGCTCTATCTGCCTGTGAAGGTGAAGATAATAAAAAATTATTAGAAATCTTAAAAGATGATAATAATTCTAGGGAAGATATAGATTTAGCTCTTGATTTATTTAATAAATATGGAGCTATTGAATATGCTAAAAATGTCGCTATGCAAAATGTGGTTGATGCTAAAAAAGTACTTGAAATATTGCCTGAATCTGAAAGTAAACAGATGCTTTCAGCTCTTGCAGATTTCGTACTTGAAAGGCATTCCTAATTTTTTTTCATTTTAATTTTTTTTATTTGATTTTCAAATCTCTCATTATAATTATTAGCTATTTCTTCATACTGGTTCCAGATTCCAATAGCTGTATTAGGGATTGTTTCTAGATTTTCTTTTGAAAATTTGGTGTAGATATGCATCATTTCTTTTGCATCAGATATTATCATTTTAACATAAGGAATTTCTGTTTTTTTCAAAGTTACATTTTCTTGTTTGGTTAATTTGTCAATATTGTATCTTTCATTTTCTATATGGCAATGTGGTGATGCAATAATGTTTATTTTAACATTTTTAGATTTTAAAAGAAGTTCATAAACTAATTTGGATCCTTCATCTTTAAGTAAAAATCCCATTCTTATATTTATTGATTTTTTAGCTCGTCTGATAAGTTCTAATTCTTTTTCAATTATATTTTCAGTTCCGCTTATTCTCCAGATTGGAACTTCTGTTTGTGAAATTTGTTCTTCATATAATTTATTTAAATTATCGCTTGTTTTAGCTATTTTTTCAATAAACTTCTCTTTTTCTTTTTTTAACACATTAATTGGAGGATTTACATGATATACTATAGGTCTGCTGCTTTCTATTTTAATATATTCTTTTGCATTTAATCTTTTTAAGATATCATAGATTTTAGACCTTGGTATGTCAGATTTTTCACTTATTTCCTCGGCAGTTGCCTGAATTAGAAAGCTTAGTGTGATGTATGCTTTAGCTTCGTATGTAGTTAAGCCTAATTGTTTAAGTAAGTCTATATCATCTTGATTCATAGTAGTATTTTTATTTTATTTGGTTATATAACTTACTTTTTACCCTTAAAAAGTTACAAAATATTTATAAATCGTAAAATTAATCTTTATATTAAACAATTAAAACGAGGTAGTTAATATGGTAGATATGTTTTGTTATCAATGTTCACAAACTGCAAAAGGTACTGGATGTGACGTACGTGGAGTTTGTGGTAAAGAACCAACTGTAGCTAGGCTACAAGACAATTTAATTTTTGCAATGAAAGGAATAAGTGCATACAACTATAATGCAAATGTTTTAGGTGAAAAAGACCCTGAAGTAGATGAATTTTTAACTAAAGGTTTGTATTCAACTTTAACTAATGTTAACTTCGATGTTGAAGATTTAATTAACTTAGGTCTTGAAGCAGGTGAAGCTAATGTTAAAGTTATGCAAATGCTTAAAAAAGCACACATCGACAATTTCGGAGAACCAACACCTGCAGAAGTAAAAGTAGGTGCACAAGAAGGCCCTGCAATAATTATTACTGGTCACGACTTAAAAGCTATGGAAGAACTTTTAAAACAAGCTGAAGGAACTGGAGTTAAAGTTTATACTCACTCTGAAATGTTACCTGCTCATGGTTATCCAGAACTTAGAAAATATGAATGTTTAGCAGGTCAATTAGGTAAATCCTGGGCTGATCAGAAAAAAGTATTTGCTAAATACAATGCAGCTATTGTAGCAACAAGTAACTGTGTATTGCTTCCAAAAGAGGAATATGCAGACAGAATATTTACTATGGATGTAGCTAAATTACCAAATACTCCTGTAATTGAAGATTATGATTTCAAACCAGTTATTGATAAAGCTATTGAACTTGGCGGATTAGAACCAGAAGAATTAACAACAATCACTACTGGTTTTGGAGCATCTACAGTACTTTCACTTGCTGATAAAATCAAAGAATTAGTTGAAGCAGGTAAAATAAAAAGATTCTTCTTAGTCGGTGGTTGTGATGGACCATTCCCTAAATCTAACTATTACAGAGAATTTGTACAAAATTTACCAGAAGATGTTGTAGTATTAACCTTAGCCTGCGGTAAATATAAATTCAATGACTTAGACTTAGGAGATATTGAAGGAGTTCCAAGACTTATAGATTTAGGTCAATGTAATGATGCAATTGTTGCAGTAGACATTGCTCTTGCATTATGTGACTTATTTGGTGTCGAATTAAATGAATTACCACTCTCTATTGTTTTAAGCTGGACAGAACAAAAAGCAGTATCTATTTTATGGAGTTTATTATACTTAGGTAAAACCGATATGCTCATTGGACCAACTTTACCTGCTTGGGCAAATGATGATATACTTAATTACCTAGTAGGAACATATAACTTAACACCAATTGGTGACCCAATTGAAGATATTAAAAAAATAATGGGTGAATAAATATGAGTGATGATATTAAAGCTAAAGCTTTAACTGTTGAAGAATTAGTTGATTATCAAGATGAAACTGTAGTTAGTAGAGAAGTAATTAAAAAAGAGCTTGGAACTGTAACATTTTTCGCATTTGACAAAGGTCAAGGCTTAAGTGAACATTCAGCTCCATTTGATGCAATGGTTCAAATAATTGATGGTGAAGCAGAAATAACTATTTCAGGTAACAAAAATGTTGTTAAAAAAGGTGAAATGATTATTATGCCAGCTAATGAGCCACATGCTCTACAAGCTGTTAATATGCCATATAAAATGATTTTAACTATGATTAAATCTGATTAAAATCATTTTCTTTTTTTATTTTTTCCACCAAATTAAAATCCAGTCAGCTTTGTCTTTTTCGTTGTATAATTTTCCGGTTTTAGGGTCTTTTTTAAGAATTTTATTAAGATATTCTCTTAATTGTGTTTTTTGGCTATCATTAAGTAAATCTAATCTAAATTTACCATTATCCATAGCTTCTTCAATATTGTTATACTCTCTATAGGCTTTAATAGCTAATCTCTCTACATTTGCATAAATTCCCATATTGTAAAGTATGTTAAACAGGTAATTATGTCCTGGGAATTGCTTATTTTCTTTTCCAATATAATCGTTAAATTCTTTTTCTATTTTCCAGTTTTCAGGACCAAATAAAGTAATAAAAACATATTTATTAGCTATTTTATCTATTGTTTTAAGTGTTTCTTCAATGGGTATTATTCCATTTAGTGATCTTGATGCAAGTACAATATCATAATCTCCAATTTCATCGTAAGTAATTTCCTCTAAGGATTTTAAAATAGTGTCTATGTTTTCGATATTTTGTTGGCATGCTCGTTGGTTTAATAGCTCCAACATTTTAGTTGATGAATCGATACCTGTTACTTTTCTAACTTTCTTCGCTAGGGGTATAGTAATTGACCCTTCTCCACAGCCTAAATCCAAAACACTATCATTTTTATCTAAAATTAGCTTTGAAAATAATAAATCATGGTAGTCGTCTTTCCTAGCTTTTTTATGAAAATGTGGTGCTGCCTTATCCCAGTCTTTATTTTTATCACTTTTTTGTTTAAGTGCTTCTTGCCAAAATCTAGCCCAATTTAGCTCATCTGGATTGGTTATTGTTTGTTTCATTATATTGACCTTTTTTTTTAAATTTTGTATATTTTATAAATTTTTCTAGCTATTATAGTTACTAGGGTAATTAATAATAGTGTAAATACGATTGTTTTGATTATGGAGTTAACATGTATGAATTGAAGTAAAATAGTTAGTACTAAGAGTATACAAAATAATTTATTTAAATTAAATGTGTATTTGCTGTATTTAACATCAGCTACACCTAGATTAAGCAATTCCTGCTTTTCTTTTTCACATTCTTTTAATAAGTTTATTCCATTTTCATTTAAATCAATATTAATTTCTATTTCGCGGATTATATCTATTGTTTTGTTTAAACATTTAATAGCTTCTTCGTATTTTTGTAATTGGATTAGACATAGAGCTTTTTTGTGATACCATTCAATAGTAAGGTGTTGTTCTTTTTTACCTAATGTGCTTATTCCAATATCAAAACATTTAACAGCTTTTGCATATTCTTTTAAATTAATGTAAATATCTCCTTTAATAATGATTCCTTCAATACTCTTTTGTTTTTTCAAACATTTGTCAATGATATCTAAAGCTTCCTGGTTTTCGTTATTTGCACATAATATTTTAGCTTTTATTAGCATAGCTAAAATGTTATCCGGATATTCCCTAAGTAATTCATTTGCATAGTTTATGATTTCTTCTTTTAATTGCTTTTCAAATAGGTAAATTAATTTAATTTCACAAAGCTTTTCTTTTGACTCACAAGTAAGTATTTCATCATCATATGGAGTTTCTTTGTAATTTTCAATAAGATTGTCAAGGAGTTCTTCTCCTTCTTTTTCTTTTTCTTTTACCTGCAATGCTACTGCTTTTTGAAAAAGAACAGTTGTTGAGTCTGGTCTTTGTTCTAAATATTTATTGAAATATTTTTCCCCATAATCTCCATTATCGGCTCTGTCTGATTTGGTACTGATGACTAGTTTTTGTTGATTGTTGCACAT
>CAVDAS010000027.1:0-17198 GCA_963606955.1 Bacteroidaceae bacterium
ATATATTGAATAGGTAGTATATAAATGTATTGATTTTTTCAATTAAATAAAAAAAAGCAAAAATAAAAAAAATAAGAGGTTAAAAAACCCCCTTTTTAAGAAATAACAATATTATTTCCTATTTCATAATCTTTCCAGTAAGAAGTGATAATGTATTTACCTTTCATTAAATTAATATTTAATTCTGCAATACCATCACTACCAGTAGTTGCATTATAAAATACACCATGGATATTAAAAGTAAGATTTTGATTAGCTAAAGGATTACCTTGACCATCAAGAGTTTTAGCTATAAATTTAGTACCGTCTTGGAATTTCATAGAAATATCACTAGTTACAAGAGTAGGTAAAACCTCAACTTTATTTCCAATTTCTAAACCTTCATAGTAAGAAGTAATAGTGTAATTACCAGGTCTTAAATTAATACTTAATCTAACAAATCCGTCTTTATCAACAGTACGATTATATAATACTCCATTAATATTGAATTTCACTGTTTTACCAACAGCTAATGATCCATCTTTGTCAAATACTTTAGCTTCAAATTTGGAAGCATTTATGTAGTATTTAGTTAAATCACTAGTTTCAATTAAAGATTTTATTGAGACATTAAACTCTTTTTGTTCTTCATTAAATGGATTAATAGCAGTTAATGTATAATTTCCAGGTCTTAAATTAATATTTAATTTAGCTACACCAGTTCCATTAGTTTGGCGAGTGTATGAAACACCATTAATAATGTAAGTTACATTAGTATTAACTAATAATTCACCATGCTCACCATAGAAAATTGCACAAAACGGAGTTTCATTTAAATATATTTTAACAAGGTCAGAACCTTCAATTGAAGATTTAACATTAATTGTTATGTTTTTAGATGCATTACCATAAAGTTCAGCTCCATTGAATGAAACAGATCCAGTATAATTACCAATAAGTAAATTAAGAGGCACTGATGCTACTCCATTTTCATCAGTATATTGAGTATAGTTCACACCATTAACAACAAATGATAAAGCTGCATTAGCTACTGGTTTATTATCAGAGCCAATTAAAGTAGCTGCAAATCTAGTTCCATCTTTATAACGCATAACAATATCATCAGCATTCAAAATAGCACTACCTGAAACAGTAATATTTGCTTGTTTAGTTACTGGTAAATATGCATCATTACCTGCATAATTTACAGAAATATTATAATTACCAATAAGTAATCCAGGAACATTAAAAATAGCTTTTCCACGACTAAAAGTCTTATTGTAAGTTTTATTATCAATAGTTACAGACACATTACCAGTTACATCTGTAAGAACATTTACAATTATAGTAGCATTTTCACCATAAACAATATCAGTAACATTAACATTTATTTCAGGAATAGTTCTAGAGTCTATAGCTCCAGTGTTAACAGTTGCACCAACTGTATTTACTCCATCATAAGAAGCATTGACTGTTTTTTTACTTAAAAATTTTACAGTATAATTAGCAGTATAACTTCCATTTTCTAAGCTTATTGCTTCATATTTAACATCACCAATAATGAAATATAATGTTTTACCAGCTACACTTGCATTATCACTAGTAATAGTAGCAACTAACCATACATTATCATTATATAATGCCTTAATAGTTTTGTTTTCTAAAACTGTGATAACTGCTGAATAAAGAAGACCCCTATTATAAATAACAGTTTTACCATCAGCAATTCCTGAATATGTATTGTTAGTTAAATTAAGACTACCATCTGCATCATTATATATAATATCGCCCTTATTTTCAGTAGTATCATTTTCAAATACACAATTACTTACACTAAAGTTAACAACATTATTATAAATAACTCCACCGCCATAATTTGCAGAGTTATTAGTAAATATAGAATCCTCTATTTTAACATTAGGATCATATCTAGCACAAATAGCTCCACCATAATTTGCAGAGTTATTAGTAAATATAGAATTATTATTCACTGTAAAATTAGATCCATAATTAAAAATAGCTCCACCATTATCTTTTGCAGTGTTATTAGTAAATACAGAGTTACTTATTGTAAAATTAACACCTTGATTAAGAACAGCTCCACCATTATAAACTTTTGCAGTATTGTTAATAAATTTAGAATCAGCTATTTTAGAGTTATCTCCATAATTGTAAACTGCTCCACCTTCATTAGCTGCAACATTATTATTGAATATAGAATTATTTAATGTGAAATTTTGTCCATAATTGAAAATAGCTCCACCAACAACGGAAGCTACGTTATCAGTAAATACAGAATTATTTATTGTAAGACTATCACCAAATTTACCATTATAAATAGCTCCACCACCATATTCACCACTATTTTTTCCAATATTTTTATTAAATTTAGAATCAGCTATTTTAAAGTTAACACCATCATTATAAATAGCTCCACCACTATATCCAAAATCAGTACCATATGCTATATTATTATCAAAAGTAGAATTACTTACTGTGAAATTTTCTCCACCATTATTATCAATAGCTCCACCAACACCAGAGACATTATTATTATCAAAAGTGGAATTAATTACACTACAGAAGTCAGCCATACCTTGATTAAAAATAACTCCACCATTTTTAGCAGAGTTGTTTTCAAATTCAGAATCAGATATTGTGAGATTATCACCATAATTATTAATAACTCCGCCTTCTACATTAGCAGTATTGTTATTAAATATTGATTCATCTATTTTAAGGTTAATACCATGATTATAAATAGCTCCACCATATTGTGCAAAGTTATCTTCAAATTCAGAATTACTTATTGTAAAATTATAAGCCTTATTACAAATAGCTCCACCATCCTGTGCAAAGCATTTAATAAAATTAGAGTCGCTTACTGTAAAGTTAACACCATCATTATAAATAGCTCCACCAAAGCAATTAACACCATTATTTGTAAATTCAGAGCTAATTACATCGAAGTTATCACCAATATTATAAATAGCTCCACCACCATATTCAGGACTTTCTGCAGTATTATTACTGAATTTAGATTTACTTAATACAGTTCTACTACCAGAATTATAAATAGCTCCACCACTTTTTCCAGCATTATTTTTATTAAAAGTAGAGTTAATTACTGCTAAATTATTACCATTATTATAAATAACTCCACCATCACCCATTGCTTTATTATTAGCAAATGTAGAGTTAATTAATGTTAAATTATTACCATTATTATAAATAACTCCACCATCACCCATTGCTTTATTATTAGCAAATGTAGAGTTAATTAATTTAAGATTATTAGCACTTGTACTAATAGCAGCACCGTAAAATGCAGTGTTATTCTCAAAAGTGGAATTAATTATTGTAAGGTTATGACCTAAACTATTTTTAATAGCACCACCATAATCTGTGGAATTTACATTAACAAATACTAAATTTTTAAGAGTTATATTTGCACCTTGTACGTTAAATATAGCTTCTCCACCATTTGCATTTAATATATGGTTATTACCATTAATTACTACATTATTTTGGGTAATTTTAATCCCTTCACGAAACTGACTTGAATTATCACATTTATAATCAGAAGTTAAATTTAGTGTATCTCCATCAGATAAATTGTTAACTTCTGATTTTAAGTCCCAAAAATCTTTTTCTTGTGTTGAAACAACCCCATCAAAAGAGATTGCTTGTGAATTTTCATTTAGACTTACATTATCATCTATAGCTACATTACTGTCTTCTTGTGCTGATGCAACACCCAACAACATGAAACAAACAAAAATACTTGCTATAAACATAATTGTTTTATTATTCTTAATAATGAATATCATATCCTCCATTTAATTCATTTATGAGAGTTTAAAAACAATAATTGGAACTCTCAACTAATATTTATACAAAATAACTATAATGATGTAAAAAAATTTTTCATTATGTTATTTATGTACAATATTAATTACATAAAACAAGATACTTAAATATTATTATTAATCAAAATTTAGTTTAATTAAAATAAAGCCCGAATTACTATTACTTCAACATTTGCTACTTCTTTTGTATGAAATTCATAAATTTTAGCAATGGGGAAATTATATCTGAAAATATGAGTAATCTCCAAACCCTTTTTTTCAAAATAGCTAATTAAAAACTCTTGTGTTGAAGCCATATGAAATGAATATAAAACACTTGGAGATAAATCAATAGCTTTATTAATAAATTTTAAATCCTGACCTTTTTGGGCATTTTTCTGTGATCCAAATGGAGGATTTTGAAAAATAGTATCAACATCAAAGTCATTACTTAAATCACAGATGTCACTACATATAAAATCAACATCACTACAATAACTACTAGTTAAATCAATTGATGGCTTATCAATATCTATGCCTATAGCCGAACTAGCTCCTAATAATTTTGATGCAATTGCAAATATTCCAGTTCCACAGCCTAAATCCATTATTTTTTTATCAACAATATCTCCTAAAGAATATGCATTCCATAATAAGTCAGCTGCAATAACAGCTGGTGTAGAATATTGTTCTAAGTCTACTTTAGGATTTGGATGAGTAGGAACATTTTGTATAGCTATTTCCAAATGTTTCTTTTTAGTAATTTTTTTCATCTAAACAACATATTTAATTATTATTTCTTATATAATTATATTATTAAAAAAAAAATAAAAAGAGGTTTCGAATGTTTGAAAAGATATTAATTGCAAATAGAGGAGAGATTGCAATAAGAGTTATGCGTGCCTGTCGTGAACTTGATATCGAAAGCGTAGCTATATACTCTGATGCAGATACAACATCCCTTTATACAAACTATGCAGATGAAAGCTATCCTTTAGGTAACCCTTCACCAGCTAAGTCTTATTTAAATATAGATAAAATCATAGATATTGCACTTGAGTCTGGAGCAGATGCTATTCACCCAGGTTATGGATTTTTAGCTGAAAACCCTAAATTTGGTGAAGCATGTGAAAAAAATGGTATTAAACTTATAGGACCTACAGGTAAAGTAATTCAAGAAATGGGAGATAAAATAACTTCAAAAGCTCTTATGAAAAAAGCTGGCGTTCCAGTTATTGAAGGTACTCCTGAAGGAGTTACAGACATTGAAGAAGCTAAAGAAATAGCTAGGCAAATCGGATATCCTGTAATTGTAAAAGCTTCTGCTGGTGGCGGAGGAATTGGTATGCGTGCTGTTTATGAAGAAGATGAATTAGTACGTGCAATTGAATCTACACAATCTGTTGCTTCTACAAACTTTGGAGATTCAACTGTATTTATTGAAAAATACCTTGAAAAACCAAGACATATTGAATTCCAATTATTAGCTGATGAACACGGAAATGTTATTCATGTAGCTGACAGAGAATGTTCTATCCAAAGAAGACACCAAAAGTTACTTGAAGAAGCTCCTTCCCCAATTATGACTGAAGAACTTAGAAATGAAATGGGAGCTAGTGCTGTAAAAGCTGCTGAATATATTGGTTATACTAGTGCAGGTACTGTTGAATTCCTATATGACGACGGTAAATACTATTTCTTAGAGATGAACACACGTATTCAAGTAGAACACCCAATTACTGAACTTGTTACAAATACCGATTTAATTAAAGAACAAATCAGAATAGCTAATGGTGATGAACTTAGCTATGAACAAAAAGATATACATGTATCAGGTCATGCAATAGAATGCCGTATTAATGCAGAAGACCCATTAAATGACTTTGCACCTAATCCTGGTAAAATTACTGGATACAGATCACCTGGAGGACCTGGTGTACGTTTAGATAGCGGAGTTTACATGAATTACACAATTCCTACTTTCTATGATTCTATGATTTCAAAATTAGTAACATGGGGAAGAACAAGAGACGATTCTATAGCTAGAATGAAAAGAGCATTAAGTGAATACATTATTTTAGGAGTTAAAACAACAATTCCATTCCATAAAGCTATCTTAAGAAATCCTAACTTTATCAGTGGTGATTTAAACACTCACTTTATTGATCAATACAAAAATGGTATTGAAAGTGAAATGGTTAATGTAATTGCAGAAGATTTAGAAAATGTAAATAAAATGAAATCCACTTTCATGCCAAGTAAAAAAATAGCTGCAATTTCTGCTGCTGTTGGATCTTACTTAAATACTGCTAAAAACCAACAAATGAGTAAAAAATAAGTTTGGGGTTTTACAAATGCAAAATGAAATAATAAAGCTGTTAAAAAAAGAAAAAAAATTATCCGAAGAAACAATTGCTGAATTAAGTGATGTTGAAATTAGTGATTTTTCTGATTTAGTTAAAGCACTTGGAAAAGAAAAAACTGACTATATTAAACTAGATGAAATCCAAAAAGACTTAAACACCAAATACATTGGGAAAGATATGTATATATTTAATGAAGTAATGTCTACAAACACACTAGCTAAATTTTTATCAATGAACGGTGTTGGAAATGGAGCAGTTGTAATTTCTGAAAAGCAAACAAAAGCTAGAGGCAGATCAGGTAAAAATTGGGAATCTCCTCTTGGTGGTGTTTGGTTATCCATTATATTAAATCCAAATGTAGACCACTCAAAAATCCCATTAATTACTCTTGCAACTGGTGTAGCTGTTGAAAATACATTAAAAAGAATAGGCGTCGAAAATGCTGAGATAAAATGGCCAAATGACATTTTAATTCAGGACAAAAAAGTGTGTGGAATATTAACAGAAGCTATAACTAGCTTTAACACTATTGAAAGTATTATCATTGGTGTTGGAATTGATGCAAACATAACTATTGAAAACTTCCCAGAAGGATTACAAGAAAAGATGACAACATTAAATGATGAAATCGGCAAAAAAATAGATGAAAACCTCTTAATTAAAACCTTTTTAGAAGAATTTGAAAAAATCAGTGACCAATTTGTAAATGGAGAATATGAAGCTATCTTAAAAGAATGGAGAAAAAACTCTTACACTATTGGAAAAATCGTAGAAGTACATGAACCATTTAGCAAACCTTATGATGGCTATGTTTTAGGTATTAGCAGAGACGGATCATTGGTTGTAGAAAAAATTGACGGAACCTTAGAAAAAGTAATATCTGGAGAATGTATAATTAAGAAGTAAATACAATCTCCCTACATTTATCTTCATTTGTAACTACTTCTTGTAGCTTATTAAATGAAGTTTCTATTTTTTTATTTAAATCATTTAAATCTAAATTAAATGCATCTTTTGTAGATAAATCAAATCTTATTGTTGCAGATGCCCCGGGCATTGAAACTGGAGGAATTGTAATAATCCCATGTTCTTTTAATAATATAAATGAAAAAATAAATGCCAAATCATTATCTGATAAATTATGTGAAACTTTAATTTCACTAGCTAAATCTTCAGATGAAATCATAACCCCGGTTGGAGTTTCACTAAAAGCATTGAAATTCTTATTTAATAATTTAAATAGCTCTTCTTTTCTTGAAAATCCTTTAATTAGATTTTCACCATCAAAATTTTTAATACCATTGACCATAGCTAAAATTGCTGGTGGTTGTGCCTCAAGACCAAATTGATTAGCTTTAATTTTAATTTTATCAACTAAATCCTTACGACCAGCCATTAATCCCCCTCTAGGACCTGGCATTAATTTATCAGTACTGGTAATTGTAATATCTGCACCTAAATCACAAGCTTTTTTCTGATTAAATACAACAGTTCTAAGTCTAGCTCCTGACGCATCATCAACCATAACTGGAATATCCTGTTTATGAGCCATTTCAATGACTTTTTTGAAAATATCTTCATCAATTACTTTATGATCCATTGTTGAACCGGTTACAACAACTAAAGAAGTGTTTTCAGGTATTTCAAATTTATCAAAATCATCATATTCGAAATAATTAGCTTTAACTAACTCACAGCTTCTTGGAATAGATGGATGAGCCGGCAACTGGGCAAGATAATGAACTACATTTGATCCTTCATCAACTAATGCAAGAATAGTAGCTAGTATACCTGAAGAAGTTCTATTAAGTGGAAGAATTTTTTCCCCACCTAAATGTTTTTTTCCAACTTCCTGAATTTCATCTTCAAAAATAGCTGGCCCTACATAAGTTTCAAGTAAACTTATTTCTGAGTCAGAAGCAATAAATCCTCCAGATAAACCGGTTAAATCATATAATTCACTGCGACCTTTAGTTTCAATAATATTTTTTATAATTGATAAAGCATTTTCCCTTTTTTTAACTTCATCTAAAGAATTGTTAACTATCATTTAATCAGATTCAAATTCTAACTTAAAGTCTTTGAAAGCTTCAACAAATGCTTTTAAATCTTTTTCAGATACTGGCATTTGAACAAATTGTTCATTTTCAGGTTCTTCATAAGAGTATTCTGCATCAGTAATTTTACCTTCAGGAGTTGTCCATAAAATTAAACTGTCACTTAATTCTTCAGGTTTTTTATTAGGGAAAAATATTTCTACAGAAGCCCCTAACTGTACAAAGAATTTTTCTTTTTCTTCATCACTTTTATTTACTTTTTTAATTTTTCTTACTCTAGATTTCAATTTTTTTTCAGCAAGTTCATTTATATCTGGCATTTATAACACATCCTGAAACTTTAATCTAAATTATAGTTAAAATTCACATATTATATAAGCATTCTTATTTTTATAAATTAGTCATATAAACTATTACCGTCACTATCCATAGCTACTATAAGTGGTCCGAAATCTTTAACTTTTAAATTCCACATAGCTTCCGGCATTCCTAAATCTAACCAATCAACACTTTCAATTTCTTCAACTGCATCAACATAAAGTGCCGCACATCCTCCAGTAGCTACAACATATAATGCATTGTTTTTAACTAAAGCTTCTCTTACACTATCGTCCATTCCTCCTTTACCTATGATTATTTTAGGACCCATATCAATAACATCACTTTGATAAGGATTCATTCTCATAGAAGTAGTTGGACCTACAGCTACCATTTTATAGGCATTTTCATCATTAGATATAATTGGTCCTGCATGAAATATTGCTGCACCTTCAATATCTAGAGGAGCACCTTTTTCTAAAATTCTTTTATGTGCTTGGTCTCTTGCAGTTATAATATTTCCAGTTAATGTAATTACATCTCCAATTTTTAAATTAGATAAATCTTCGTTTTTAACTGGTACTTTGATATTTTTTTCCATTTGGTCACCTTGTAAATTATATATTATAAAAAACTAAACTAAATTATATATAAAATTTTTAGCTTTTATAAATTTAATGGCTAAAAAGAAATTGGAGAAATAAAATGTCTAGCATGAGTAGCGTTGCAGGGTTGTCTAAATATATCACAACTTTGCCTAAAACTGAAAAATCAATAATGGTTATGGTTATTCTAAGCTTTATATTTGGAGCAGCCTACTTTACAATTAATCCCAGTGCAGAACTTAATATAATTGAAAATATTATTTTTGGTGGATTATTTAGCTTAATTGTACTAGGAATCAGTTCAATAATTGCAGGAGGAGTTAACCAGCAAATTGTAAGTGGTCTACATGGTATTAATTTGAAAATTAAACATTCAATGTTTTTATCAGCACTTTCAATGACTTTTGTTTGTATTCTTTTAGTAGGTGGAGGAATTCTTACACGGATTTTTAAAGCAGATTTCTTTTTGAATTCTTTATTATTTGGATGTGTTTTAATTTACGGAATTAATACATTAGTATTTTGGGCAACATCTAAAATTAGTTTCTCAAAAGCAGCAACTGTTGGAATAATTCAGCCATTAATCATATTGGCTATGTATGTATTGATTACATTTTTAGTAACTGACACTAGCTTTTTAGGTTCTAATTTGCTTCAAATGACCATAAAAGTAATAATAGCAAGTATTATTTTCATATTAGCTATCTACTCATTTATTACCATAGTCGGATCTCCTTTAAAGAAAAATCTTGGTATTGGGATGTTAGATTTACTTAGTTTATTTATTGCTCATATGAATGAAGGATCTAACTCTCTTGAATCTTTATTTGAAAACATGAGTGAAACTGTTGAAACAATGGTTACATTTATTAGTTTCAAAGGTAAAAATGGAATAAAATCTTTATTTATTTCACCATTTGTCCATCCAGGACCTCTTGGAGATTTAGGTGGTTCTAATATGCCAACAATACTTGCAAATAAATTTGACCACTTTACTATGGTTGCCCACGGGCCTTCAACTCATGATTTTAATCCAATTAGAACTACAGAAATTGACAAAATAGAAAATGCTGTTAAAGAAGGACTAAAAGAAATTGAATACAATAAAGAAGCAAGTATTTTTACCAGATACCAGTCAGAAAAAGCAAATATTGGAGTGCAATTCTTTAATAAAGGCATGGTTATTTTAAGTACATTTGCACCAAATGACAGCGATGACATTGAATTTGGCGTAGGTCTTACAATGATGACTCAAAGTAAAAGTAAATGTGATGTTAAAGACTCAGTTATCGTAGACTGCCATAATTCATTTGCTCCAGAAAGTGGAGAAGTTCTACCTGGAAATGAAGAAGTATTTCAATTAATTGATGTTATTGATAAAATCCAATGTAATCAACAAAGAGACAGTCTAAAAATCGGCTGTTACCATGATACAATGGGTGATTTAGACAAAAATGAAGGTATTGGTGAAAGCGGTATTAAAACCATGATTGTAGAAGTAGCTAATCAGAGAACAGCCTATGTTTTATTTGATTCAAACAATATGGAAATTGGATTTAGACAAGAAATAATTGATGCTACAAAAGATTTAGATATTGATGAAATAGAAGTAATGACAACTGATACTCATACAGTTAACACAATATCTAGAGGATATAATCCAATTGGAATTGTAAAAAGAGATGAAATTATTGAATATGTGAAAATCAGTATTAATGAAGCTATAAAAGACTTAGAAGAAGTTGAAGTTGGAACTGGAACAAAAAGAATTAAAAACCTTAATACATTCGGTCCTAATAATTCAACAGAATTAATCTCAACAATAAGTTCAATTGTTGCAGTTAGTAAAATTATAGCTCCAGTTTTATTAATTACTGCATTAGTAATTGTATTTATTTGGATATTTTATGGTGGTTTATAGATATGCCACCAATAAAGTATATGTTATAACCCATCCAACAAGGAAAGGCACTATTCCATCCCATAACCATTGGGAAAATCCAGAGATTTCATCTCCAAATTGTTTTTGAGACCATTGTCCAACGAAATATAATATAATAAATGCAAGAGCGGCTGCAAATACATCATTTTTAACTCCAAACCAACCTGCTGTAAATCCAGTAGAAATAATACCTGTAATGATACCTACTACTAAATGAATACTTGTTACTTTAATTGTAGTGTCCATCTATTTCCTCCAAAAAAATTAAATAAATATAATTATTATTAATTATACTATATTAAACTATTGATATTTTATAAAAGGTGTAAACAATGAAACCTATGTCTAATGTGGACATTTTTACAATAACTGATGAATTAAATAATTTATTAACAGGTGCAAGAGTAGATAAATCATTTCAACCAACTAAAGACATTGTTGTAATGAGATTTCATGTAGCTGGAACCGGTAGGATTGATCTTGTAATGGAATGCGGTAAAAGAATCCATACCAGCAAGTATCCTCTTGAAAATCCTATGAATCCTCCTGTTTTTCCAATGCTTTTAAGAAAAAGGCTAAAAGGAGCTAATGTAGTTAGTATAACACAACATAATTTTGACAGAATCGTTGAAATTAAAGTTAAAAAAGACAAATATTATACTATTGTTGTTGAATTATTTGATAAAGGAAACATCATCCTTTTAGACGAAGATAACAACATTATATTGCCCCTTAAAAGAAAACGTTTTAGTGATAGAGATATCAGTTCTAAAAAAGAGTACCAATTCCCTGAAAAAAGAGGAATTGACCCTATTAACACAAGTGAAGAGGAATTAAAAGAACTGTTTAGCAATTCTGATAAAGATTTAGTTAGAACATTAGCTATGAATAATTTGGGAAGCTTGTATTCTGAAGAAATTATTAAAAGAGCTAATGAATTTGAAGAAATTGATAAACACACTCCTGCAGTTGATTTAAGTGAAAGTCAAATAGCTAATTTAAATAAAGCTATACATTTATTATTTGATAACTTGCAAGAGGAACATTTCAAACCGCAAATTGTTAAAAAAGATAATAAGGAAGATGTAGTTGCTTTTGATTTAGTAAAATACGATAATTTTGAAAAAACATATTTTGATAACTTTAATGAAGCTTGTGATGAATTTTATTCTAAAAAAGTAAATAGCGATATTAAAAATATCAAAGAAGCAGCATGGAATAAAAAAGTAAACAAGTTCGAAAAAAGATTGAAGCTACAAGAAGAAACACTTGATAATTTCCATAAAACAATTGAAACTAGCCAACATAAAGGGGAAGTAATCTATTCTAATTACACCACCATAGAAAATTTAGTAAAAGTCATAAATGATGCTATAAGTAATGACTATTCTTACAAAGAAATTGGAAAAACACTAAAAGAAGCTAAAAAAAATGGTCTGAAAGAAGCAGAAATCTATGAATCAATGGATAAAATGGGTGTTTTAACACTTAGAATTGATGAAACTTCAATAAATATTAATCCAAAATTAACTATTCCAGAAAATGCTGAAATTTACTATGAAAAAGCTAAAAAAGCTAAAAAGAAAACAAAAGGTGCTGAAATAGCTATTGAAAATACTAAAAAGCAACTTGAAAAAATCAAAGCTAAAAAAGAAGTAGCTATGGAACATATATCAATTCCTAAAAAGAGAGTTAAGAAAAATCTTAAGTGGTATGAGAAATTAAGATGGTTTGTAAGCTCAGATAATGTTTTAGTAATTGGAGGAAGGGACGCAGGTACTAATGAAGCTATTGTAAAAAAATATATGGACAACAATGACATTTATTTACATGCAGATATACATGGTGCAACATCAACAGTGATAAAACTAGGAGGCTCTAAATTAAATGACAATCTCCTTAAAGAATCTGGAGAGTTTGCAGCATCATTTTCAACTGCTTGGTCAAAAGGTTTCACAACACAGGATGTATTTTGGGTTAACCCAGAGCAAGTATCAAAAACACCCGAACCCGGGGAATTCTTACCAAAAGGATCATTTGTAATAAGAGGAAATCGTAATTATATCCGCAGTGCAAAAGTCAGAATTGGTATTGGAATCGTAGATTATGAAGGAAAAAGATTAATGGCAGGTCCTGTTGATGCTATTGAAGCACACTGTGATAATTTTATAGTGTTAAAACCAGGATATACTAAAAAAACAGCAATAGCTAAAAAAATACTTCATGAAATAAATGAAGATGACTTAATAACTCTGGATGATATAATCAGAGTTCTACCCTCTGGAAAATGTGATATTGACGAAGAATATCATTTAAGAAAAAAATATGAAAAGAATTAATCCTGATAATTTTCAGGATTAAATTCAAAATATTCACCAGGATTTAAAATAACCACATCAATATTTGGATTTAACTGACTAACAAAGTTAGCATAAATAGATGGGTCTTGTTCAATTGGTGGAAATGTATTATAATGCATTGGAATAGCTACTTTTGAATTAATCCACCTTGTAGCTAGTGCAGCTTCAAAAGGCCCCATAGTAAACTTATCACCAATTGGGAGAATTGCAATATCCGGTTTATAAATTTCACCAATAACTGTTTTCATGTCCCCAAATAATCCAGTATCACCAGCATGGAACAATTTAGTTCCATCTTCAAGTGTTATTAAAAAACTAGCAGCATCACCGCCAGGAAGTGGCTCTTCAACAATATCCAATACTGAAGAATGTTTAGCATCAAGCATAGTGAATTTAACTCCTTTATATATAAAAGATCCACCAATATTCACACCAATATTATTAATTCCTTGTTTTGATAAAAATAAAGAAATTTCATGAATTGCAGCTACTGGAACATTATTTTTATTAGATATCTCCATTGCATCGCCTAAATGATCAGAATGTCCGTGAGTAACTAATATAATATCTGGATTAAATTCTTCAACAGGTATTTGACAAACAGGATTATTACTAATGAATGGATCAATTAAAATATCTAAACCTTCATCAGTAATTATTTCAAAAGCAGAATGCCCTAACCATCTAATTTCCATTTAAATCAACCTCTATTTTATATAATTTGCAACTAAATTTTCATCTAAATCTGATGCAATGTCCCATGTTTTCTCAAAGCTAGTTCTAATTTCAGAAATAGATTTCCTATCTTCATAAATAGCCCCATATTCAACATCACTACCACCATTACCTTTAGAAATAATCATAGCATGAGCATCATCAACAATTAAGTTAATTGAATGTACTTGAGGAATTGTTTTAATTTGTACACCTTGTTTAAGAAGTGAAGCAAGTAAAATCATATAAGACATATCAGATACATCAAAGTCATTGATAATTACTCTTGAATAAATTGTTGGAACATGTGATAAAAACCTATCAGACAAATCATTTAAAGAAGGAATTTCCAGCATGATCTCTTTATTTACATCAGCAGCTAATTTATCAAATGCTTCACTAGAAGTTATTAAACCATCTTCATAAACAACAAAGCTTCTAAGTAACTTAGGAACGGGTAAACTTTCAGGACGATTAATATCAATTTTAATATCCCTTGGTTCACTAACTTCTTTAGGTTTAGGAGCTTTGTATGTCTCGTTTTTTATAAAATCTTCCTCTTGACGTAGTGCCCTTTTAATTTCCTCAGATTTATCATATTCAGTTTTAGGAGTAAAATAGCTATGGGAACGTTTTTTAGGTTTTCTAGTAATTTTTAAAGGTTTATCATAATTTGGGGTAAAACTAAGATTATCTCCAAAATTAGTTGTGGATTGATCATTGCTAACTCTTAAAACTGCTTTAGGATTCTCTTCTTGGTCAAAATCAAAAAATTCACGTGGAGAATTTTCATAATAATCTTCTTCATATTCTGAAAGGTCATCTTCATAATAATTGTCAAAAGTATCCCTAATTTTTAAAGGACCTTCATTATTTTTAGACACTTTATTAAATGACGGAGATTTAAAATTATTAGATTCTAAGAATTCTTTAACAATAGAAGAGGTTTTATCTGCATTAGCATCAACAAAATAGCTAATAATTATAATTATACCAACTATTGCAATAAGAAATCCAACAACTAATAAAATATCAATTAAATTATAAACATTTGTCTCATATACTATGAGAACTCCAACTACAAATAAAATAAAACCGGAGATTAATTTCAATGTGTTTCCCACTATTTCACCCATTAATAATTATTATCACTCTATTGATTAAACTTTGTATAAAACACTTAATAAATATGTTGCTAAAAAAGGCATTTTAAATTGGAAAAATATGAAAAAAAGAAAAATAATAACTTTTATAAAAATAGTAATATTAATATAATATGAAAAATAAGTATTACTACTGGTGAAAATATGAAAATTTTAGGAAAAATCAATAATGAAAAATCAGGACAAGGTGCAGCAGAATACATATTATTGTTTGGAGGAGTAATAGTTATAGCTATTTTTGCATTAACTATCTACAAATCATATATGCAAACAAGCGACAATAATTTAAAAGTAAAAGACGATATATCCGAGGTTAGAACCACAGTGCGTGAAAACAACAGCATATTATGATAAAAATGAAAATAGACAATAAAGGACAAAGTAGTGCAGAATTAATTTTAATTGTTGGAGGTTTAATTGTAATAATACTGTTCATTGGGACTTATATCTCCCATATAACAAATACTACACAAACTAAACTAAAAACAGTGCTAACAAAAGAAAGAAATTTTTTAATAAATAAAATTTAGAAAAGAGAGTATAAAATCTCTCTTTCTAATTTAAAAGATTAGAAGTTAAAATATCTCTCCAGGATTCAGAGTTAATATTATCTAATTTCATTGAAGTTCTCGTGATTTCCCTAAGGTTTTGTGGACATGCAGTGACACAAGCACCACATAAATTACAGTAATCTAAATTAGTAACAGCTTTACCATCAACAATACTTACTGCGTCACATGGACAAACATCTTGACATGCATGACAAGTATCGCCTTTACATACTGCTTCTTCTGTTTCAACTAATTCCAAAGTTCCTTCAAATGGTTTAGTTACATTAATTGCATCAGCAGGACAAACTCCTTTACACCAGGAACAATTTACACAGTCATCTTTAATAATTGCTGCAGTACCCTTAATTTCAGGAGTTTCAATTTGATCTTGAAGCATACATGTGGAACATACTTCTTTAATTGCGTCTTGAGGACAAGCCCTCTTACAAACACCACAATAAACACATTTAGAAGTATCTACTTCAATAGTGTTGTTAAGACTGTCGTTAGAGAATTCAGGATTATTAGTTAAAGTAATAGCTCCTGCAGGACACATTTCTGCACAGATACTACAATAAACACATTTTTCATCATCTATACTAATTTCACCAATAACTAAATCTTCTCTAGATGGTAACTCTCTTTTAAATAGTATAGTGTCTCTAGGACAAGCAGAATAACATCTTCCACAATATATACAATCATCATCATTAATTTCTGATTCAACATCCCATACTGGATAATTACCTGTTTCTTTGATATCATCACCATTAATGGTTAATGATAATGCATCAAATGGACATGCAACAGAACATAATCCACATAAAACACAAGTATTTGGAGTTACAGAAACTAAATCCATTTCAATTAAACCACGTGCAATTGGTACAATAGGTCCTAATCTTAAAGAAGATGTTGGACATACATCAGTACAAATTCCACAACCTACACACCTATCATTATTATGAGATAATTTACGAGTTTCTTCTCCGCTTCTCTCAACATTAAACATAAAATCCCTCATGCTTTAGATATAGCTTGATTAGGACAATTTTGAATACAAAGGTCGCAATCATCACATTTTTCAGGAACAACAACTACATCGCCATCTTCTTCGATGAGTGCACCTTGTTCGCAAATCTTTACACATAAACCTTGTACAGGACAATTTTCAATGTGACCACAAAGATCTGAATCTATTTTTACTGCCATATAACCACCTCAAATTTTGATATGAAAATTATTTTATAAAAAATAATATTAAGAAGTGGAGTCAACGAAATCGCACAAAACTG
>CAVDAS010000028.1:0-16924 GCA_963606955.1 Bacteroidaceae bacterium
AGATAAAAACATGAAAATTTAGAAAAAAATTTCTAAAGTTTACGGCATTGTAAAATTAGAATAAACCTTTAAGTATAATAAAATTGATAAATAAATTACATTATTAATAAATTTCTAAGTAGGCGTAATATGAGAAGAAGAAAAAAATTGATTATCGCCATTTTACTTGTTATTCTAATCGGATTACTATCAGTAATTGCAGGTACTTTATTCTTACCTCATGATAATGAATTAGCTAGTGGTACAAAGAATATCCTTGTATGTGCAATAGATGAAAGTGAACCTAGACCAGGAATGGGTGCTTGTGATATGGCATTCCTCGTAACATTAAAAGATGGTGAACTTACTAATTATACTGCAATATATCCTCATGGAATGACACACCCTAATGCCACAGAGCCTCAAGAAGCTCAAGAACAGGGTGCTGGGGAAAAATTGTTACTTCACGATTCCTTCTGGGAAAATGACACTAAAAAAAGCATGCAACTTGCAAAAGAAATTGTAGAATATAACACTAATCAATCAGTTGATGCAGTTGTAGCAGTTAACAGTGAAGCATTAGATGCTATTTTACAAAGTGCCGGAACAATAGATGTTAATGGTACTCAAATGAATGCAAGTGGTATTGATATAATACGGGAAGAACAATACGACGACGGAGTGAGCAGAGGAGCTGCAGTGATGGACGTTGTGAAAGCTGTAGGTCATGCATCAGAAGATCCAATGACAAAAGCGGCAATGGTTAATGCAGCATTAGACCAATATTCCAAAGGAAACATTGTAATGGAACCTCAAGGATCCTTTGTAGGACTCCTTGCATCTAAAGGTATCAATAATATACTCTAAAAATGAGGGGTAAATTAACCCCACATTTACTATTTTTTTTATATTTTCAATTTAGCTAGATTAGACAACTAATTTCACTACAAATATCCTCTTTTAAATTTGTGGTTCTAGTTTTTTAATAAATAATCCCATGAACACGACAATTAATGGGAAAAAGAACATATACATTATTAATACCATATCCCCCGATACAATATCACCTACAACTGTTGAAGCTGCCATTAACATGATTAAAATTATAACTGGTCCTAAAATAGCTACAAAAGTATAAATCAATATAAACCCATTTAATTTCTGAGAATACTCCTTTAGTTTGATTTGCATATCAAATGAAATATCCTCAGCAATTAAAGTTAAGCTATTAGCTAAATTTCCACCAACCCTTAAAGTACCTATAATTTGATGAGTTGCTCT
This sequence comes from Bacteroidaceae bacterium, assembly GCA_963606955.1. GTDB lineage: Archaea > Methanobacteriota > Methanobacteria > Methanobacteriales > Methanobacteriaceae > Methanocatella. The sequence goes on from CAVDAS010000028.1 coordinate 1,261, forward strand.
TGACAATCCATCAGAAGATACTCTTTTTGACATTTCCATTAATGCATCTTCACTTGATTTACCATATTTAATTTCTTTTAAAACTCTTTTAAACTCATTTGAAAGGGATCCATAATTTGCTAGAGATATTGTAAGTAATGTATCATGCAGGCCTTTTCCTGCCTTTAGTTCTGTTGCCATATGCCTTAAAGCATAAGGCAGTTCAAAGTTTAAGTCATCATACATATGTTTTTCTTTAATTTTTGGAAAATATAGCATAAAAATATAAAACATAGCTAGTAATGTTAAATAAATTCCTGCAATTTCAAATCCATCAGCTACAAGTAATATAAAAGCTATTAAAACTTCAATAGCTATGATTTTTTTATTTAAGAAATATTTTAAGAATATTTTTCGTAATTTATTAAATAATTTATTTTGAGAATCCTTTTGTTTTTTAACTTCCTTAAAATTTAGTTTAACAAATAATTTAGGATCTACTTCTTTTTTAGTCTTATTTTGTTTAGGAAGCTTTATGTTTTTAAAATTAAAATTTTTAAAGAAATTAAAAATGTTTAAAAATACATCAGCCACCATTATAAAGAAATCACCAAACATACTACCCTATCCTGCTAATAAAATCCTATTTAAAACCTTCTGAGGGTCTAAATAATACATCTCTAAAACCGCACCCACATCTTTAATTGAGCGAATATTCTGATTAACCATATGCTGTAAGACAATTTCACGATTTTTAATTTCATCATACATGTCATTTAGGGAATTTCCACTAACTTTAGCTATTTCTGTTAATGTTTTACTTGTTATACCTACATTTTTAATAGTATCACTTTGTGGATCCCATTCAAATATCTTATTTAGCTGAACTACGCCTTCTTCTATCCCAGATACTTCAGCTACCTCACTTATTCTTCTAAAAGATACACCATCAGGTTTATAAATTCTGTTTTGCATTATTATAAAATCAATAGCTGAAATCATAATATTCGGAACAGACATTGGCTCATTAGTTAATCTTGTGATTGTTTCTCTTGCATCATTGGAGTGAAGTGTTCCAAATCCAGAATGGCCAGTATTTAGTGCTGTAAAAAGTGTAATAGCTTCACTTCCCCTAACCTCACCTACAATTATCCTGTCTGGCCTTTGTCTTAGAGAATTTTTAACTAAATCATTCATTGTCAGTTCTCCTTTGTTTTCAACATTTGGAGGTCTTGTTTCCATTCGAATAACATGTTCATGAGGTATTTGAAGCTCTAAAGTGTCTTCAATTGTAATTATCCTTTCTTTTGGATTTATAAAAGAAGATAATGCATTTAGTGTTGTTGTTTTACCGGAGCTGGTTCCTCCAGAAATTATTGCATTAGCTGATTTTACTCCAAGTCCGTCAAAACACAGCCAGAAAAATGCTGCAAGTTCTACTGAAATGGTTTTTGAGTTTATTAAATCAATTATAGTTAGCGGATCTCTTTTAAATTTACGTATGGTCATAGATGGACCATCAGCTGAAATTGGAGGAATTGTTGCATTAACCCTTGAACCATCTATAAGTCTACCATCTAAAATTGGTGATTCCTGGTCTATTCTACGATTTATTTGTCTAGCTATTGAGTCAATTAAATTCATTAATTCACCAGAGTCTTTAAAGGTGATATTTGTTTTCATCATACCATATTCTCTATGATAAACAAAAACTGGCTTGTTTATACCAATTACCATAATTTCTTCCAAATTATCATCACGAATTAAAGGGTCAATTTCTCCGTAACCTACAAGATCCTGAAATAGCTTCCTTGCTAAATTGTCTAAATATTCATTTGAGACATTATTATTTTGAGGATTATTCATTAACCTTGTAAATAAAAAGTTCTTAATATCATTTAATAGCTTATCTTCATTTACTTGAAAAGATTCATCAGATGATATAGCTAAATCTACCAAATTTTCACGAAGTTCACTTAAAAGAAGTTTTTCCTCAGAAGAATATTTTTGTTTAAAAACATTATATTGAGGTACAACATCAATATTGCTCTTACTACTGTCAAATTGCTTTTTAATTATATTATTGTTCATATTTACAACCTAAAACGATTTTTAAATCTAGTTTAGATGTTAGTAATACTAATTAATATATTTTTTATTACTTTCCAAATAATAATTACCTACTTCCATCAATATAGAAAAAACATGACCTTAATTTGCTCATGTAAAGAAAATTGCACTACCACAAAAGAAAATTTAGCTAGCAAAATAGACAATTTAAGTGGCTGTAAACATTGCAAAGACATTACAATAAAGAAATTTAGCCCAATATGTGAAATACTTAACATTGATGAAATTGACTCAAATTATGAAAAATGTAAATGCGGAAAAAGACCCCCGGATATTGTAATGAGCCATGTTTTAAAAATAATGATTGAAGAGGAAATTATTCCTCAAAATGCCACACTAAGAAGACATAGTCCTGTTCCACTTCCAAGTTTTTATTACTCAACACAAATGCCACAATTTGTTGGAAAGGATTCACTAATTTTAATTCATCCAGATTTTACCAAAAAAGTTGCTGATAGATTAGTTAATGAAGTAAATGAAGTTAAAGGAATTTTAAAAGGAAATCCTAGAGAAATTAATGGGATGATAGATAAAAATTCTAAAGTAGAAAACTTTAAATTATTATCTGGATGTGATAACCGATGCGACGTTATGAGAACCCTTATTAAAACAGATAATCATTTAGAAAAAATAATTATAAACAAAAATCAACACCAACACCACATAGAAGTAGCACCAACTACAGAAGAAAAACTAATTAAACTACATAATTACTTAGAAAACAATAATATCAAAAAAGGGATAGCTATTGATTGTATGTGCGGTAACGGGTCAATTGGAATCTATTTACTTAAATATGGCTTTAAAAAAGTAATTTTTAATGATGTTTACACCAAAGCTATTGAAAATTTAAAAAATAACCTTGAAGTTAATGAAATATTTAAGAACTATGAAATTTACAATGATGCATTTGAAGATCTGGAAGTTGAAAAGTGTGATTTATGTGTAATTGACAGCTATCCTCAGACAGATATCGAAGAAATTATCAAAAAGGCCGAGAAAATAGCTGACAATGTAGTTATAATCTAAATAAACATTTGTATATAAATTACAATAGCCGGAATAATTAAAACACCCATTAAATGAGATTTACCTACTCCAATATAATGAGGCAGTAAACCTAAAGCCGTTGAGGTAATCAATGCTAAAGCCATATAGAAAATTGGAGCTTTATAATACAAAGTAAAAATGTATAATATCCCAATTTGCAATAAAATCACAGCTATTGATAATTTACGATAATCAACACCACCCATTAATTTTGAAAAGGAATCACCTAATTTTAAACATAAAACTAAGGATATTGAAACAGCAATTAATGATGCGAAAATAAAGATTATTAAATGGTTTATAGACATATCTGAGATTAAATAAGACATATAAACTGCTATACCACTTCTAGGATTTCCAATTATGTAAATTGCTATCAACGAAAAAAGACAGTCCGAAATATTTAAACCAGAAGTAGCCAGTAAAAAGTTAACTGTATCATCGTCATCATTATCATTAGTACCACTAGCTGCCTGAGCTATTACAGTTCCCTGAGCAGGACCAAATCCCGGCAGGAATCCTAAAATAGCTCCAGTAATTCCACCTGCAAAAATACTTTTAAATTTATTAAAATCAATATTTAACTCATAAAAATTATTCTGATGGGGGATAGTAGAATTATCATTTAAACTAAATAAAATTGTACTTATTCCAAAAAGTCCTGAGAAAATACACATTAATGAAACCCCTGATGAAATTGGAGTTTGAAATATGGTCCATCCAAGAATTCCTGAAAGCACAAACAAAAGTAGAGACCACATAAAATCCCTTCTTGAGTTTGTAAGAGCATAAGTTAAATAAATCGAAGCTACAAGTAAAATAATCCACGTATATGGCTTTGTAATATCATGTAAAAAAGGTAAAGTTATTGCAAAAACAGGCATCATTAAAATTGTAATTATAATAGCTCCAAATCCACCAATAGCTACTATTCTTATAACTTCTTTAGATCTTCCCTGTAAGACCATCCTATGGCCCGGAAGAATAGACGTTGCAGTTGCTTCTTGTGGAACACCTAAAAGCATAGACGGGACAAATTCAGTTAATGCATGCGCTATAGACATTGATACCATTAAAACACATAAAAATTCTGGAGATAAAAACCCTAAAAGCAAACCAGAGGATGCAAATAATATTGCACCAGCTGTATTAACATGAATACCAGGAATCATCCCAGTTAAAGTTCCGATTAAAATTCCTATAAAACAGGCAAATACTAATTCTAACATAGCTATTAATTGAATTAACTATAATTTATAGTTTGTTTAAGTTAAAAAAGAATATTTAGCTAGTTTAAAAAAAATGATGGAAAACTATAATAAATACTTAATAACATAATAAACACAAATGGTTGCAAAAGAAAAAATTAAAAAAATAGTTATACTTATAATTGGAGTATATCTGGCTATGTTTATTATAGTAAATGGTGCAAATCTAATAGGCAGTGTTATTTTCCCCCCATCAGAAGCTAATATAGATGATGAAGTAGTTATAGACATTGGAGGAAATAATTTTTTAGTAGCTACTTTTAAAGACTATGCAAAAGTTAGTGAAAGTGATATAAACGATGGGAACTTCCATGGGAAAAATACAACGATTGTAGATACATCAGGAGCCAAAGGATCAGTTATTACATGGACTGAAACTACACCAACCACCCCAAGTGAAAATATAGAGTATGGACCTACACACACAGATTCAAAAATAGATGGAATTTACTTCAAACAATATAATCCAAAAGACAAAACAACCTATGGAATTCTGGTAGAATCCAGTCTTTCTAAAATAACACAAAGCAAATTAATTTATGATGTTTTAGGCTTTTCAAATTCTGATTTAGGAATATCTACCTCATCAAGTAACTCTAATAGCTACCATGTTAAAAATGACCCATATACAATAGCTAAAAATGATCCTGACTGGTATTACGACCACTATGATTACGGAGATAATGATAAAATTGATGAATATTTAGAAAGTCAAGGATATGATTAATATTTAAAATTATCAATCCTTTCCCTATCAAATTTTAAAGATTTTAGAGCTAATTTTTCTAAAGTTACAAGTAGCTCTTCTCTAGACATTTGTATTTCACCAGCAATTTCATCTTCCCATTCTACTTCCTTGTCATGCAAAAATTTAGCTAATTTTTTTCCTTTTTCAGTAATATCAATTTTATAAGCTCTTTTATTTTCCTCAGTATAAGCCCTAGTTAAAATTCCTTTTTCTTCAAGTTCACTAAATGCTCTTGAAACCCCTGATCTATCCATTAAACATGCTTTTGCAATATCTGACTGAGTTGAACTTTCATTATAAAAAATATGCATTAACATGTAGTACTGATTTTTATTAATTTCCAGTTCTTTAAGATAATGATTAATAAAAATATCATGAAATGAATGTAGGCTTATTATATGGCAAATTATATGAGGACTCAATTTAATAACATCGTCTGTAGTATACATTAAAAAACACCTTAATTACTAATTTAATCAAATTTACATATCTAATTTACTCAATGGACCATATTTATAAGAAGCAGTTGTTCCGCCATCCATTAAAAAATCGCTTCCTGAAATAAATGCTGCCTGGTTACTCATTAAAAAACTAGCTAAATTAGCTACTTCATCAGGAGTTCCGGCTCTACCAACAGGAGATGATTCTAACATTGTTTTATAATTTTCCCCACGAGGTCCATTTAGTTCATCATTTGCAAGAGGAGTTATTATGATTCCAGGACTTATTGAATTAATTCTTGCATCTTTCATACCCCAGTTTACTGATTCGTAAGCTACTCTTAATACATTAGCTCTTTTAGATAATTGATATGCCTTTAAAGTATTTTCAATGTTTTCAACTTTTAAAATATCCAAATCTAATAAATCTTCAGTTGGAGTTGTTGCAAGTAATTCATCTTCTTTTGGAGATAAAGCTGGAAGTCTATGGCCAGATTGAGATGAAATTACAACACCTGAACCGCCATTAGCTATTACTTTTCCAAATTCTTCTAAAACAACTGCAGTACCATACAAATCAACTTTTAAAATAGCTTCTATTGGAGCCTGTGAAGGGGAAACACCTGCAGCATTAATTAAATTTGTAATCTCACCATATTTTTTAGCATGGTCAATAATATTTAAAATAGATTCTCTTGAAGAAATATCAACTTCACATATACTGCATTCAAATCCTGCATCATATAAAGTTTGTTTAACTTTTTTAGCATTTTCTAAGTTTTTATCACCAAGAACAATGTGTTTTCCATTACCAACTCTCCTAGCTATTGCCCGACCAATTGAGCCAGAACCAATAAGCACCACTACGTCATTTTTCATAATATTTTCCTGTTGCTTTTATCAACAATTTTTAATTGTTAAAAAATACTATATAAATGTTGTGATATGCAACAATATAATCTAAAAAAATACAATCATGGAAAAAAATAATTAAAAAAAGTAAATTAAAAAGAAGATTTACATTAATCTTCTAGTATCCGTAATTTCTACACTAGCTACATCAGCTAATTTTGCCATAGCTTCTTCAGTAGGTTCTGTTCCACCTTCACCATCTTCAATAATGAAAATAAGGTTTAAAGCAACTAAACCAAATGCAATTGGTTCTTCTTCAATTTTGTGGAATTCAGCATCAGCAGGCATAGCTGCTTGAATAGCTACTTTTAAAGCTTCTAAATCTACATCAGGACTTTCTGGCATGATTTTTAAAGTTGCTACAACTTCACCCATCAACATTCCTCCATTAATAAGTATTTATGGTCCTTCAAAACCACATTCACATTTATAAGCATGACCGAAAGTACGGCATTTTTCACATCTTGCGATTTTTGCTCCACAAACAGGACATTCAAATTCAACAAAAGGTCCGGTTAATGGAATTTCTTGTTTACATGAAATACATTCTACTTCTTTCATCTAATCACCTATTATTTGTGTGTAATCGAAATTATAATTATCTATATTATCATCAATAAGAGATAACACCCTTTCAGGATACTTTCCATTTACAACAAAACAATCAGACCCGAATTTAAGTAAAAGAGAAGGCAACATTAAGTCTATTGATGTTTCATCAAAAGTTAGTAGTTTTTTTGCATCAATAACATTAATAAATTTTGAACCTTCTTCATTAGGTTCTCGGGTATATATACCATTTACATTTGTTACTATTAAAAGCTTTGCATTTAAAGAGTGTGCAACATAAGCTGCAATTGAATCTGAAGTTACATCCCACGAACATTCAAAAGGATCTTCTTTTTCTAAAAATTCAGAAACTATAAAAATTGGAGTAAAACCTTCATCTGAAACTTTTTTAGCCTCATCAATTGTATAAGCTAATTTTGTAGAACTTACTTTATCATTAACTAATTTAGATAAAATATCCATACATTCAATCGCAGTATTATGGCTAACTTCATCAGAAAAATGATAAGAGGAATCATATTTCCTAATTAAATTAGCAAATTCCCCACCACCTAAAATAATTAAAGAATTTGTGTTTTTTAGTTTTTTAGCCAGTGTTATTGCATTTTTTGGAAATAAACTTCCTCCGATTTTAACAACCTGTTTAATAATGATATTCACAACCTAATTTAGCATATGTTTAATTGAAAATAGCTATCATTAAATTAAATGAAACTCATAAAAGTTTTAAATGCCCAGTTATCTTGTCCATTATTTTATCCTTATCAGGTCCAATACCTAAAACTGTTGTGGTTGATGTAGGTAGCTGAGTCCTTCCAGCATCAACTACTAAATAATTAGATACATTATTTTTATCCGCTTCTTTTTTAAGCTCCAGTAAATCTTCTAAAGAATCCACTTTACAAACAACCTTAGCATAACCATCAGATTCCCATTTTTTAATTATTTTAGAATCAGTTTTCTTATATGAACCTATGGAACCATGACAACATTGGGCAGCGATTTTTCCCTTACCCATTTTTAAATCTTTTCTTACAATCATTACCTGTTTCATACACACATTTTTCTATGTGTCTATTTAAATAATTTTAGTATAATCTTATTCTACATGAAAGTATAACTCTTTTTTAAAAATTTGACCAAATCCTTTAAAAATAAAAAAACTCATATATAAAAGTATTATTAATTTTTATTATTTATTAAGGAGATATAAATGAGTCGTATTTCTATATTAGACAAAGACAAATGTCAACCTAAGAAATGTAATTTCGTTTGTATTGATTACTGCCCAGGAGTTAGAATGGATGAAGACACAATCATCATTGATGAAGCTACTAACAAACCATTAATTTCTGAAGAATTATGTGAAGGATGCGGTATTTGTACAAACAGATGTCCATTTGATGCTATTTCAATTATTAACTTACCTGAAGCTATAGGAGATCCAATTCATAGATTCGGACAAAACCAGTTTGAATTATTCGGACTTCCTAGTTTAACCGAAGGTAGTGTATTAGGTTTGCTTGGTCCAAATGGAATTGGTAAATCAACAATAATGAATATATTATCTGGAACATTAATTCCAAACTTAGGAGACTATGAAAACCCCCAAGATAATTGGGATAATGTAATTGAACATTATAAAGGTTCAGCTCTTCAAAATTACTTTACAAAATTAGCTGCTGGAGAAATAAAAGCTATTCTAAAACCTCAAATGGTGGATCAACTTCCAAAAGTTGTAAAAGGAAAAGTTAGTGATTTACTTACAAATGTTGATGAGCGAGGAAAACTAGATTATGTTTGTGACGAGTTAGACCTCCACAATGTATTAGATCGTGAAATGAAAAACTTAAGTGGTGGGGAACTTCAAAGAGTAGCTATTGCGGCAACTGTTTTAAGAGAAGGTGACTTCTATTACTTTGATGAACCTACATCCTGGTTAGATGTTTCACAAAGATTAAATGCTGTAAAAGTAATCCGTTCACTTGCCGAAGATGGTAAAAGTGTTTTAGTTATTGAACACGATTTAGCTACTCTAGATGCATTATCTGACAATATTCATGTTTTATTTGGTGAACCTGGAGGATATGGTGTTGTATCAGGTAGAAAAGGAGTTAGAATTGGAATTAATGCATATATTAATGGATTTTTAGCTGAAGAAAATGTAAGAATTAGGAAAAATCCTATTGAATTTACAATCAGACCGCCAACTCCAGAAGATGAAGGAGAATCTCTATCTAGCTATTCTGACTTAAGTAAAGATTATAATGGATTTAAATTAACTGCAGATGCAGGAGAAATTTTCCATGATGAAATTGTAACTGCATTTGGTTCAAATGGTATAGGAAAAACCACATTTGCTAAAATGTTAGCAGGAGTAGAAGAACCAACAAGTGGAGAAGTAGACACTGAAGTTACAATAGCTTACAAACCACAATATTTAGTTTCTGACTTTGAAGGAACAGTTAGTGACTTCTTATACATGAATGCGCCAAGTTTTGGAAGTAATATCTTTAAAAGTGAGATTATGACTCCATTTAATTTAGAAGATATGCTTGAAAAAGAAGTTAAAAAATTAAGTGGTGGGGAACTTCAAAGACTTGCAATAGCTGCAACACTTTCAAAAGATGCTGAAATTTATCTTTTCGATGAACCTACTGCATTTTTAGATGTGGAACAAAGATTAATAGCTGCAAGAGTTATTAGAAAAATGGTAGAAAGTAGAAATGCAGCATCACTTATTGTAGACCACGATATTGTATTTATTGATTATATTTCAGATAGAGCAATGGTATTTAATGGTACTCCTGGTTTAGAAGGTCATGCATCCAAACCAACAGATTTAAGAACTTCTATGAATGAATTTTTAGGAAATCTTAATATTACATTCAGAAGAGATAAAGAAACAAAAAGACCAAGAGTTAATAAATTAGATAGCTATCTTGATCGTGAACAAAAAGAAAAAGGAGAATATTACTACTTATCAGATTAAATATTCTCTAATTCTTTTAAAATATAATTTTTTAAAGCCACAACGGCTTTTTCACCATCATCATCTAACCTAACTGAATCATTAGGATTTAAGTCATTTTCTTTAACAATTGATTCGGCATCTATATTTTTTATTATATTAACATCTTTTTCTTTTAAAATAGTTGAAACACAATCATCCATACATCCAGTTATAGATACGACTTTTGCATCTTCCAAAATAGGACTGCATTGATTTGGTTGTGCTGAATATTCTGTTATACATGCTGCAACAATATTATCATTATCTAGAGCTAATTCCACGGTAGCTGCCCTTACTACCAAACCAAGTGGACTTAAACCACTACATGAAACTAATGCTATTTTATCACTCATATAATCAACCTCTCTTTTTATCATATTTTTGCTTTATTTTCATATAACCTTTTTTATAAAATGGACAAACCAACATACATTGACTACAGCCTTCCCTATGAGCTGTGCAAACTTTTTTTAAAACTAATTCCTGCTCATCAAAAGCTTTTTCAGGACATTTTCTAATACATTTTCCACAGGTTTTACAAAATTCTTCTACCCAGCACATGTCATTTTCTTTTTTAAAAGGTAAATTTTCAATTGATGTGTGAATCATGAAAAATCCCATATTTAAACCTTCTTTAAAAAGACACATATTACTTCTTGTAATAACTGCATCATTTGATTGCATAGCTACTGCCCTTAAGCTAATTTCATCATCTAATGGATTAAGTAACTCTGCTCCAAATCCATTTTTCCTTAAAAAATCAGCAAAACTATATATTTTACGCCCAATCTCCTGAAATTCATCATCAATAAGTTTACCTTTAACTTTTGAGGGTTCCATTTCTAAAATTTCAGGAGACATCAGATATTTAAAAATAATAACATTATCAAAGTCAATATTCCATTCTTTTTTAAATTCATCACTTAATTTAGAATAGCTAATACCTACACACTTATTTTCAATAGCTAAGTTTTCCAAGTCTTTTAAAATAGAATTATCAATTTGATTTATAGGCTTTATAGGATTTGGAACTTTATAAAAATTAGGTAGTGGGTGATGATATCTGAATCTAAAATCATCATCCATAATCTCGAAACACATAATTATTTCCTTAATGCTTCAACAGCTTTAGGGAATTCTTCACAGAATACTTTTATTTGCTCCTCAGGAATAGAATAGCTTACACGTAAATAATTATCCCCAAATAAATTACTGGTGTATTCTCCTTCCCTTGTGAATATTTTTCTTTTAAGTAAATAATTTGACATATCTTTAGGATTAATACCAACACCAGATAAATCAATAGCCATCATATTAGCATCAGACGGATAAACTGGTAAAAATACCCCATCAATCTCATCAACAACTTCTTTAATTAATTTCTGATTATTAAAAGTAATTGATTTTATTTTGTCTTCCCACTGACTTTTAGATTTTAAACCTGCAATTGCACCATATTGAGCAATTATATTAACTCCTAAATCATTAACTACAGCATTTTTTAAAACATCAACAATATCTGGAGTTGAAATTACAGACCCAATCCTAATACCCGCCATTCCAAATATTTTTGAAAAACTGTAAATAGTTAAAGTCTGTTCAGGAGCATAATTTGCAGCTAAATAATGATTTCTTGCAAAGTCTTTGTAGGTTATATCATCTAAAAGATAAATATCATTTTCAATAGCAATTTTGGCAAATTCTTTTATCTCTTCTTCAGTATATCCTGAACCTAATGGATTTAATGGATCAATTAAAATTACCATTTTAGTATTTTCATCCATATTCTCACGAAGAAGTTTAGGAGTTAATTTATAACCGCATTCTTCATTATAAATAGGAACATATCTTACTTCACCTGCAAATCTATTTGCAAAGTCCCCTATGATTAAATATCCCGGATCAGACAAAATTACATTATCTTCTGGTCCTAATAATCCTTGCATACATAAATATAATGATTCAGTAGCTCCAGCAGTTAATAAAACACTTGAATTTTCAAAACCTAAATCATCTAGAATTAATTGTTTAAGTTCTGAGAATCCTTCAGGAGGAGGATACTTACAATATTCTTTAGCTTTAGCACAACTAGCCATAGCATCTGCTATAATATCTCCATGTAAATGATTTGTGTTTTGTCCCATCCAAATCATATCTTTATCCATGAATACATCTTCAAAAAAGTCATTTGAAGAGTCATATCCTTCAGGAGGAACTCTTTCAACCTTTTCAAATTTTTTTCTAGGATGTTTTATATCAGTTTCCCCATCACTGCCTAAATTATCATTCATAAAAATCACATAATAACAATAAAATTCCAAAGTAATTATTTATTTTAAGTTATTTATAAAATTAATGTTTAAATAATCCCTCTTTCTACTATTTTAAAAGTAACCTGTTTACCTTCACCAATACTTCTATGTCTTTTTAATGTAGCTATTCTTTTATTAAACTCATCATTTCTCTCTAATTGAATTATAGTTTTACTCCAATATTGTAAAATAGTTCCCCCAACTGCTTTAACAATATCTTTATTATCATCATCAAAAGAACTATAAATCTGATTAGTTAATACAACAGCAACATCATAATTACGTGCTATTTTGGCTAAAATCCACATCTGTTTACCTAATTCTTTATTAAGTCTTGAAGATTTCATATCATCAACACGATAAAGAGCAACAGCAGAATCTAAAACACATAAGTCAACATCATCATGGTGCTTTCTAATCCAATGTTCAATAGTTTTAAGATCATCATTTTGCTCTAAAAATGAAGTTGGTTCAAAAACTATTATATTATTAACTATTTTAGGAAAATCATTTCCAGCTATTTGTTTAACCCTATTGATTGAAATTCCACCTTCAGTATCAACATAAACAACTTTTTTACCCTGTTTAGCCACATTAACTGCCAATACTAAAGTTATATTACTTTTACCAGATCCAGGTGGTCCAAATATCTGAGTAACAGTTCCCTTTTCCACCCCTCCATCTAATAAATCATCAATACTAGAATTAGTCGGAATTTTATGATTATCCTCAAAATTAGCTAAGACTTTCATAATATAATATTTAGTTAGACAAAGTATATATTATTAAGCTTATCTTTTAACAAAAATAGGTTCCCCGGAAGTTAAATCAATAATCGTTGATGGATTTTTAGAATTTAAAGACCCTACATCAATAACTAAATCAACTTCACAACCTAATTGATTCAATATTTCCTCAGGAGTATCTAAAGTATCATCATTTGATAAATTAGCACTGGTAGTAGTTATTGGGAAAACTTTAGCTAAACTACATGCAATTTCACATTTAGGAACACGAACACCAACATTACCAAATCCGCTTGTTAAATATCTTGGAACAATTTTAGACTTTTTTAAAATAAATGTATAAGGCCCCGGCAAGTATTTATCCATAAAATTAAGTTGATTTATAGAAGCCTTAGAAACTAATGGAATTGCATCCATAGAAGAAACTAAAAGAGAAATTGGTTTTAAATAGCTTCTTTTTTTAATATTAAAAACTCTTTTAACAGCTTTTCTATTGAAAATATTAGCCCCCAAGCCATAAACAGTATCAGTAGGATATAAAATAACTCCACCATCAGCTAAAACTTGTATAGCTTCATCAATGACCTTTTTATCAACATTATCTAGATTAGTTTTTAATATTTTCATTAAATTACCTTAATAGTTATATATGAATAAAATCTTTATATATAAATTATGCTTGAAAGTCTACGTCCTTTTTTAACAAAAATATTGAATCATCTAGCCAAACATCTGAATATAAATCCGAACATCGTAACAGTAATTTCCCCATTTATTGCAGTAATTGCTGCTTGGGGCTTTGCTAACCATTTATTAATTCTTGGAACATTAGCTATTCTACTAAGCGGATTTTTAGATGTTGTAGATGGAGCAGTAGCTAGATATCACAACAGAACTTCTAAATTTGGAGCATTTCTTGACTCTACAATGGACAGGTTCGCTGATGCTATAATATACATTGGAATAATATTTGGAGGATATTGTAACTGGTTTATTGGAGTGCTAGCTATCCATTCAGCCATTACAGTTAGCTATGTTAGAGCTAGAGCAGAATCACAAGGAGTAGAATGTAAAATTGGAATAGCTGAAAGAGCTGTTCGTATGATAATATTAATGATTGGAGCTATTATAGGACATCTAACAAGCCCAATTTACTTTACATACACAATAATAATCTTAGTAATCTTATCTTACATTACGGTAGGGCAAAGAATACATCATGTATGGAGACAACTTAAATGAATGATTTAGAAAGTGCAGAAAAAATAAGTATTGATATTAAGAAATTAGAACGCAATTTAAAACAAGTTGAAGATATAAACTTTGAAGGAAAAGAAAAAGAAGTTTATGATAGAGCTGTTGACTATATGAACGATTCAAAGTATTATCTTGAAAAAAAAGAAGATATGCGCACAGCATTTGGATGTATTGAATATAGTCACGGGTTATTGGATGCTCTTCGAATGATTCATGGTTTAATTTAAAAAAAATAAGGAAAAAAAACTTAAATAATTATTAAAAAACTACGATCATCACCATTAACACGTATTATTCCAAGTTGAGAATCTTTATCAACAAATTTAGTCATTATAAATACATTTATGTTTAAAATTTGTTCTTTAAATACAGGATCCATATTTGAGTCATCCATTATTTCAAGAACACCTCTAATTTGGCTGGTTAGTCTATTATAACTCCCCATTAAAGGTATAATACTCATCTTGATAGACTCTTCTAATGTTAGATTTTCATTTTCCAGTTTATCACACATCTCCCTTAACAAACGGTCTCCATTAATATTTCCAAAATTTATTACACCAGGTTTAAAAAATTCACCTGGAGAATATTCTAATTCTAACTCTTCATCAAAATCAGGCGGAGTTATCACATTTGCTTCAACATCCATATCATATTCACAAGATAAAACATCCAAACATGCCAATACTCTCCGCAAATCCTGAATTGGGTCTTCCATAGACAAAAATTCATATATGAATATTTTATCATTTCCTTTAAATGCAATATCCACCTCAGGCACAGGAAAACCAAGGTCTATTTCCCCAACATTTATTTCTTCATAATTTTCTAAATCAATTTTCTTATTTGAGAGTTCATTGATTACTTTCACCAAATATAACTTATCAAAAAGACGAACATTACTTTTTTTATTAGACATAGATGATATGTTGAAGGTTATTATATATAAAACTAGCTATTATTTATTTAAATAGTAAAACAAGGACAAATAAATATTTTAAAGTGAAATAAATATTTCATAATGGAGTAAATATTTCATAGCGAGGTAAATTTTTCACTAAAAAAGCAATTTTTTAAGAAAATAATAAGCTATTTACTATTAAGTCAAAACAAGTATAATTAAAATTACAATAGTTGAGTGTTGGCAGATATTATTTGAGTCTGAATATTTTTCATTTTTTGTTTTTCCTAAAAAGTTTTTTCATGTTATTGAAATGAATTTTATTGAGTTAATGACTG
>CAVDAS010000029.1:0-16923 GCA_963606955.1 Bacteroidaceae bacterium
AATATTAGCTATTTATTAAAATAAGATTTTTAATTTTATTATTGCTAAAATAAATATTTGTTATTCTTTTTTAAAAGTATTACTTTTAACCTCTTTTATCCTAATTTTTTAGGAATGCTTATTGTTTATAAAGTTTTCTAAATTATTCCATTGGTAATGTTTATATTATATCTTAATTAAAATAAGAGATGTATACCATATGGTTAGCTATATTACAATAATATTTGTATATTGCTTTGCCTATTTTTGGGTGAAAAATATTGCTCAAATTTATGTGGTATATTAAATACTCTATTTAATTAGGAGGGAAAAAATGGCAAAGTTTGATGATAAAGTCGATTTATACGACGATAGAGGCTCATTAGTCTCATCTGATGTCCCAATTGAAGCTTTAAGTCCACTCAGGAACACTGCTATTCAAAACATCGTTAAAGGTGTAAAAAGAACTGTTGCAGTAAACTTAGAAGGACTTGAAAAATCTGTCAAAACTGGTGCAGTCGGTGGAGACAAATCTAAAATATTAGGAAGGGAATTAGATCTCGATATTGTAGCAAATGCAGATGCAATTGCAGAAAAAATGAAAGAAATGATACAAATTTCTGAAGATGATGATACTAAAGTTGAACCTATTTCCGGAGGTAAAAGATTATTAGTACAAGTTCCATCTAAAAGAATTGATGTAGCTGCAGAATACTCTGTTGCTCCATTATCCACTGCAACTTCATTAGTACAATCTATTATTGATGTTTGTGATGTATCTATGTACGATGCTAACTTCGTAAAAGCTGCAGTATTAGGTAGATACCCACAATCTGTAGATTACAAAGGATCTAATATTGCTACTATGTTAGACATTCCACAAAAGCTTGAAGGGGCAGGTTATGCTTTAAGAGGAGTTAAAGCAAATGATTTTGCTGCTGCTACCTTAAAAAACACTTTCCAAGCTACCGCTTTAGCATCTATTTTCGAACAAACAGCTATGTTTGAAATGGGTGATGCAGTAGGTGCATTCGAAAGATTACACTTATTAGGTTTAGCTTACCAAGGTATGAATGCTGACAATATGGTTTTAGATTTAGTAAAAGACAATGCAAAAGAAGGTACTGTTGGTAGTGTTGTAAACGGAACTATCGCTAGAGCTGAAGCTGATGGAGTTATTGCTCCTCAAAAAGATTTAACTGATTTCTCCATATATAACACTGATGATGCAGCTTTATGGAATGCATATGCTGCTGCTGGTGCTACTGCTGCTGTTATGGTAAACATTGGTGCTGCTCGTGCTGCTCAAGGTATTCCATCTACTTTATTATACTTCAATGATAACATTGAATTTGCTACTGGTTTACCAAGTATTGACTATGGTAGAGCAGAAGGTGTAGCTGTAGGATTCTCTTTCTTCAGTCACTCTATCTATGGTGGGGGAGGCCCTGGTCTCTTCAATGGTAACCACGTTGTAACTAGACACAGTAAAGGATTCTGTATCCCTTGTGTAGCTGCTGCTATGTCCTTAGACGCAGGAACACAACTCTTTTCACCAGAAGCAACTTCTGGTTTAATTAAAGAAGTATACAGTCAAGTTGATGAATTTAGAGAACCTCTCAAATACGTTGCTTTAGCAGCTGATGAAATTAAAGGTGACATCTAATTAATTTAATATTTAATTCTAATTTTTCATGGATGTAAAAAAATGGATATTGAAATATTCCCATATAGGGTGCTTGGAAGTGATACAACAGAAAAACTGTTAAATGACATTGAATCACTTGAAGATGTTAAAAGGACAGTAATTCACGGTCCAAGATTTCCAAAAAATGAAGAAACTTTACCTCCACAATATAGGGAACGTAGGGTAATTAACATTAATGGCGAAGATGTTGTTCTCAAAGTTAAAACTGGTAGAATTTTCGTTGAATTAACAATGGAAGATACAGTTAAAAAAATTGAAGAAATCTGCAAAAAACATATTCCTTTTGGTTTTGATATTAATCAAGACAAAACAAATTATATTAGAAAAGAAAGAACTGTTTCTGATAGAATTAAATATGGTGAAGCAGATTTACCGGATGAATTAATTGGAATGACTGACCAATATTCAAGTTTTGAAGATCATGTAAATATTGTTAGAAAGGATGACTTTTAAAAATGATTGGAAGATGTACTCACGTAGTTGATTGCAGAGCAACAGGCGGTATGGGCAAAGGCGGAGGTCTTGCACAAAGAGGCACATTTGCTGAATGTGGGGCTGAAGTTTTAGCTGTTGCTATGTCTCCAGGACGTAGGCATATTACAAAACCTGTTTGTGAAATCACTTTTGGATTACGTGAATCCAATGTTTTAACTAGCACAATGGTTTTAAATGCAGGTGCAGGTGTTCCTCATGATGCTCCAGCTTCTGGTGGTACCTTATTTGGTCTCACTGATAAAGAAGTAGAACAAATGAGTAATTTTAAATTGCTTGTTATTCATTTAGGCGGAGTTAAAAATCATTTAATCTACAAAGCTAGGTTAATTTTAAGGAATGTTAATAAACCTTGTATTATCATTTGTGAATCTCCAGTTGACTGTGAAGATTTTGCTAAAATTGGTGTAAAAACTTCTAAAGTCATGCCATCTGAAGAAGATATTAAAACAAAAGGGCACATCGTTGATATTGTTAGTGGAGTTATTCGTGGAGAAACAATTTCACAGGAAAAATTAGATGAAATTATTAGAAAAGTTAAATTAGCATTAGGAGATGCATAATTATGGCACAAATTTATCCAGGTACTTCTCAGGTTGCTCAAAACAGAAGAAACTTTTGTAATCCAGATTACGAGTTAGAAAAGTTAAGAGAAATCTCTGATGAAGACGTAGTAAAAATATTAGGTCACAGAGCTCCAGGTGAAGAATACAAATCTGTTCACCCACCATTAGATGAAATGGATGAGCCTGATGATATTGTAAGAGAATTAGTTACCCCAATTGCAGGTGCAAAAGCAGGGGACAGGATTAGATACATCCAATTTGTAGATTCAATGTACTTCGCACCAGCTCAACCTTACTTAAGAGCAAGATCTTATTTAAACAGATTCAGAGGAATCGATACTGGTACTTTATCCGGAAGACAAGTTATCGAAGCTAGGGAAAGAGATATTGAACGTATTTCCAAATATCTCTTAGAAACTGAATACTTCGATACTGCAAGAACCGGTATTAGAGGTGCAGGTGTACACGGTCACTCCTTAAGGTTAGATGAAAATGGTTTAATGTTTGATATGCTTAGAAGACAAGTATTCAACAAAGAAACTGGTAATGTTGAAATGGTAAAAGACCAAATCGGTGTAGATTTAGACGAACCAGTAGTCTTAGGTGAACCATTAGATGAAGAAACCTTAAAATCAAAAACCACAATTTACAGAATTGATGGTGAAGCATACAAAGATGATACTGACTCCGTAGAAGTGTTAAAAAACATTCACATAACCAGATCATTTGGTGCATACAATCCAGTTAAAGGATGGGATTAAGCATGGCAGATAAAAAATTCTTAGATGCAATGAAAAACAAATTCAGTGAAGATCCAACTGATAAAAGAACCACTTTCTATAACATGGGCGGTTGGAAACAATCTGAAAGAAAAAGCGCATTTGTAAAAGAAGGTAAAGAAATCGCTGAGAAAAGAGGAATTCCAATGTACAACCCAGACATTGGTACTCCTTTAGGTCAAAGGGCTTTAATGTCTTACCAATTATCTACAACTGATACTTATGTAGAAGGTGACGATTTACATTTCATCAACAATGCAGCTATCCAACAAGCTTGGGACGATATTAGAAGAACTGTAATTGTAGGTTTAAACACTGCTCACAATGTTCTTGAAAAAAGGTTAGGTATTGAAGTAACTCCTGAAACTATTACTGAATACTTAGAAACTGTAAACCACGCAATGCCTGGTGCAGCAGTAGTTCAAGAACACATGGTAGAAACTGACCCATTAGTAGTACAAGACAGTTATGTTAAAGTATTTACTGGTGATGATGAATTAGCAGACGAAATCGATTCTGCATTCGTTTTAGACATCAACAAAGAGTTCAATGATGAACAAGCAGCAGCTTTAAAAGAAGAAGTTGGTGGAAGTGTATGGCAAGCTGTAAGAATTCCTGCTATTGTAGGAAGAGTTTGTGACGGAGGTACTACTTCCAGATGGTCTGCAATGCAAATTGGTATGTCAATGATTTCTGCATACAACCAATGTGCTGGTGAAGGAGCTACTGGTGACTTCGCATACGCATCCAAACACGCAGAAGTTATTCACATGGGTACTTACTTACCTGTAAGAAGAGCAAGAGCAGAAAACGAATTAGGTGGAGTTCCATTTGGTTTCATGGCAGATATCTGTCAAGGTTCCAGAGCTTACCCTGATGACCCTGTACGTTCCACTTTAGAAGTAGTAGCATTAGGTGCTGCACTTTACGACCAAATTTGGTTAGGTTCATACATGTCTGGTGGTGTAGGTTTCACTCAATATGCTACTGCAGCATACACTGATGATGTATTAGATGACTTCACTTACTATGGTAAAGATTACGTAGAAGACAAATACGGTGGATTAACCCAAGCACCTAACAACATGGACACTGTTCTTGATGTAGGTTCTGAAGTTGCATTCTACGCATTAGAACAATACGAAGAATACCCAGCATTACTTGAAACCCACTTCGGTGGATCTCAAAGAGCTTCCGTAATTTCCGCAGCAGCTGGTGCATCTACTGCATTCGCTACTGGAAATGCTCAAACTGGTTTAAGCGCATGGTACTTAGCTATGTACTTACACAAAGAACAACATTCCAGATTAGGATTCTACGGTTACGATTTACAAGATCAATGTGGTGCAGCTAACGTATTCTCCATCAGAAATGATGAAGGTTTACCTCTTGAAATGAGAGGACCAAACTACCCTAACTACGCAATGAACGTAGGTCACCAAGGTGAATACGCTGGTATCGCTCAAGCTCCTCACGCAGCTCGTGGAGACGCATGGGCTTTCAACCCATTAATTAAAATCGCATTTGCTGATAAAAACTTAGTATTTGACTTCTCAAAAGTTCGTGAAGAATTTGCTAAAGGTGCATTAAGAGAGTTCGAACCATCCGGTGAAAGAACTGTCATCACCCCAGCAAAATAAATTCAAAACAAATAGGTTAAATAGGTGATTTTTCACCTATTTACTCCTTAAATTTAAGTATGCCTTAAAATGTTTTAGTAAAACATTTATATTAATATTGAAAAAAAGTTAAGTATCAATAGAAAATTCTATTGGTATCATTTAATTGATTTTTATATGGAATAAAAATCACATTTTACTACATATATTCTTTAGTGAATATATATCACGTTTATTAAATGATCAATTTAATAAAAAATATGGAGGAAAAAAATTATGGACCCTATAACATTAGGTGTTGTCGCATTAATGGGTGCAGTTGCAACTATTGGTGGTGCTGCTGAGGATATTGAGTCTGATATTGGTTCTCAAAGTAACCCTAACTCTCAAGTTCAACTTGCTCCTCAAATGGGACATTTACATCGTATGGTAAACAAAGCGGCTTCTGGTGAACCAGTCGCTTATGGTGTTTGGTGTGGTGTTGCTGGATCTATTGCATATGTATTAATGACTTTAGGAATTACTAATGATTTATTTGCTATTGCAGCAGGTTCTTGTGTCGCTGCTTTTGTTCACAGTATTTACACTATTACTGCTCACATGGGTAGGATTGTTGGTCAATCTCAATTTGAACAACCATTATTTATGGATGTTTTAACTCAATCTTTAGGACCTATTGCTGGGCATGGATTTATAACTACATTTTGTCTTGTTGGAGTTTCTTATTTAATGACTATTCCATTAAGTGGTACTCCGTTACATGCATTCCCATTGCCTCTTTTAGCAGTGCTTTGGGGTATTACTCTTGGAGCTATCGGTTCTTCAACTGGGGATGTTCACTATGGTACTGAAAGTGAATATCAAAAATTCCCATTTGGTGGAGGAACTCCTGTAGCTATTCAAGGGGATATTGTTACTAAAGCACCAATGGGTGCAAAAAATTCTATTGATGTAGGTAACTTCTGTGTTAAGTTTGGTGGACCTTTAACAGGTATATGTTTTGGTCTTGTAGTATTCTTTAGTTTCTGGAATTCCGTTGTATTCGGATTACATGGCGGATTAGTTGTTGGTTTCATTGTTGTTATAATTTTAGTATTAATGAATGACCATTTAGAAAGATTCGCAAGAAAACAATACGGACCATATGAGGAAGAATAAGGAGGTTTCGATTATGGATCCAATTTCAATTATTTTATTTGTCGCTATAGGCGGTGTTATGATTGGTGCAGGTGTGCACTTTATTCCTGTAGGAGGAGCTCCTGCAGCTATGGCAACAGCTACTGGTGTAGGTACTGGTACTGCTATGTTAGCTGCTGGTGCAGGTTTAACAGGACTTATTGGTGCAGCAACCATGACAGGTCAATCTTGGATTATTGTAGGTATTGGTGGTGCAATAGGTGCTATGATAATGTTAGCTCTTACTATGCTTATTGCTAACTATATCTATGTATATGGTGCAGGTGTTGTACCTGTTGCATCCAAAACCCCAGTTGACCCTCTTACTAAACGTAATCAAGAGAAGTATAAAACCCCTGGTACTGAAGGTCACGGTGTTCCGTTCATATGTTTCATTAGTGGTCTTATAGGTGCTGCTTTCGGTGGTTTTGGTGGAGGTTTAATCTACTATGCTATTTATGATGCTGTTCAATCTGCATCCTATTTCTCTAGTGCTGCTGTAAGTATTGGTTTAGCTGCTATGTTAGGTACTGGTGTGTTCTTTATTAATGCAGTTATTGCTTCTTATAATATTGGTGGTACTATTGAAGGTATGCACGATCCTAAATTTAAAAGGATTGGTACTGGAGCAGTAGCTTGTGCTATAGCATCAGTTGTAGTCGGAATATTCTGTGTATTATTAACTGGAGGTATATAAAATGTCTGCTGGTGGAAGTGCTGATGGTGCACATAGTGCAATTAATGGTAATTATTTATTACTTTTAGGTATTATTGGTGGATTATTAGGTATTTACTTATGTAATATTAATGGGATTATAGGTCCTGTTCTTGCAGGTCTTGGTACTGTATGTGCTACTGTATGGGGAGCTAATGCTATTCGTAGTGTAGCAAGTTATGGTTTAGGTACTGGTGTTCCTTCTATTGGTTACATGTGTTTATCTATTAGTATTATCGGTGTTTTAGCTGGTCTTGCTTTAGGTTTCATATTCCCTAATATGCCTATGATAAGTACTTTAGGACCTGTTATAGGTTTAATATTTGCTATGGTTATTGCAACTATTATAGGTTTAATTGCTACTAAAATTGTTGGAATGAAAATTCCAATTATGGTAAGATGTACTGCTGAAATTGCAGGAGCAGGTGCTTTATCTGTTTTAGGTTTATCTGCTGCTGTAACTGGTTCTTATGGAGCTACTGATCTTTTTAATCATGTTGTTGCTAATGGTTTCATTGCATTATTCTTTATAATGTGTACTATGGCAATTCAACACCCATTCAATGCATGTTTAGGTCCAAACGAAGATCAATCTAGGACTCTTAAATGTGCTGCTTCAACTGCATTTTTATCTATGATGATTACTGGTTTAATCTCATCTATTGCAGGTGATGTATTTGGATGGTTAGCTGTATTTATTGTTGGTTTAATCGGTTGGATTATCTCCTTCAGAG
Source organism: Bacteroidaceae bacterium (assembly GCA_963606955.1). Lineage (GTDB taxonomy): Archaea > Methanobacteriota > Methanobacteria > Methanobacteriales > Methanobacteriaceae > Methanocatella. The sequence continues at coordinate 7,769 of CAVDAS010000029.1, forward strand.
CATTTGTTAAAGCTTCATATGATGCTGCAGCTTCAGTTAAATGGTCTGGATTATGGCCAAAAGTAGAGGAATGATAGGAGGTTTTATATATGGCTCAAATGTTACCTATGGTTCAAATTGTACCTGAAATGAATCTAGCTTTAGATCCAGTTTCTGGTGTTATTGGTGCATCTTTAGGTGGGGGAGTTGTCCTTTTATCTATGGATGAAGTAAATGAAGAAGTAGCAAAAATTCAAGGTGCTGCTGATGAATTAGTAAGCTCTTTAGATCCTTATACTAGTCCTGTTGGTGCTTATCCTGGAAGGGAAGGTTCTTACATTACTGCAGGTATGTTAACTAATGCAGTTTATGGATTTTTATTAGCATCATTTATTATATTTGCTGCATTACCACTTTTAATGAGTTGGGGGGTTTTATAGATGGCTGATAAAAAAGAACCAGCAGCTGGCTGGCCGGTTATTAGTGGGGACTACATTGTAGGCGACCCTGAAAGTCCTGTTGCAGTAACAACATTAGCTTCACATATTGAAGCAGAACTTTCTGGGGCAGCTATTGCAGGTCCATGTAAAACAGAAAATTTAGGTGTAGAAAAAGTTGTTGCAAACATTATATCTAATCCTAATATCCGTTTCTTAATTTTAGCAGGTGCTGAAGTACAGGGACACATTACTGGTCAATCTTTCAAAGCTCTACATGAAAATGGTGCAGATCCGGATAAAAAGAAAATTATCGGAGCAACTGGAGCAATTCCTTTTGTTGAAAATGTTCCTTTAGAAGGTGTTGAAAGATATCAACAACAATTAGAACTTGTTGATTTAATTGACACTGAAGATATTGGTGCAATCCAAGCTAAAATTAATGAATGTGTTGAAAAAGACCCTGGTGCTTTTGAAGAAGAAGCAATGGTTATTTCTGTCGAAGGTGACGACGGAGATGAAGATGAAGGGGAAGAAATGAAAGTTGTTTCAGCTGAAACTGCTCTCATTGAAGCAAGAATGAGAAATATCAATACTAAAATAGACATGGTAGGTTCAATCCAAAGAAACCTTGCAGGTAATTATGCTGGTAAAGTTCAAGGTATTATGATTGGGTTAGCATTCTCTTTAGTAATTGGAGCTTTATTCTTTGGTCTAATTTAAGGAGGCATAAAATATGGTAAAAATTTCTAATAAACCTTATATGACAGGCATTAAAGATGCTTCTGAAGATGCTGATTACAGTTCAAAACTCATTGCAAGGGAAGGAAAACTTTTCGCAGGGTTATTAGCAACTAGGACTCAAGGTTTCGCTATTGGTATTCTTTTAGCTGTTATTTTACTAGTTCTTATTCCTGCTATTGTAAAATTATATGGATTATAGAGGTGTTTATTATGAGTGACGAAGAAAATTCAATACCTCAAGTAATGGTTTCATCAGATGATTTAAAAGATATCATTGCTAAATTAGATGATGCTGAAGAAAAAGTTGATTTTACTGTGGGGGAATATTACCAACGTTTAGGTCAACAAACAGGTAGAGATGTTGGTATTTTATATGGTTTAATAATTGGTTTATTAATTTTAGTAGTAGTTATGAAGTTTAATGTAATAGCATTATTAGCTGCTATATTTTAGGAGGATTGCGTAATGTTTAAATTTGATAAAGAGCAAGTTGTATTTGACTTTGCTGGAGTAAAAATGGGAGGTCAACCAGGAGAATATCCTACTGTATTAGCAGGTACTATTTTCTACGGTGGACACAATATTATTAGTGATGAATTAACAGGAGATTTTGATAAGAGCAGAGCAGAAACTTTAGTTAATGATATGGTTAATGTATCTGATGTAACTGGTAACCCTTGTATTGTACAAGTTTTCGGTCAAACTGAAGAAGCTATTGTAAAATACATTGAATACATTGGGGATGTCTGTGACAAACCATTCCTTATAGATTCTACTTCTGGTGATGCTAGAATCGCTGGAGCACAATATGCTGATGAAGTTGGTTTAACTGACAGGGCTATTTACAACTCCATTAACATGTCTGCAGATAAATCTGAATTAGATGCTCTTGCAGAAACTGATATTTCTGCTTCCATCATTTTAGGATTCAACCCAATGAATGCTACTGTTGATGGTAAAATGGCAATGTGGGAAAACGGAGACAACGGAGCTTACGAAAAAGGTTTACTTGAAGTAGCTGCTGATTGTGGTATCGACAAGTTCATGATGGATACTGCTGTAACTCCATTAGGTCAAGGTGCAGGTATTGCTGCAAAAACTACTTTTGCAGAAAAAGCTAAATGGGGATACCCAGTAGGATCTGGTATTCACAATGTACCTTCTGCATGGGATTGGTTAAGAGACTACAAAAAAGAAGGAAACAAAACTGCTTACACTGTTTGTGATATTGGTGCAAACATTGTTCAAGTTATGACTGGTGGAGACTTCGTTCTCTTTGGACCTATCGATAACGCTAAAATAGCATTCCCTGCTGTAGCACAAACTGATATGTTCATTGCAGAAGCAGCTGCTGATTTCGGTACTGAACCTGTCGAAGCTCACCCATATAACAATTTATTATAGATTAGTTTATTCTAATCTATTTTTATTACTTTTTTTTCAAATTCATTTAATAAAATTTATATTATTATAAAAAGATATTATTAACTAACTTTTAGTATAGTTTATTGAGGTTGGAATAATGTCTTTTTTAGGTAAAATTTTTAATAAAGGTCCTAAACCTATAATTGCTAAGTCTCATGAAGGAAATTTAGATTCTTTAAGAGCTAATAGGGCTGGACCACAGAGTCCTGGTGCTGTTAAAAAGCCAGATGTTTTTTATGTAACTGCTTCTGTAGAGTTAGGTAACACTACTACTAAATGTATTGTTATGGCTACTAATTTAAACACTAGTGAGTGCTATTTACTTAATAAAACAGTTAAAATGACTAGGGATATTCGTCCTCCTAAACCTAATGAAAAGGTTTTTGGTAAAACTGTTTGGGGAATTGAACTTTCAAAAGAAGCTGTTGCTGATTTAATTAAAGATACTGTTTTAGAGTCTTTAAGAAAAGCTCATGTTGATAAAGATAAAGATTTGGATTTTGTAGTTAGGTCTACTGGTGTAACTGCAGGTTTTGCAACTGCTGAAGAAGCAGGTCAGTTAGTTATTGCATTAGCTGATGGCTGTTTAGATGCGGGCATTCCACCAAGAAAAATGTCTCCTGCTATGAGTGTCTCTCAGCTTCCTGAAAGATTACAAAAACATTCTCTTTTAAATAATGTAATGTTTGATGGTGCAGTAGTTAGTGTTGTCCCTCCTAAAGGTAAAGAAACTGTTGCAAATGAAATGGAAGGAGAACTTGTTACTGCAGGTATTAAATTAGGAGCTAAATGGACTGATGTTGATTATAGAAACCCATGTATTTCTCTTGATTTTGGTTCTACACTAGCTGGTCGTGTTGTTAATGATAATCAGCCTTATGCAAATACTGTAGGTAATTTTTTAGGTTTAGCTGGTGTAGTTAGTGACTCTTTAGCTAGAGGTTCTGGTGAAATTGATAAGAAAAATGGAGCTGCTCTTGATTTGTATTCTGATAAATTAATTAAGAAAGCAAACACTAAAAAAGCTCAGGCTAATGCTGAGGAAGCTCATAAATTAATTGATATTCGTAAAGTTCCTATGGATGTAGATAGGTTTGGTACTGTTCCGCTAGACCCAGTTGCTTCTGAAAATGCAGGTACAACTTTAATTGGTTGTGATGTTGGTGTTAATGGTGATAAATTAGGGGATTTAATGGATCTTGGAGCTAAATTCTATGATAGGGATGGTCTTCCAACATTATTATCTGCTATGGATTATGTAAGTGCTAAGATTGTTACTCGTGTGCTGGATGTTGCATTTGAAGAAGGTATTGTTACTGAAGGTTCTGCATTAGGAATTACTGGAAGAGCAGGTATTACTGGACATAAACCACAACTTATTTTAGAAGCTGTTCAAGATAAATTTGATAAAGTTGTATTTGTTGAAGATGGTTTAGCTTTAGGTTCAGCTATTATGGCTCGTTGTATGAATTCTATGGGTACTCAAAAATCACCTATTGGTGGTTGTCAAGGTCAAAAATGTATTCTTGGTAAAAGGATGAAATTACAAGGCAGTAAATATGCATAATTAATTTTAAAGGTTTTTGTCATGATTCATGCTATTGTTATGGCTGGAGGTAGAGGAACTCGCTTAAAAGTTGATGTTGAAAAACCTCTATTTAAATTACATGACAAACCTTTGATTAAATATGTCATTGATAATCTTTCTTCATCTAAATTAGTTGAAAATGTAATTATTGCTGTAAGTCATCATACTATGAAAACAACCAAATATTTAAAATCATTAAATGATGATTTTAAAATTTTAGATACTCCTGGAACTGATTATTTAACTGATTTATCTTTTATTTTAACTTTTTTTGAGTCAAAATCAAAAGAAGATATCTTATTATTTGTTAATGCTGATTTGCCATTTATTAGCAGTGAAACTATTGATTTTGTATTAAATAAGTATTTGGAATCAGGTAAGGATGCTTTATCTACCCAAGTTCCAGTTGAAATTTTTAAAAAATTAAATTTAGATTATTCTTATGAATTTAATGGTGCTGTTCCTGCTGGTTTAAATGTTTTAAGAAGTGTTAATGAAATTCAAGATGAAGATCAGCTTATTTTACCTAAAATTGAATTAGCATTAAATATTAACACTCTTGAAGACAGTATAGTTGCTGAAAAATTTTATCAAGCTTTTATTAATAAAACTCTTTAAATTTAAATATGATGAAATTAAAATATTTTATATAATTAATGAAAATTTAGCTGGTGATGTGATGGAAAATAAACAAATTCCTAAAAGAGAAGAAAAATTATGGAGTGAAATTAAAAATTATCAGGTAGCTACTAATAATGCTCGTATTCTTGGTGTCTTAGACGAATTAATTATCAATGAAAAAACTGGAAAAATCGTTGATATAGCTATTAGGGTGGAAAGTGGTCGTAATATCCATGTTAAAGGTGCTAAAAGAAATGGGGATATTTTATTAGTTCCTTTTGCTAAAGTAGAAAAAGTTGGCGAATTTATTATTGTAACTGAATAATTTCTTTTTTCAGTTACTTGACTATTTTTTATTTAGTAAAGTTGTTATAAACACTTTATAACTAAGTTTAAAATTATAATATATTTATATATATTAGTTTAAATGTAATAATGTTGTATAACTTATGTCTTTTTAAATAAGGTGATATTATGTTACTTGAAATTGAAAATTTGGCTGTGGAAGTGGCTGGTAAAAGAGTTTTGAAGGATATTAATCTTTCAATTGCTGAGGGGGAGACTCATGTTCTTTTAGGGCCAAATGGTGCTGGTAAAAGTACATTGTTTTTAACCATTCTTGGTTTTCCACAATATAAAGTAGTTAATGGATCTATTAAATTTAAAGGTGAAGATATTACTAATTTAACTACTTCTGAGCGTGTTCAATTAGGAATTGGAGTAAGTTTCCAGTCTCCACCATCTGTCCGTGGAGTATCAGTTCGTGATTTACTTAAAATAGAATCTCATCAAGAAATTGACGAAACATTAAATCCTAGAATGTTGGAATTAGCTCAAAAACTTAAGTTTAATGATGAGTTTTTAGATAGGGATGTCAATTTTGGATTTTCTGGAGGGGAAGTAAAACGTTCTGAAATTTTACAATTACTTGCTCAAATGCCGGATTTTACTATGTTTGATGAACCAGATTCTGGTGTGGATATTGAAAATGTTGAATTAATAGCTAGTGAAATTGGTACTTTACTTGATAAAGATAAAAAACATGATGCTAGAAAAAGAAGCGGTCTTTTAATTACTCATTTAGGTTATATTTTAAATTTTGTAAGTGCTGATAAAGCTCATGTTTTAATGAATGGTGTAATAGCTTGTTCAGGTAATCCAAGTGAGATTATTGAGGATATTAGGAAAGAAGGATTTAATGGATGTGTTGAATGTGCGCAATGTATTAAATGATGCTGAAAGAGCTAAAGATAAAAAAGCTCCTCTTGGAGTAGATATTACTATTGAAAATTTTTCAGATGAAGTTATAGATGGGATGGATCTTTTAGATGACTTAGATGATGTATCTAAAAAAACTAAAAATGCTCTTTTAAAAGTAGGAGTAGATACTGAAGAAAAAGGTAGATCAGGGTCATTTTTACAAGTTGATCAGTCTAATATATTTACAAATAATTCTATGTCTGAGTCAATTGAAGTTATGAATATTGGAGTAGCTCTAGATAAATATCATTGGCTTAAAGATTATATGTGGAATGTTGTTAAACCTGATGCTGATAAATACACTGCTAAAACTGCTTTACGTGAAGAAAAAGATGGAATTAAAAGCGGTTACTTTGTAAGGTCCTTACCTGGAACTAAAGAAGTTTTCCCAGTGCAGGCATGTATGTTTATTAGTGATGAAGACATTATGCAAACTGCACATAATGTTATTATTGCTGAGGAAAACTCTGAGTTACACTTAATTACTGGTTGTGCAACTGGTGATGATATTTCCTCTGCATTGCATGTTGGTGTATCTGAGTTATATGTAAAACCTGGTGCTAAAATAACTTTCACCATGGTTCATAATTGGGCAGAGCAAGTTGAAGTACGTCCAAGAACTGGAATTAAGGTTGCAGATAATGCTACTTATTTAAATAATTACATTTTAACTAGTCCGGTTAATACTCTTCAATCTTATCCTACTGCTTATTGTGATGGTGTAAATTCAAGAGCTATTTTCCAAAGTATTCAGGGGGGTAAAAAAGATTCTATTATTGATGTAGGATCAAGAGCTTATCTTAATGCTCCGGGTGCAAGAGGGGAAGTTATTTCACGTGCAGTATCTCAAGATGAATCTCAAATATTTGCTAGAGGTCACTTAGCTGGAACTGTTCCTGAAGTTAAAGGACATTTAGAATGTCATGGATTAGTATTATCTGATGATAGTATGATTTATGCGGTTCCTGAACTTGAAGCAAGTTCTGCAAATCTTGAAATGTCTCACGAAGCAGCTGTTGGAAAAATTGATGAAGATGAAATTAATTATTTAACTTCAAGGGGAATAACAGAAGAAGAAGCAGCTTCTATGATTGTTAGGGGTTTCTTAAGTATGGATATTACAGGACTTCCTGATGAATTAGCTGCTGATACTCAAAAAATGATTGATATGAGTTTAGATGGAATGTAATTTCCATCAATTTTCTTTTTTTGTGCTGTTTTAAGAGGAGCACTGACAAACTATTTAAATAGTTTTACCTTTTACATGAATGCAAATGTTTCAGGAGGTAAATAAATAATATTGTCGTTTTTAACAATATTTGATGTAGTATTTGAAATAATTATTCCGTGAGGCGCATTATAGCTATTAATAGCTCGTTTTATTTGACTTTTATTCTTTTTACCGCAGCTTACTTCAATTGGAATAGGTTTTTCTAATCCTCTTTGAACAATAAAATCAACATTTCTTTTCTTGTTATCATCATAGTATATTTTGTAATTGTTATTATCTAAATTATGGAAACTTGAAGCTACATAAGTTTCAAGTAGTTTTCCCATATATGCGGTTTTATTTTCAAATGTAGCATTACCTATATCTAATGTCAGATTATGTTTTAAACTAGATGTTGCAAAAAAATATTCATGAGGTTTTGTTGTTCGTTTTACTGATGAGGTAAATGGTTCAATGTGAAATATTATTTGTGTTTTTTCAAGAATATTTAATACTTTACTGACTAAAGCAATTTTAACATCAAAATAATTTGAAAGAGCTCCTTTTGAGACCTCACCATGATTTTGAAAAGCAAAAAAATTTAAAATCTGAAAAGCAAGATACTGAGTATCGCTAGTTATGCCTTCAATATTGTCCATATCAGTTCTTACAACTTTATCTACCATATTAACAATTTTTTTAGTTATATCGTTTGTATTTTGATAAAATGATGATGGAAAACCTCCAAATTCTAAGAAATTTTTCCATTCAGATAAATTATAATTTGGAAAATTTGAATATATGTTGATTATTTTTCTTTCTAATTCACTACTATTTTCTACATCACCATTGAAAATCATCTGAATTAATGAATCGGAGACATCATTTTTAAAATTCCCATATTTTAATTTTAAATGTTGAGAATATGTTAAAGGATAAATTGGAATATTTAACAATCTTCTTGCAGCATCAGGATTGTAAGAAAGTTTTAATGCAGATGATCCACTAAAAATCATGAAAATGTTTTTAGTACCATCAAATATTAATTTTCCATTTAATGCCCACTGTTTGTCGTATTGTGCTTCATCAATTAAAATGAATACTGGGTGGGATAATGTTTCAATGATGGAATTGTGATATGTTTCTAGATAAGAATTAACAACATTAAAAATATCAACATTTCCTATTTTTTTCAATCGATCACAAGAAAAATACAAAATATTTTGAGGAGTTATGCCTTTTTCTTTTAGGAGATATTCATATACTTGAAATAACAAAGTTGTTTTTCCAACATCACGTAATCCTGGTAAAACAAGAAACCTATTTATATTTTTGCCTTCAAGAAAATTATTAATATATTTGATAATATTGTTATAATCCGAGCGTTTATTAAATTTTTTATCTTTGTATGTTAACTCTTGATTTAATCTTATTGGCATTGATAATATTTGATTTTTAATATATGTATTTTCCAATTCATTCATTGTTTGGTCTCCTCAAAATAATTATTATTACATTTATTCATAGTTATTTATATAAACTACTATTTTCAATCGTTATAGTTATTTATATAAACTACTATTTTCTATCGTTATAGTTTTAAAATTTAATTTCATATCTTATTTAGAAATTAAATAATCTTTAAACATACTATTATGTGGGGAAATTAGCTAATTGTGTGTTGTAGATGAATAAAAACATGTTTCTACTATGGAAAAATGTGACAAGTAAGTTGGATAATTATTAGTTTGATATTATCAAATATTTAATGGCGAATCTATATGATTGTCCATCTTTAGAAAAGGATGAATTTACATTTGCACAGTATTTAAAGTCTTTGGGAGTGTCCGATAATTAATGAGTAATACTTTTATTCACTTGAAATCATAAG
>CAVDAS010000030.1:0-16884 GCA_963606955.1 Bacteroidaceae bacterium
AGTTTCTAATGTGAATAGTTTCTAATGTGAATAGTTTCTAATGTGAATAGTTTTTTATTGAATAGTAATGATATCTGGTTTTTGTTGTTTGTGATGAGCATAATAATTAATTTATTTTTTTTGGTTTGAAATGTTTCTTTTTGTCTGGTGAATTTCTTGTAGTTTTATCTATTGTTTTAATTCAGTATATTTTTTTTAAAATGTTTTTATGAGTGTTATTTTAAAGTATTCTTTGATTTTATTGTTTATTGGGAAGTTAGGATGTAAATTATGGGGTTAAAATTTTTCTAACTCCAAAAGTCGATTTTCTATAAATAAAAAGTTAATGATATCCTGAAATTTCTTTTAAATAAGGTATTTTACTTAAAATCACAATTATAATCCAGGTTATTAAAAATACTCCGACAGTCATTACCAGCATTCTTATAACTATTCCAAAGCCTTCTGCTCCTGCGGTAAATATGCTTAAATGATTTCTGATAAATAAAAACAAGGTTATGTGGCTTAAATACATACCATAACTGGCTTTACTTATGGATAAGGTTAATTTTCCGGTTGTTTTATTAGTATTTAATAAAAGACATCTTACAAATAAAAATACTGATGCACCTAAACCTAGACGGAAAATTGAGAAGTCCAAATATGAATTTAGGTACAGATTCGGATTATTAAATTCATAAATCCCAATTTCAGGCATTTGGTAGCTTATAAATAAGCAAACCAGGAATAATAACACACATCCAAGCATAATTTTTTTGGGAGATTTTATTTCTACATTAGCTAAATAATAACCAACAATAACATAGCTTAAGGCCCCAATAAAGAACCTTAAATCTAGGTATGAAGTAATATTAAAGAATTTGCAGCAGGTATAAAATATTGAAGCTATTATAAATATTATTATAAAGTATTTAACCTCATTTAGCTGTCTGTTTGTTATAAAATCATTAATAAATGGTATTGCAAGGTAAACTCCAACAATTAAGTAAAAATACCATCCTAAATTGTTAAGAAATGTATTAGCTATGTCATAATTTCCTGTTGAGTGTATAGAGTAAATACAATAAACAACAATCCAGAATATGAATGGAATGGTAATTCTTGGAAATCTCTTTTTATAAAATCCTGTTACTGTTGGATAGTTTTTGTTGAGTAATAGTGCCCCACTTATCATTAAAAATATTGGAATGCCTATATTTCCAATTGTTGATGCGAGATTTTGCCAGTCAACACCTGCAATTGTTGATGTTACCCATAGTGAGGAAATATGGACTAGAATAATAGCAAATATTGCAATTACACGCAATTCATCCAAATACCTAATTCTTTGATTCATAGTTATGTTCCTTTTTTAGTGATATCTAGAATTTTATTTGTCTTAATTAATATTAAATAATTTTTATACCATCACCACTTGATAAAATAAGTTCCAGTTGTGAGTTATATTCAGTAATTGTTCCAATAACATTAACCTTTTTGCCTTCATAGCTTTCAATATCAATACCATTATTTTCTAGCTGAGCTAATTGGCTCTCAAAGATTATTAAAGACATCTGTCCGGTTCCGTCATTAATAGTTAGGAAATAGCTACTTTTACTTGCTGATGCTTTAACATCTTCAACAACACAATCAACACTAACTTCTTCATCAATCATTCCACGGTTTATCTCTTGGATTTCTACTTTTTTAACTTCAATTGATGGGGTAAATATAATTAAACCAACTAAACCAATTAATGAAGTTATAAGAGCAATTCTTAGCAATTTATCATCTGTAATTTCCATAAATTTATCTTAGTTTTTATTTTAAAAATAGCTGATAGGTTTTTATTTTGAAATATTGTTTTGCAAAATCTTTTTTTACATCAAAGTATAATCTTAGTATGTATGTTTAAAAACACAGATTTTAAAAAAACAGATGTATATGCATTGTTTGTTGGAATATTTTGTGCATCTTTAATTGTTTCAAATATAATTGCAAGTAAAACTTTTGAATTATATTGGGTAAGCTTACCATGTGCAGTTATAATATTTCCAATAATTTACATTGTTAATGATGTACTTGCAGAATGTTATGGTTATAAAAAAGCTAGGCGAGCTATTTACTTAGGATTTTTCATGAATTTAGTAGCTGTAATTTGTTATAATATAACTATGTTTTTACCTGCTCCAGCTTATTTTACAAATAATGCAGCATTTCATACAGTTTTGGGAAGTACTTTAAGATTATTGGTAGCTAGTTTTGCAGCATATCTAGTTGGATCATTAATTAATGCAAAATTAATGGTTTATTTAAAAGCTAAAAATGAGGATAATCTGTTTTTTAGATGTATTGCATCAACATTTGCTGGTGAAGGGATGGACGCAATTATATTTATTACAATAGGATTTTTAGGAACAATGCCTGTAAATGCACTTTTAGTTATGATTGTTGCACAAGCATTATTCAAAACAGCTTATGAGATTGTTGTTTATCCTTTAACAAGAAAAGTAATATTTTATGTTAAAGCTTTAGATGATTATTGAGTTTCATACATTGAAATTAATCTCTCAACAGTGTCAATATCTTTTAAGCTTTTATCTTTCCTGATATTTTTAACAACTGGGAAACGTAGAGAGTATCCGGTTTCATATTCTGGACTTTCAACGATTTCACTAAATGCTACTTCTAATACGATTTTAGGCTCTACAACTATTTCTCTACCTTTTGTAGATAATTCATATTCTTTCATTTTTCCAGTAAGGTATTCTAGGGTAGCATCATCAAGACCAGTAGCTACATAAGCAACAGTTTTTAGATTATTATTATCATCACGTAGTGAAACTAAATAAGAGCCGACAAAGTCTCCTCTTTTACCAATACCATATGTTCCTCCAACAACAACCATGTCTAAGGTTTCTGGTTCTGCTTTGTATTTAAGCATTTTTTTACCACGAAGACCTGGGATGTAAGGTGCTGCAGCATCTTTAATCATAATTCCTTCATGATGTTGGGATAATGACAATTCAAATAAATTTTCTACTTCTTTAATATTATCAGGAGTTCCATAAACCATATTACTTAAATTAATCTCTTCAGGGGTTGTGTTAACAATTTCTTCAAGTTTTTCTCTTCTTTTAAGTAATGGTTCATCAATCCGGGGGACAATGTAGTATAATAAATCAAATAAAAATACTTTTAGAGGAACTTTTTCTACAGCTTCATCGATATTGTGTTTTCTTCTAACTCTATGGAGGATGTTTTGGAATGATAAGGGTTTTCCATCTCTTGTAGCTATTACTTCACCTTCTACAATGTAGTCTTCATGAGGTAAGTACTCATTAAATAAATCTACAATTTCTGGTAGAGCATGAGTGATATTTTCAAGTCTTCTGGTAAATATTTTGATTTCATCGCCATTTCTATGGACTTGAAGACGTATTCCATCATATTTGGTCTCACAAATAGCTAGCCCCATTTCTCCAAGTATTTCTGGAAGTGGTGGTGTAAGTTGTGCAAGCATAGGTTTTACAGGTGTTCCAGGAGTTAAATTTAGCTCTTTAAGCCCTTCTTCTCCTTTTTCTTTAGCAACAACAGCTATTAAACCTAAATCATTTGTAAGCATTATAGCTCTCTCAACAACTCCTTTGTCAATATTAAAAGCTTGAGCTATTGCATCTCTTATGACGCCTTCCCCAACACCAATTCTAAGTTCTTCAAGAATAGTACGAGTTAAATATTTTGCTTCACTAGCTGAAGCCTGAGATAACATCTCTAAAATTATATCAATTTTACGTTTTGTTGATTTTGCTCCACTTTTTTCAGAAAGCTTTCTTAAGCTTTTAAATACAAAATCTATTGTTAAAGGTTGAGAAAAGAATGTAGTTTGTGATTTTTTAGCATATAAGCTAATACAAGCAAGTCCAATGTCTCCTTGGTCACGAACAGCATCTTCAACTTTATCAGGCGTAGTACCTACAGCTTCACCAACAGCCTGCATAACAAGTTTATTTCCAATTCCTATTTCCTTATCACTCCAAGCAGGAAATACACTACCTAATATTAATAGGCCTACCTGTTCGAGAGTGGTACTATCTAATTTTAATAGAAAATTAGATATAATCTCTGTTTTTTCTAACCTTTTAGTTGTATTTTCTAGGGCAGAATATACATCTACTAATTCTTGATATTTCATTTAAAAGTCGCCTTTAGCTATTTTTACTGCACAATATTCTCCGCACATTGCACACATTTCTTCATCATCAAGTTCACACTTATTTCTGTAGCTACGTGGTTTTGACTGGTCAAATGCAAGATCAAATTGTTTTTCCCAATCAAATTCCTTACGTGCCTTTCCCATTTCACGTTCTCTTTCCCATGCAGAGTCAAGTCCTTTAGCAACATCTGCAGCTTCAGCAGCTATTTTAGATGCAATTACTCCTTCTTTAACATCTTCAAGAGAAGGTAGAGATAAGTGTTCTGCGGGAGTTACATAACACAAAAAGTTAGCTCCACTACTTGCAGCTATTGCTCCTCCAATTGCTCCGGTAATATGATCATAACCAGGTGCTAAATCAGTTACAAGAGGGCCTAAAACATAAAATGGAGCACCATAACAAATGGTTTTTTGTATTTCCATATTAGCTTTAATCTGGTTTAATGGCATGTGTCCAGGTCCTTCAACCATTACTTGGACATTTGCATCTTGAGCTCTTTTAACAAGGCCTCCTAAATTAACAAGCTCTTGAATTTGAGGAATATCACTGGCATCACTTAAACATCCAGGTCTTAATCCGTCACCTAGAGATAATGTAATGTCATATTCATAGGATAGCTCAAGTAAATAGTCGTAATTTTCATATAAAGGATTTTCCTGGTTATTATGTTTAATCCAGGATGCGAGGAAAGTTCCACCTCTACTTACAATTCCCATCATTCTTTTAGCTTTTTCTAATTTTTCAACTAAATCTTTAGTAATTCCACAATGGAGAGTCATGAAATCTACACCTTCTTTAGCCTGATTTTCAATAGCTTTAAATAGGTCATCTGGGTCCATGTCAATGATTTCTTTGTTTTTATTAAGTGTAATTACTCCAGCTTCATAAATAGGTACTGTTCCAATTGTAATATCTACAGCATCCATGATTTTTTTCCTGAAAGTTGTTAAATCTGATCCAGTAGATAAGTCCATTAATGCATCAGCACCATATTCTTGGGCTAATTTAGCTTTATTTATTTCTAATTCAATATCATCAATTTTACTTGAAGAACCAATATTTGCATTGATTTTGGTTTTAAGACCATCACCAATTCCACAAGCTTTTGAATGACCATTGATATTTTTAGGAATTACAACTTTTCCATCTGCAATTAATTTAGCTAGTTTATTAACTGGTATATTTTCATCAAGGGCAACAGCCTCCATTTCAGGAGTAATATTGCCTTTCTTGGCTTCACTTTTTTGTGTCAATGTTTTCCCTCATAATTTAATTTATATTAATGGATTAGGCAAGTCTGGATTCTCTTTTTTAGGTTTTTCTCCCCCAATTTTTTCCAATCTCATTTCTAAGAATTTTTTACCATCTTCGGTTTTTGAATAAATTGGAACTGATTGGCCAACAGTTTTTAGACTTTCAGCATCTCCAATTTCTCTAATGTATTTAGATGCGCAGGCAGTTGCAACATCACAAGCATCAAAAAGAATTCTAGCTTCCTCTTTTGTTCTATTACTTGTATGTACAACAAATGTGTAAATATTTACATCAGGGTGTGCTTTTTTAAGTTCTTGGATTTTAAGGCCGTCTTGGGCTAGAGCTATTGTTACAGCTATGTTTTTATAACCTTGTTTAATAGCTAGTTCAACTCCAGCTATTTGGTCAATTTTAGCAGTTTCAGGATCTAGAATATTTTCTATGCCTAATTGGTCAAATAATTCTGGAATAGGCTGGGTTTTAACAAGACCAGATACTCTTCCTCCAATACCTTGAACCAACTCACTTTCAGTTACTATTAATGTTCCACAACCTTCACAAACCATTACTACACAATCTATCACATTTTCTTCAATTAATGTAGACATAATTTCTGAAATTCCAAAAGAAAGGAAATCTTTCATTCTAAGTTTTCTATTTGGAGTACACATTCCAAAATCATCGATTCTAAATTGTATATTGTCCCAAATAGCTTCTTTAGTTATTTTTTCCATTCCTCTGTGGTGGTGAAATAAAGGGCAGTAATCTAGTTTAGGTTCACTAACATCAATTACTTTACCATCTTTGATGGTTACTTTACTTAGTCCGATTGCTTCAATAATATGTTCACTCATGATTTTTATATTAGTTAAACAATAGGTTAAAATTTACTATTTATTATGTGTAGACAATATTGAAAAATTTAAGTTGTTTAAAAGTATTTATTCATCTTTAAACTATTTATTTACTCTTAAATTATTGTTTTATAAAAAAACTGATTGTTTTATAAATATCAAAGACTAATTGGATATTATGAAAGAAAATAGAAACATGACGTATTTTCATGAAGATAAGTCTTTGAAATATTTGACGGAGTTAGCTTATAAGTATTTCTCCAAAGCCTTAGGACTTGAGAATTATGATGAAATACGTGATGAAAGCCAAATTTTAGGCCCGCGGACACTTAGAGTGGACATGGCCTTTAAAGGTAAAGACAAAATAAATATCTATGAATTTCTATCCACAAAAATAATTTGATGGATGTGATAAGAAGAATTTTCTTATATTTAGCTAATGTTGTAGTTAAATATGAAATGAAAGTTGATGTGACTTTATTAACTACACCTTCTGTTAATAAGGACTCTGGAATATTAGAACATTCCACAAATCAATTTTTTAAACCAAAAATTCTATCTTTTAAAGATTGTGATGGAGACAAATTTTTAAGTAATATAAATATGAAACTAAAAATAACAAAAAATTAACCTCTGATGAATATATCCAATTAGGTTTGGTACCATTAATGTATAGCAAACATGAGGCAAGCGAACAAATCCTAAAAACCATTGAAACAACACGAAAAATAAAAAATATGGATAATGATTTTAAAAAAGAAATTTTAGGAGTCCAGGTAATACTTGCAGACAAATTTGTTGAAGACAGTGATTTAAAAAACCAAATAATAGATGTGATATATATGGATTTAGATATTATACACGATTTTGGACTGTACAAAGAAAAGCAGGGAATGACTGAAGGTAAAACTGAGGAAAAAATCAATATAGCAAAAAACATGATAAAAGAAAATTATTCCATATCTGAAATCATGAAAATAACTGATTTAAGTAATGAATGTATTAAAAATCTAAAATATAAATGAGGGGAATTTTTATAATTTTTTTCCTTTAGGTATTATGTGAAATTATACATTATTACTTATCAGTAGGGATATAAAAACACGGATAAATCATGTAATGCTTTGGATATTATATGAATTTAGATATTATACATGATTTTAGGAATATAAAGAAAAACAAACATGTAATGAATGAATGGTGCATTGCAGTACTATAAAAATAAATGATAAAAAGGAGTTAATAAAATTGACTAATAAAAATGAAATTAAACTTTTTCAAAATGAGCAAATAAGGACTAAATGGGATTCTGAAATAGAAGATTACTATTTTTCAGTAATTGATGTTATAGCTGTACTTACTGAAAGTAAAAATCCATCTCAATATTGGAGAACTTTAAAATCTCGTTTAAAAGAGGAAGGTTGTCAAAGTGTTACAAATTGTAACAGGTTGAAAATGCCAGCATCTGATGGTAAAATGAGATTAACCGATGTAGCAAATTCCAAACAGTTATTGAGGATTATTCAATCAGTTCCATCACCTAAAGCAGAACCTTTTAAACAATGGTTAGCACAATTAGGTAAAGAAAGACTTGATGAAATAGCAGACCCGGAACAAGCTATTGAAAGAGCAATAAATACCTATCGTATGAAAGGATACTCTGAAGAATGGATTACTCAAAGATTAAAGAGTATTGAAATAAGAAAAGATTTAACAAGTGAATGGAATCGTTCAGGAGTTAAACCAGGTGAAGAGTATGCAATTTTAACTGATGAAGTAAGTAAAGCATGGTCTGGATTGACTACTAATGAGTATAAGAAACATAAAAATCTTAGAAAAGAAAGTTTAAGGGATAATATGACTAATACTGAGTTAGTTTTAAATATGCTAGCTGAAGTGTCTACTACTGCAATTAGTCGAAATGAAAATCCTAAAGGTTTAAATGAAAGTAAATCCGTCGCTAAACGTGGTGGGGGTGTTGCAGGTAATGCAAGAAAAGATTTAGAAAAGCAGTTAGGTAAAAAGGTTATTAGTAAACACAATTCTAGTAATCCTGAATTGTTAGATGAATAAAATAGTGTAAATTGAGTTATTTATTTAATAAATAACTCAACTTTAATTATGGCTAAAAAGAGATCATATCTTTCAATCTACATATATTGTACCTGGTCTCCAGTATCATTAGTTGGTTTAACTTTTTCAAGAGCTTCTTTGAAGTATTTGTTAGCTACATTTTCAGCGTCAAGGTCATTTCTTAAGGTTAACATTGCTGCTTCACGACATACTGCTTCAATATCTGCTCCAACATATCCTTCGGTTTGTTTAGCTAATTTTTCAAGACTTACGTCATCAGCTAATGGCATACCTTCAGTATGTACTTTGAAAATAGCTAATCTAGCCTCTTCATTTGGTAAATCGACTTTAATATGTCTATCAAATCTTCCAGGTCTCATTAAACCTGCATCTAATATGTCTGGTCTGTTAGTAGCTGCAATAATTGCAACATCTTCAAGTTCTTCTAAACCGTCCATTTCAGTTAATAATTGGTTTACAACTCTTTTAGTTACTCCGCTGTCTGTGTCGTTTGCACTACGGGTACTTGCAATGGAATCTATTTCATCAAAGAATATAACAGTAGGTGCTGTTTGTTTAGCTTTCCTAAATACTTCTCTTACTCCTTTTTCAGATTCACCAACCCATTTGGAAAGTAATTCTGGTCCTTTAATAGATATGAAGTTAGCATCACTTTCACTAGCTACTGCTTTTGCAAGTAATGTTTTTCCAGTACCTGGTACTCCGTAAAGCAATGTTCCTTTTGGTGGTCTTACACCGAATTTTTCGAATTTTTCAGGATGTTTTAATGGCCATTCAACAGCTTCTTTTAACTCTTGTTTGACATTATCAAGTCCACCAACATCGTCCCATTTAACATCTGGTACTTGTACAAGAACTTCTCTTAATGCAGAAGGTTGTATTTCTTTTAGAGCTGATTTGAAATCATCATGGGTAACTATGATTTTTTTAAGAACTTCTTCTGGAATTTCTTCGTCGTTTTTAATTTCCGGAATGATTCTTCTAACTACTCTCATTGCAGCTTCTTTACATAATGATTCTAAGTCTGCTCCTACAAATCCATGGGTTGTACTAGCTATTTTATGTAGATTTACATCTTCTGCAAGTGGCATGTTTCTTGTATGGATTTCGAGAATTTCTTCTCTTTCCTCAGAATCTGGAACACCAATTTCAATTTCACGATCAAATCTTCCAGGTCTTCTTAATGCTTGATCAAGGGAATCTGGTCTGTTGGTTGCACCTATAACTACAACTTGACCTCTAGATTTAAGACCATCCATTAAGGTTAAAAGTTGAGCTACAGTTCTTCTTTCAGTTTCACCTTGAGTTTCTTCTCTTTTTGGAGCTATTGCATCTAATTCATCAATAAATATAATTGATGGCGCATTAGCTTCTGCTTCTTCGAAGTATTCTCTTAAGTTTTCTTCAGATCCACCAACATATTTGCTCATTATTTCAGGTCCGTTTATTAAAATGAAATGAGCATCACTTTCACTAGCTACTGCTTTAGCTAGTAATGTTTTTCCTGTACCTGGTGGGCCGTGCATTAATACTCCTTTTGGAGGTGCAATTCCTAATTTATCAAAGAGTTCTGGTCTTTTAAGAGGAATTTCAATCATTTCTCTGACTTTTTTAACTTCGTCTTTAAGACCACCAACATCTTCATAGCTTACATCAACTAAATTAGTTACACCTTCGATGTTGGATACATCAACAGGGCTTTCATGTAATTCTACTTCTGTGTTTGGTCCGACTACAACAATTCCTGCTGGTTTGGTAGATACTACTGCAAATTTAATTTCTTTCATTGGTGAAAAATCCATTAAATCATTAAATATGCTGTCAAATCCCATTCCCATACTGGTTGGTCGGGTTCTAATTTGAGATCCTATAATATCTCCTTGAACCATTGCTTTTCCTTGGAATAGGCTACGGACATCTCCTTGTACATGGATATTGTGTTCGGTTGGTGCAAGAACAACTTTTTTAGCTTCGATAACTTGTGCTTTTTTAATAGTTACTTCTCCACCAATACTTGCTCCTGAGTTTTTACGAACTAATCCGTCAATTCTTATTACTCCAAGACCAATGTCTGTTTGTGAAGTTAAGGCGATTGCTGCAGTTTTTTTATCTCCAGTAATCTCAATAAGGTCTCTTTCATTAATTCCGAGTTCATTCATGGTTTGTGGGTCTAATCTTGCGATTCCTTGACCAATGTCTCTTTGAGAAAGAGCTTCAGCTACTTTTAAAGTAATTTCGTTTTTTGCCATATTATCATCTCCTTTTTTTAAATGGCGCATTATATAGCTTTAAAAACTATATAGCTAGGATAAATTCCTTTAAATTCACTAAATATTAAAATTAATTTTTTGTTTTATCGTTTTAATGTTTCTCTTTTTGAAACAATTATATATTGATTAGTCTTACTATATAAATGTTTCGTTTCAAGTGTAAAACTTAAAAGCTATTAAAACATTTTATTTATTAAAAAAAGAGTTAATTTAGTTATTATATTTTATTATTTATATTTGAATATTTTATTTTTAAAATTAATAAAAAAGATACCTTATTTTTAAAATAGGGTTCTTTTAATAATTTTAAATTAATTTCGTATACGTTCAAACAAACTAATTTATCTTATGATTCCACCAAATCCAGTCAGTAATGATTTAACATTGTCTATACTGTCTTTGTAAAGACCAGTAACCTCAAAAGTTAAACTGACATCATCTTTTTTGATTTGTGGTCCCTGGTAAACATCAGTGATTTTAACATCAATTATATTGTCTAGTTTGGCTATTGTATCTAAAATAACATGTTTATCAACACGTACTGGGAAAACACAGCTTATTGATTCAGTTTTACTATTTAAATTCTTAACTTTCCAGTCATAAAGCTCATTATCACTTAAAACTTCAATATTTGCTACAACTAACTTTTTAGTTTTATTTCCGTCTTTTAGAATAGCTATATCTTTATCAACTTTTTCTAAAATTCCAACATGAACTTTCCCTGAGTAAATGTGTTTTAATCCTATTTCTTTGCCAATAGACTGATTTAATAAGCTATGTTCATGATTAAGTGAGTTAATAGCTTTATCACTTCTACCTAATGCTCCTCTAATGTCACCCATATTTTTAGTAGCTTTAATAGCTAGTTCGACAAATTTGTCTTCATTACCATTATTAACGACATCTCTAAGTTCATTAACGGCCTCGGCAAATGTATTTCTTATTTTCGGACCATTATTATTCATTGATTGGATGTAATAGGTTAAATAAGGATTTTGTGCTACAATCCTTGCAATCATATCAATCATAAGATTGTAAATTGGGCTTTCAAAGTCTTCTGTTTTACTAATGTCAACTTTTAATTTCTCCATAGCTGATGCAGTTGAAATAAATGAAAAATGAGTTAAAACCTGAACAATACTCATCATATAATCATGTTTTTCGGCAGTAGTTTCAATTATTCTCATATTTTTATTATCTAAATAATCATAAACTTTGTCAAACCATTTTCCTTTTTTATCAGGTGTTAAAACAATTACCTGATTATCAAGTTCAGTAGTTCTTGGACCAAATATAGGGTGTGTTGGAAGGTATTCTACATCATTACTTAACTCTTCTCTCATAGTTTTAGAGGGTATTTCTTTAACTGAAGTTACATCAACCATTAAAGAACCTTTTCTCATAAATGGTGCTATTTCACAAATAACATCGGGTGTGTGATGAATAGGAACAGATACAATTACAATATCACACATTTCAGCTAATTGTGTGTTTGATTCAACATATTCAATACCTAATTCAGTAGCTATCTGTCTTCCTTTATTATGATCTCTTGCACTTATAATGACATCAAAATCATCTCTTAAAAAGTAAATGAGGGTTTTTCCTAAACCATCACTTCCACCTATTATTCCAACTTTCATTTTAATCATTAATAATTTAAGTTAGCGATTATATAAATAATTAGGATGTGAAAATATGAAAATTGTAAAACAGGATAAAAAAGAAGGAATTGTAACATTAGTTCCAGAAACTCTTGATGATTTATGGCATTTATCTCATATTGTAGAGGCAGGTGACAGTATATCATCTAAGACTACTAGGCGTATTCAGGATAATACTGGAGATAAATTAAGAAGTGATAGGGGAGTTAAAAAGACATTTACTCTCAGAATTGATGTTGGGACTATTTCTTTTCATATTTTCACTGGAAAATTAAGGCTTACTGGAGTAATTACAAAAGGTCCTGAAGACCTTATTCCTTTAGGCTCACACCATACAGTAGAAGTTAAACTTAACACTCCAATAACTATTAAAAAAGAAAAATGGGCAAATTGGGCACTAAAAAGACTTAATCAAGCTATTGAAGCATCTAAAAAATTAGCTGCAATTATTGTTGTTTTAGAAGATGATACAGCTACTTTAGGTTTAATGAGGCAATTTGGTATTGAATATTACGGTCCAATTAAAGGCAGTGTTTCAGGAAAACGTATTGTAGATAAAAACCGCCCAAAAGCAATTGCTCAATTTTATGAAAAGGTTATTGAATCTATTAATAAATTCCAGGATATTCAAAATATTGTAATTGCAGGTCCTGGTTTTGTTAAAAATGATTTCTATGATTATCTTAAAAATAAACATAAAGATTTAGCTTCTAAATCAATTATTGGAGCTACTGGTTCTGGTGGACGAGTTGGAATTAATGAAGTCCTAAAAAAAGGAACAGTTGAAAAATTAACTGTAGAAAATAGAGTAGCTAGTGAAATGGCAGCTGTTAACAAACTTCTTGAAGAAATAGGTAAAAACTCTTCTAAGGTAGCTTATGGTGAAAAAGAGACTGTTAAAGCAATAAACCTTGGAGCTGTTAAACAACTATTATTATTGGATACATCAATAGCTAATAATGATATGGGAAGTTTAATGGACATGGTTGAGAATATGAATGGTGAAGTAATGGTTATCAGTAGCCAGCACGAAGGTGGAGAGCAACTTAGAGGTTTGGGAAACATGGCGGCTATTTTAAGATATGAAATTGCTTAATTTCTTAATATTTATATAATATTACTTATTATAAGTTATAACTAGTAAAAATATTAATTATGTATTATTTTTTAATTTAAAACTGTGATTAAAATGTTGTATACCGGTATGATTGAAGCGTT
Organism: Bacteroidaceae bacterium; assembly: GCA_963606955.1. Taxonomy (GTDB): domain Archaea; phylum Methanobacteriota; class Methanobacteria; order Methanobacteriales; family Methanobacteriaceae; genus Methanocatella. Next base: position 13,551 of record CAVDAS010000030.1, read on the forward strand.
TATTATTGTATTTATTTTATCCGCTATAGGTAGTATAGCTTTAAATATGATATTTCGCTTTTTTGGTCAAAGAGGCTATTTGGGTAACTTATATCCCAATGTACGTGGTGGAATTCCTCGAGCTATAGGATTAGTTCCATTTATTATATTATGTTTCTTTTTCCTGCCCGGATATAACACATTAATATTAATTATTGGGATTTTTGCACTTTTTGATGATATTTTAGGAAGAACTCCTTCTCCAATTGGTATTGAATGGGGTCAACTTTCTAGAGGCATTGGAATGCTGTTAGTTATGATTGTGGGATTGTATCTCGGATTGGGAATATCTTCAATATTTATTGCACTCCTTGTCCAGCCAATTAATATATCTGATATGCAGCCTGGAACAACTTGTATGGTTACAGTTATCATGTCTGTTATAACTGTAATTTGCATGTTAATTGTTGGATCTCCGCAAGTCTCAGAATTGCCAGCTATTTACTCTCCATTATTATTAATAATTGTTTGTATAGCATATTCTCCATTAGATTTCGCTGGAAAAATCATGTTGGGGGAAGTTGGAAACCATTCTTTTGCAGTAGCTCTAGGGGTTTGTTTCTATTTAATTGGAGGATTCTGGTGGTTAATTGCCCTATCATTTGTAACTGTATGTCTTACAGCATTTGTTAGAAGGAGCACTCTTAAAGTATTTTTCAACCAAAGGTTAGGCATTTCAGATCCAACATTCGGGGATTTTTTCATGGATGTTTTAACTGGTGGAGGATTAGGAGATTTATTTAGGAGAATTATATTAAAAAACAAACAACATTATGTGTCAAACTCAACTTTGATAAGTTTAGGATTTAGAAGACTTCTTTATAATCCTTATGCTCCTAATCATGGCAGTTATGAACAAGAAAAAACACATAAAATAAAACTTGGTAGGAGTTAAGATATTATGAAAGCATTAGTTGTAATTACAGGCAGGGGACTTGGCGGAGATGCAGTTATAGCAAATAATATAATTGAAGGTCTTGAAGATAATGGAGTTCAATGCGAAATAGCACTGGATGAATCTGCACCTGGTTTATTATTTAAGAAAAAAGGCAGAACTTGGCATAAAATAAGGATTCCTCAGGCTGGAGGGCATGCTGCAACAAAAGCTTCATCTATTAAAGCAGCATTTAAAATGTTGACTGCAACATTTAGAGCAAGAAGCCTTATTAAAAAATTAGATGTTGATTTAGTTGTAGGTGTTATTGGTGGAGGAGCTATTGTAGGTTCTGTTGGTGCTAAATTAGCTAGAAAACCAGCGGTTTCAGTAATTGCTACTCCTTTAGATTCTAAAATATGTCCTAAATTTAATAAATGTTTTTCACTGCCTGAAATGAAACATTTCTTACCAGAACAACTTCCAAAGAATATCGAAAATGTTTTATATCCTTTAGATGATGATGTTGGGAGAGGTGATTCTAAAATTGCTCTTGAAAAGCTAAAAGAATCTCCTAAATTTGATGAAAATAAAAAAACAATATTATTCTCTTCAGGTTCTTCAATATTTAAAGGAATAATAAAAGGAGCTAATAATTTTGCTAAAATCACTGATGATTATAACATTTTATTAGTTGGATTACCTTTAAAAGAGGGATACTTGGATAATTTAGATGATGGTGTAATCTATTTAGGTTATATTGATTGGATGAGTCATTTACTTTCTTATCTTGATTTAGCGGTCCTGACGGATGATGGAATATTGCTTGAAGAAACTCTAGCATCTCAGATTCCTATTGTAACAGTAACAAAAGTAAAATGGGGAAGGTACCATAATATGGCTGGTGTTTACAAGGGAGCTATTATTGAATCTGATATTGATAATTTAAATGATAATATATTTAAGGCATTTGATGAGTTTGATTCTCTTAAAAAGAATGCTATTAAATATTCTAAAGAATCATTGGATGCTAAATCTAAATTAGCTAAAAAAATGGTTGATGTGGTTAAATAAATTTACAACCACATATTTTTTATAATTTTATAATTTGCATCTGTTGATGGATGTATTTCTAAAAATTCACCATATTCTTCTAATGGAGAGTTTATTCTCATTAAATAAGACAGATATGCAACATCACTAACTGAAGAGGGTGAGATAGAATTTATTTTTTTAATTTTATTTTCTTTTTTATCAAAAGTTATTTTTGTATATCCTGTATCGTTACTTAATATTTTCCAGAATGCACCAGGTCCGGCTATTCCAGGTATTCCAATATTAACTTCATCTTGGCCAGAACACTTATTTTTTTTATCTTCAACAAAACTTACTTCAGTATTCAAACTTAATGTTTGAGGAATAGCATCATAGCTAATTTTATTTGGATAGTTTGCCATATTTCTTGCAGCTACTATTCCTTCCATTCTAGCTACTGGTGTTAATTGATATCCTCCAGTAACATCGCCTGCAGCATACATACCTTCAACATTAGTTTTCATCATTTCATTAACTTTTATAGTTTTATCAGAATTTAAATCAACAATATCTTTAACTATTTCTGAATTTGGGGTTCTGCCAGTTGCAAAAAAAGGAACTCCTTCCAGTTCTTCATTTTTATCCGTAATTACTTTATTTTTCTCACATTCAATGACTGAAGTATTTTCTATGAGATTTATTTCAGGAATGAGTTTTTTAAAGATATAATCTTTAGTATCACTGTCAATTTCTTTTAGAGCTTTGGATCTGGCTATTATATTAACTTCACTTCCAAGTGTTTGGTAAATGTTGGCTATTTCAATAGCTATAACTCCCCCACCAATAATATTTAATTTTTCAGGAATTTTATCTATTTTTAAAATATCTTTATTAGTTAAACCGTATTTACTGCCTTGAATATCCGGAATAAATGGACGGGCACCAGTAGCTATTAATAAATTATCCCAATCAAAAGATTCTCCATTTACTTCAACTTCATTATCATTAACACTAGCTTCCCCATATATTATATTGTTTCCAACACTTTCATTTTCGTCCTGGTTTATTTTTCTAAGTAATTCTTGAGTTTCGGTGATTTTTTCTACTATTTTATCATATGAAATATCAAGTTGACTTTTAATAAATCCGTAGCTATTGAATTTATTGTTGTTTTCAATAAACTTGGTAATGTCAGTTAGTGCACATATAACCATACAACCTTCATTTAGGCAGGTTCCAGCTATATGATTTTTTTCAATTAAAGTAACCTCTTCCCCTAATTTTCCAAGCTCTAGAGACCCTAATCTTCCAGCAGGTCCTGATCCAATAACAATATTTTTCATTTGTATAACCTCATAGATAATTATATATATTTTAATTTATTAT
>CAVDAS010000031.1:0-16763 GCA_963606955.1 Bacteroidaceae bacterium
AAATTAATATAAAAATGAACAACAATTAAATTCTGAGAATATCTGCCAACACTCTAGTTTTTTAAAAAAAAAGTAGAGATTAGTTAAAATCTCTTAAATTTATTCCATTTTTTCGAATCTGTCTTCGAGTTTAGCCATTACACCAGGTAATGAAGTATATTCCATTTCTTCAGCAGGTAATCTGTGAGGTTCAAATGGACCATGTCTTCTAATGTAAGTAGCAATTCTTGCAGATTCTTCCCTAGTAGGATCAAATGCAGGGTCATCAAATAAGTCTACAGGACCAATTAATTTAGCATCTGATACTTGGAAACCTAAACCAATTACTCTAGGTGGTCCGTCAAATCTAATTGGATTTGCATCTTGTTCAGATACAGGCATCATAGGACCGTTGTGGGAACCTCTCATCCATCCACTTACCATGTGAGGGAATGCAAATGGTTCAACACATTCACCATTAGCTGGGAAACCAGATTGTGCTCTTACAATAGCTGCAGGGTCATCTTTACCAACATATTCTCCAGCCATTAAGTTTAATCTTTCAGTACTGATAGCTGCTGCGATTTCTCCATTTTTCTTCCATACTCTTTTAATTACATATCTTCCAGTAGAACCAATTAATGCGAGTAAATCGTACATTTCTTCAGGACAGTTTAAGATAACTTTTCTGTGTTCGATTACATCAAATACTTCAAATTTGAATCCATCGTGTAAACTTGGGTCAATAACAAGACCCGCAGTGTTAAATGGATCTGCAAACATTTTAAAAATAGGTAAGTTAAATGCACCAGGTTCAGTTTTGTCACAGCAGTATACTAAAACAGGGTCACTTGGCCTTTCTTTAAATTCCATTTCAGCAACACCAGGACCCATACCTTTAATATTTCCGGAGAAAGTGTCAGATAATAAATCTTGACCTGCACCATATAATTTTAATTCACGTGCTCTTTCAGTAGCTTTCATAAAAGCATTATAAGCAGTTTCGTGAACTTCTTCATTTTCTTCCCCATTTCTATGAGTCATGATTAAATCAATATCGTCTCCACAACGGGAGATGTAATAATCAGTTAAGATAGATGATTCTAAAGCTTCTGCTAAAACTTCGTCACAAATATCCATTAAATCTGGGTGTGCTACACAATGTCCAGACACACTTCCAATATCAGCTTTAATTACACTAACAGTTGTTTTCATTTAAACACCTCAAAATTGTATATTCTAAAAATTAAAAAGTTAAGCAAATGGCTTAAAAATTATTTAATATACATTTATATTTTTAGCTTGTATACTATTTAATAATTATGTTTTTAAAAAAAAGGAAAAAAATTAATCAATAGAATTAAAAGCTTTTTCAATAGCTTCTTTTTGATTCATCGCTTCACAAGCATTTTCAACCCTATCAACATCTGCTTTTGTTTCAGGATATCTTGGAACTGCACTACATCCACCATCATCTAATTTAGAGATTTCAAAAGTTCCAATATCCTCAGCTATCCTTGTAATTTCCAATTTATCTAAACCTATTAAAGGACTTAAAATAGGCATATCAACACCATGGCGAGTAGCTAATATATTAGACAATGTTTGTGAAGCTACTTGTCCTACACTACTTCCATCTACAATAGCTAGTGCCCCATATTTATGTGCTAGCTTTTCAGCTATTTTATACATTCCAGACTTACATAAAACACAGGTCATTTTCTCAGGAGCACAGTCTTTAGCTTGTTGTAAGTATTCACCATATTTTACAACTTTTTTTGTAATAGGAACTCCTTTTGCATAATTTTGAAGTTGATCAACTATTTTATCAAAGTTTTCATGAACTTTAGGCTCTGTAAATGGAGCATTATCACAATGAAGTCCTATAACTTCACATCCTCTTTTCATCATAAGATAAGCAGCTACTGGAGAATCAATACCACTGGAAAGTAAAACAACAACTTTTCCTTGTGTTCCTAATGGAAGTCCTCCTGGCCCATCAATTTTTTCATGATAAATAAATGCCTCACTGTCTCTTACTTCCACATAAATTTTAAGTTCCGGATTTGTTAAGTCAACAGGACAGCCTACTTTTTTAACAACTACAGAACCGCAAAATGCTGCCATTTCCTGAGATGTGAAATCATGATTTCCTACTCTCCTACATTTTATAGCAAATCTTGTATCCTTACCTATAAAACCTTGACTAACAAGACCGTCAACATATTTACTTAATGTTTTTTCAATATCTTCATAATTTCCATATGTTGAAACAGCTGGAGAGTAAGATACCACACCAAATACTTTATTTAAATTTTCTAAACAATCATCATAGTTTTTTGGGAAAATATATATTCTTCCCTGGTTTCTATCAACATCACAGTCAATAGCTGCTTTAATATTTTTAACTAATTTACGCTCAAAACGTGCCCTTACTTTTGAACTTTTTAAGCCAATTTCACCATAACGTGCTATAACTACATCATAATTCATTTTATTCCTCTTCCAATACTTTAAGGTGTTTAGCCATGAATTTAAGAGTGGATCCTTGTACTAATACAGAGATACAAGTCACAACCATTACAATATCAAATATTATCTGTGCATTAAAAATACCATAAACTAATGGATAAAATGCAAATACAATAGGTACTGCTCCCTTAATTCCTGCCCATGAAATAAATGCTTTTGAAGGCCTATCTATATCAAATGGAGCGAGAGATATTGATACTGCAATTGGTCTTGCTACAAATGTTAAAATCATTGCAATCCATATAGCAGGAATTAACATTGGTATAAGGTCTTTTATTGAAGAAAATGCTCCAAGCAGTACAAACATCACAATCTGCATAATCCATGCAATTCCTTCGAAAAATGCTAATTGAGTATATTTATACTTAATTTTACAATTACCAATTATTACTGCTGCAAGATATACTGACAGAAATCCATTTCCTCCGGCAACTTCTGCAACTGCAAAGGAAAGAATAGCTGCTGCTAATAATAATACTGGATATAATCCTTCAACACGTAATTTAATCCTTGCAAGTAATTTTGAAAATCCTCTACCTAACACTAATCCAAATATTGCACCTAAAGCTAGTGATTTAAAGAAATTAAATACTAACATCAATATAGATGATTCCGGATGAACCATCAAATAAAGTATGGAAGTTACAAGAATATAAGCCATCGGATCGTTTGTAGCACTTTCCAACTCGAGCATATGGTCTAAATTATCTTTAATTTTTAACTTTTGTGTTTTGAAAATTGAAAACACTGCAGCTGCATCTGTAGAAGATATAATTGAACCTATTAAAAATGAATCTAACCATCCAAGACCAAATAGCACATGAACTAATACTCCTACAACTACTGCAGTAATCAAAACCCCAATAGTAGATAAAGATACTCCTTCCCAAGTTACTCGTTTAATATTAGCTAATTCAGTATCCAAACCCCCTGAAAACATAATAATAATCAGAGCAAATATACTTATCGACTGAACATACGAATAATTCGTTATCGTTGATGAGATAACTTGGTTGGTGTCTAAAATTAATCCTACAATTAAAAAAATTAACAATGCAGGAACACCGATTTTAGCTGTGAATTTACTTAATAATACACATACTAAAAGTAAAAATCCTATTAATAACAATACTAAATGAACATCAAACATACATATCAATTAAATTAATATTAAAATATAACAGTTCATATAAATTTTTTAATTTTAACCTTAATAAGCATTATTGTTAAAGACCCTATTTAATTAAATAAGGTCAATAGCAAGATCTAATGCTTCATCCATCTTTTCACATTGAGGGCCTGCTCCCTGAGCAAGAGTTAAACGACCACCGCCGCCCCCTCCAAGAACACTTGCAGCTTTTTTAATTATTTCATTTACTTTAATACCAGAGTCAATAGCCTTTTGGGAAGCTGCACCAACAATTTTACCATCATTGTTACCCATTAAAACAACATCAGCTTTGTCATTATCTGTAAAATCAGTTGCAATTTTTTGAAGTTCTTTAAAATCAGCATCAACTAATTGTTTAACAACATTAAGACCATTAATTTCAATAACATCATCAGCTAATGAATTCATTTTTAAACTAGCTATTTGAGATTTTAATTTGTCAATTTCATTTTTTTGTGCTTTCCATTCAGAAAAGAACCTGTCACATGTTTTTGGAAGTTGATCATCATCTACTTTAAATATTGTTGAACTTTCACGAAGTAGTTTATTTTCATTTTGAATAGAATCAACTGCAGCTATTCCTGCTGAGAAATCAATTCTTTCAACACCATCCTGAACTCTTTCGGTTTTATTGATTTTAATTGGACCAATATCACCAGTTCTTAAAACATGTGTACCTGCACAAGCCTGAACATCAATGCCAGGTATTTTAACAACACGAATTGATTTACCAGGTACAATACCGCCCTGATAAAGTTTAAATCCATATAATGCTTCAGCTTCATCTCTTGTGTGGAATTTAATATCTAAATCAATATTATCCATTACATATTCATTAGCTAATTTCTCAATTTCATTTAATTCATCTTGAGAAATACGTTTATAATGAGATAAATCTATACGTGACCTAGCTACTCCTTTTTGAGCACCTGCTTGCCAAATATGTTCTCCTAATATTTTACGAGCTGCAGCTACAATTAAGTGAGTTGCTGAGTGATGACGAGCTAAAGTAATCCTTCTGTCCCAGTCAATTTTACCTTCAACAGTTTTTCCAACAAAATCATCTAAATTGATTTCGTCTTCAGTGTGATGTAGGACAACTCCACCTACTTTTTCAACATAGCTAATATTAATTGTATTTCCATCAATAGAAACACTACCTATATCAGAAGGTTGACCTCCCCCTTCAGGGTAAAATACAGTTTTATCAAAGACCAATGTGTTTTTACCGTCTTTTTCAACAACACCCAATACTTCTGCCTCAAATTCTTTTTGATTAAAATCTTTATAGAATAATAAATCTGTTTCAGGATAATCAACTTCAAATCCATCTTTTTTAGCAGTAGTATCTTTTTCATGAGCTCCAGCTACAAGAGTAAAGAAATTATCAGGAACATTGACAGTGAATCCATCACCTGCCATTTCAACAACAGTTTCTGGAGGAATTCCATGAGCATCATATAAATCCATTAACATTTCTAAAGGCATTTCAGTTTTACCTTCTTTTTTAAGCCTTTTAATGGATCTTTTAACAATACTAAGCCCTTTTTTAACTGTAACTTGATATCTTTCCTCTTCAAGAGAAATAATATTCATAATATGGTCTTTTGAATCTTCAATTTCAGGATAGAATTTAGTTAAAAATTCAAGCTGAATTTCCATAACATCAGCTAAAGACTCTTTCATGTTTAACTCTTTCATAAAACGGATAGTTCTTCTTAAAACTAAACGAGCCAAATAACCTTCTTTTACATTTGAAGGAATAATACCATCAGCCAACATAAATGCAAGACAACGAGTATGATCAGCAATAATATAAATTGCTTCCATTGGTTCTGCAGATTCTAAAAGCTCATCTAAACTAATACCTAAACTATTAGCTACTTGTTGACGAAGCTCTTTAATATCCCCAATATCTTCAATATCCATCATACCAGCTATTTGAGCATTACGAGCTAAAATATCAGTGTTGACTTTAACATTAGTTAATTCTTTTAATTTATCAACTACAGGAGCAAAACATGCATCATAAGCAGTAGGAGTTCCTTGAGAAATCCAGGCAATTCTTTCTAGACCATAACCAGTATCTACAACTTTAATTGGAATTTCCTCTTTATCTCCATTATCTAGTGTTTTGTATTGGATGAAAACTAAAGTAGCTAATTCTACACCACGAACACAAACCTCATAACAAGGTCCTTCATTACCTCCACCACTCCACCAGGATTTGATAAAGCAAATTTCTTCTGTGTTAATTCCAATATACTTAAAGAACTCATGACAAAGCCTTATTGTTTCATCTTCCCAGTAAACAAAATTATCTTCAGTATTTATTACTGTATGAGATCCCATTGTAAAACAAGTCATGTGCCTACCGGTTCTTCCAACATTATCAACATCATTTAAACGAACAGAAGGCTGTTCAATTTCTAAAGGGTTTGCTGGTGGTTTAACCATACCAGAAGTTACCCATGGCTGGAAACAAAATATAGAGGCACCAACTAAAAATACATCATCTCTCCATCTTTTAGCTAAAATTGGATAACGTTTAATAGGAGTGTGTCCTTCTTTTTCTAAAAATTCTCTGAAAACTTGCTGAATTTCATATAAAGTATAAGGTTTATCAGTTGCAGGGTTTCCAATAAATTCATATTCATCACATGGAGCATCCCCACATGTATCCCTGTCAACTTGTGCGTAAAATTCATGTCCACAAGTTTTACATGTTTGTTTTTTATAACCAAGTTTATCGAATATTTCTAGCATTTCAATCAATTTTTAAAAATCTATTTATTATAAATTAGTATTTGTTTTTAATACAATAAATATATTTTTAGAAAAAATAATTAAGTTAATAAAAATGCTTAGAATAAGTGTTTGATTGAAAATAAGTTTTAATTAGTAAAAATAATAGTTTATAAAAAAGAAAAGAAAAAGATAGAAAGAATCTATCCGAATAAAGCTCCTAAACCAGCTGCTGCTGCTTCTTCAGCTTCTTCTTCTTCCTCTTCTTCATCCTCTTCTTCTTCCACAGCTGCTTCAGCTGCTGCTGGAGCTGCTGCTGCAGGAGCTGCTGCCATAGCAGTAGTTTCCATTGCTTCATCAATGTCAACATCTTCTAAAGCTGCGATTAATGCTTTAATTCTAGCATCATCAGCGTCAATTCCTGCTGCTTCTATAATACTTTTAACATTTTCTTCGTTAATATCTTTATCTGCACTGTGCAAAATCATTGCCGCATATATATATTCCATGTTATCACCATTAGTTTTTATAATGTAAGGTTTTATAATAATAAAAAATTTTAATTAATTATTTTAACCGAAGAGAGCCCCTAACCCAGCTGCTGCTTCTTCTTCTGCATCTTCTTCCTCTTCTTCTTCCTCTTCTTCCTCAACAGTTTCTTCAACAACAGGAGCTGCTGCGACTGCTACATTAGAAAGTTTATTTGCTAATTCATCATCTAAAGCACCTTCAGTACCTGATACTTCAGATGCTAAAGCTAACATTTTAGCTTGTGCGAGACCAATTAATGGTTCGGAGGTTTCAGAAGTCATTATTGCTGCATCAACACCAACATTGATTGCTCTGGTGTAAGCAAGAGTAATGATTGTAGAAATAGTTTCCTCTGTAGGAATAGCTGCATTAACAGACAAGTTGAATGCACTTTTGAATGCATTTTGAACATCTGCTAAAGTTTGTTCTTCGTCGATTGCGAGTACGTCAGAAGTATAAATTGCTTCTTCCTCATATACTGCTCTTAAATCGATTCCAACTTCCATTGGATTAATATCCATTCTTGATAAAGTACTTGCAACAGCAGCAGATACTTCTTCACCTGCTTCTACAAGAACGGTTTCTTTAGAAACAACAATTTTACCTTTATCAATTTTAGCTGGAATTCCAACTTGTTGTAACTCACCAAGGAATGGACCTGGTTCGAATCCAGTGTCTCCTTCAGGTATAACAATATCATCAGTAGCAATAGATCCTGGTTTAGCAGGAGCTGAAGTTTTACTATCTTCTAATATTTTATACAATTTAAAAGGATTCATTTCAGTTGCAATAACTGCAACTTGACCTTCCATATGCTCTGATAAATCAACAATGTTGTTTTTATTAGCATTACAATCTTCGAGAGCTAAATCAATAAGATTCTTTTTTGACATTCTGATGACAGCTTTGTCATGAAGAGATCTCCTCATTTCTTGGAGCTGTTTTGCTGGAATGTTTAATAAATCCACAATTCCAATAACATCATATTTATCAATAAGATCTTTAAGCTCATTAACTTCTTCTTTTTTCCATTCAGCAACATGAGCCATTAGATCACCCTCACTATTGGACCCATAGTTGTTTTAATAAACATGGATTTAATTTGATTTCTTCCTTTATCTAAATGGCGGTCTAAGACTGTAAGAACAGTTTCAATATTTTCAGCTAAATCTTCATCTGACATGTCTTGGCTTCCAACAATAATCTGAATAGCAGGTTGTTGTTTAATACCAACTTTAACTGTGCTTTGTAATCTTTCTAAGAGAGGATCTAATTTGATATTAGCAGGCACTGGTTTTGGCATTTTATTACGAGGACCAAGAATTGGACCTAAGAATCTACCAACAAGTGGCATCATATCAGCTTGAGCTATAAAGAAATCAACAGAGTTTGCTGCTTTTTTAGCTGCTTTTCTGTCTTTTCCTAACTCTTCTAAATCCGCTTTATTAATTACAAGAGCGACACCAGCATTTTTAGCTTGAACAATAAGTTCCCCATCAGCTATGACTCCGATTTTAACCTCTTTGCCACGGCCGTTAGGAAGAGTAACTTCCTCATTAAACCTATTTTCTGGTTTTTTGACATCTAAGTCGCGGACATTAATAATTACATCCACAGACTGTGTGAAGTTCCTCGGCTTTGATTGTTCTTTTGCCTCCTTCACCGCTTCTAATACATCTTGTGTCATATTATCCCCCATGAACAAATAAGTGTTCATTGGATTATTTTTTTAATTTGGTTTCATGAGTAATCGATTAAAGAAAAAATTCTTCTTCGATTGCATGAATTAAACAGTATATCAATTATAATCGCAATTATAACATCATATACACTGTTTTATTAGTTTAAATTTTAAATTTGAATAGATAATGTTTATTCAACTAAAACATCATCATATTTTCCAGCATCAACATCTTTTTGTGCTTCTCTTGGATCTTTACCATCAACGGAAAGTCCCATACTTACACAGGTTCCCATTACCTCTTTGACACCTGCTTTGTAATCATTAGCTAATAATGAATCAAATTTCATCCTAGCTATTTTTAAAGCTTTGTCAATAGGTAAATCAGCTACAATGTCTGCACCTGGCTCATGAGAAGCTTTTTCAATGCCGAGTTCTTCCATAATGAGAGAAGTAGTTGGAGGAGTACCAATTTCAATTTCAAATTCTTTAGTATCTCTATCAATGCTAACTTTAACAGGCACTTTCATTCCTGCAAAGTCTGCACTTTTATTATTAATTTCTTCAACTACTTGCATCATGTTAATACCGAAAGGTCCTAATGCTGGACCTAATGGAGGTCCAGGAGTTGCGCTTCCGCCTTCGATAAGAATTTCAACTGTATCTTTAGCCATCAGTCAGCCTCCTTTTGAATAATTCTAATTTGATCAGCTTTTACAGTAACCGGAATCGGTACTGCTGCTTCTATTAACTCTAGAACTACTTCTTCACGTGATTCATCAATACGAACCACTTTTGCTCTTTCTCCTTTAAATGGGCCAGAAATAAGTTCAACAACACTTCCTTTTTGAATAGAGGAAATGATAGGTTCAGGTTTCAAGAATCTTTTAGCTTCTTCAAAGGTAATACCATGTTTACCTTCTACGACACCTCTTAAATGAGGTACTTTAAGATCTGGATTCCTTAAATCTATTTTTGTTGAAGATTCAACTAATATATATCCTTTTAAAGATTCTGGGACAAGAATTGCAGAAATACCTATGCCTTCAATACTTACAGCTTTGTGAGCTAAAAGTCTAGCAACATTTCTTTCTTGACCTGCAGATGTTTTAAGAGCATATATGGAACTATTAGCATCTTCCATGAAAAAATCACCTATTTTTAAGTTAATAAAATCATATAGTTAAGTTAAAAGTTATTATAAAAACATAATTAAACAAGAAACGAATCATGAAATTAATTAGATTCTTATAATATCTATATCTATATAAACAATAGTATTTAAAGTTTTCAAAAAAATTAAAATTTGAAATAAAAATTAATATTACAAATTAAATTTTATTATAATTTCTTGAGATTAAATTTGTAAAAGTAATAAATTAATTATAATCCTATTAATTCAGCAATTAATACAATTACAAACCCAACAACACCAATAATAGCAATTCCAATTGCTACAATTTTTGAAAATTCGAAATATTCTTCTTTGTCTGGTTTTCTTGATACTTTTAATACTCTTTTACAGTCTTTAATAGTTTTATCAAATCTTTCTTGAACATTCATATAAATACCCTTTAATAAAAAACTACAGAATTTAATCCCATAGTAGTGAATTATAATAAAATAATAGTAATGAAATAATTTTTAATTTTATTTATTAATAAAGTTTTCGATTAAATAAAAAAAGAAAATGGAATTAAAATATTCCATCAATGAAATCATCTAATTGATCTTCATTTGAGGTAGATTCAACAGAATCTTCAAAACCATCATCGTTTACAGAATCATCGTCTTTATATTCAGAAATTCCTGAAACAACAATAGTAGTCCTAATAGTATTTTCTAAGGACTCATCAATTTGAGCTCCCCAAATAATATTAGCTTCAGGATCTAATTTATCAGCAACAACTTGCACGATTTTTTCTGATTCATGTAAAGTCATATCAGAACTACCCGCAATGTTAATTAAAGCACCAGTAGCATTTGAAATATCGATATCTAATAATGGGCTGCTTAATGCTTCATGTACGGATTCTAATGCTCTGTCGCCAGAATCAGATTCACCCATACCAATCATAGCCATACCTGAGCTACCCATGATACTTTTAATATCGGCAAAGTCTAAACTTACAAGACCACTTTTAGTAATCAATTCAGTAATACCTTTAACTGCTCTACCTAAAATTTCATCAGAAACCATGAATGCTTTGTTTAAAGGAAGGTTTGGTGCTACTTCTAATAATTTATCATTAGGAATGATAATTACAGTATCAGCAGCTGCTTTAAGATTTTCTAAACCAGATTCTGCATTTTCCCTTCTTCTAATACCTTCAGCTGAAAAAGGCATGGTAGCTACAGCAACAGTTAATGCGCCTGCTTTTTTAGCTAATTTAGAAATAATTGGAGCTGAACCAGTACCAGTTCCTCCACCAAGCCCACAAGTCACAAATACCATATCTGCCCCTTCAAGTTCTTCCCTAAGTTCATCTTCGGTTTCTTCAGCACATTCTTCACCAACAGAAGGATCTCCACCAGCACCTAATCCACCGCATGTTTGTTTTCCTAAAAGGATTTTTTTACTAGATTGGCTGTAAAATAAGTCTTGAGCATCAGTGTTTACAGTAATTGTTGTTGCTCCCTCAATTCCTATTTCGTTTAATCTAGAAATAGTATTATTACCTGCTCCTCCTGCACCAACGACAAAAATATTGGTTTTATTTTTATTAAATAATTCTTTTAATTCATCGTCAATGTCTGAGGAAATTTTTTCAGGTGCTTTATCTTCCATTCTTTGTTCGGATTCTTTGATTGCATCATCTATAAATTTCACGAGTTAACCCCACATACTCTTTAAATATGTTAACTATTTTTGTAACAACTAATATTTAAATGCCACTACTTTTTAAATTTTAATTAAAAAGCTAAAAATAAATTAATCTTAGATATGATTTTAGATATTAATATATTTATTTAATAGCTAAAATACACCAAAATCCATATATTTCCAAAATATTTGATATTTCATTAAAATAAAGAAAAAGAAAAAGAAAAAAAGCTATTGACGAGGCATAGCTATAATCTCATGAATATTTAAATCGAAAACATTAGTCATGTTAGCCGGAGTTAAAACAAGTGCAGTATCAACACCATGTGCACGACCACCAATAGCTATGATTTCTTCATCAACAGGGATTAATCCTGCATCTGCAGCCATAATGGAAATTTCACAAGCTACTTTTACACCATGTGAAAACATACGAAGAGTATCAGCTATTATATCTGGAGGATTTATACCGCCTAATTTATTAGTAATTCCACGACCAACTCCACTAAATGCATGAGATCCAATAAAAGTATCAACACCTTTTTCTTCAAGTTTTTCAATCATTTCATCAGAAATATCTACTTCATTTGGTCCGCTAAATCCTGCATGATGACTTACATTAATTATTTCAGCATCCCCTCCAATAGCCTCTGCTAATTTTAAAGCAGACTCTCCAGATGCAGACGCAATAAGGATATATCTAATGTCATCAGATTCATCTAATCTTTGTTTAACAAGAGAAATTAATTCATCAGTATAATTTCCCCCTTCTTTTTCGAAATATGTTATAGATTTTTCCATTGAAATCACCTTAAATAATAATAGATACAATATATTATTTAAATATTAAATTGTTGAAGGAATTTTATGAGCAAGGACTTAGGAAATATTAAACACACAACAAATGGCCAATACATTGTAATACCAATTGAAACAGGATACATTAAACCTAATGAAAATTTAAATTCAATTATAAATCCTGCAAAAGAAATTATGGAAGATGGAGATTATTTAGTAATAGCTGAAACACCAATATCAGTTTCTCAAGGAAGATTAGTTGATGAATCCAAATACAGTCCATCACTTAAAGCTAAATTTCTTACAACAGTCTGGAGCAAATATCTATGGGGATATGTCTTTGGACCGCTTTTAGGAATTAAAAAAAGAACTATTAAAAACTTACGGAGACTTCCTAAAGAAACCTATGCTCACAAAGAAGTAGTTCTACAATTATATGGTTTGAAACATGCTCTAAAACCAGCATCTGAAGCTGGAATTGATTTGAGTAATGCTCCAGGAACATGCGTATCTCTACTTCCTGAAAATCCCGAAAAAGTAGCTAAACAAATAAAAGAAGACATTGGCAAAAATGTTTGTGTAATGATTATTGACACTGATGCAACATATAAAAAGAATGGAAAATATTTTACAGGACTTCCAATAGCTATTGATGGAATTGAAGCTAATAAAGGTGTAATTGGCTATGTTAAAGGACAATTGGGGCAAAACATGGGATCAACACCATTAGGATGTAGTGAAAACATTAGTGTTGAAGAAGGTTTAAAAATAGCTAATATTGCTGAAGACTATCAAAAATCATTAGCTACTGAAATGTCAACAATACATAGCGTTAAATCTGTTTTAGGAACTGATGAGTCTAATGTGACTATAGAAGCCCTTGATTCAATAACTCACACTCCTGCTGTAATTATAAGAAAGAAATAATATTTATATTAGAAAAAATATATTTATAATATTATTATTAAAGCAAAAAGCATTTTTAGGAGAAATTAAATGATAGACGATCCTTTAGTAAAATCATTATTAACTAATGTTGTAGAAGATGAAAGCAATTTAGCAATTGTTCACGCATTAATTGACGGTGTAAAAACAGACGAAGAAATTGCTGAAAAAACTGAAATTAAATTAAATGTTGTTAGAAAAATCCTTTACAAACTTTATGATTTAGGATTAGCTTCCTATAAAAGAAGTAAAGATCCGGAAACACAATGGTTTACTTATTCCTGGAAATTTGAAGAACAAGAAGTAATTAATCATATTAAAAATGATTCAGAACAATATCTAAAAATGCTTAATGAGGAATTAGAAAAAGAAGAAGATACAATGTATTTTGTATGTCCGCAAGGACACATTAGACTTGATTTTGAAACTTCCACAGAATATGATTTCATTTGTCCAGAATGTGGAGATGAACTAGAATTTTTTGATAATACTACATTAATTAAACAAATAAAAGACGATATTAAAACTGTTGAGAGCAATTATAAATCTTTTACTAAAAAGGTTGATGCTTAAGATAATATGGAACTTGAAATTTTAAAAAAAGAAGACACACCTGAAAATGTAATCAAACACTCAAAAGCAGTTTATGAAAAAGCCATAGCAATAGCATCTAATTTTGAAAATGCAGATATTGAGCTTATTAAAAAAGGAGCATTATTACATGATATTGGTCGGTCTAAGACTCATGGAATAAGACATGCTGTTGAAGGAGCTAAAATAGTTAAAAATTATGGTTACTCTAAAGAAGTTCAAAATATTGTAGAGAGACATATCGGGGCAGGCATTAGTGAAGATGAAGCACCTGAGCTTGGACTTCCTAAAAAATCTTATGTTCCCCAAACACTTGAAGAAAAAATAGTTGCACATGCAGATAACTTAATTAGTGGAGCTAAAGAAGTAGATATTGATTTTGTTATTGATAAATGGCAAAGGAAAATAGATGAACCTGAAGAAAATATTAAACGCTTAATCAAACTAGACAATGAATTAATCAAAGCATTTGAGGACGACTAATATGAAAGTAATTTGTTCAAGTGAAGAATCATTATATAGACCTGAGGCTGTGCGATGGCGTCAAAGAATGGAGTTAATGAAACCTCTTGGAGATACTGTTGTTTTATTGCCTTGCAGTATGAAAAAACCTTATTCTAATTCTAAATCTCATCAAAAGTTTAGAAAAGTAACTAGATCCTACCAAGAACTTATAATAACTTCACCTTTTGGAATTTGCCCAAGAGAATTAGAAAACACTTTTCCAATTCAATCATATGATGTTGGTGTAACTGGCAATTGGTCTCAGGATGAAATAGATGAGTCTGGAAAACTACTTGCAAAATATGTTAAAGGTAAAAATGTAGTAGCTAATGTAAGTGGAGGATATGAAGAAGTCTGCAGGCAATATCTTGATGACTGTGTATACACTTGCCAAGATGGGCGTCCAACTTCACCAGATTCTATTTATAATTTAAGAATGGAGCTTAAAAACCATCAAAAAATTAATAGAAGAGATAAAGTTTTAAATGAACTTAGATCAATAGCTACGTACCAATTTGGAAAGGACGGATGTAAATTCATTCCAGATGATGTTAAAACAAAAGGAAGATACCATAGAAAAATCATTAGTAATGGAAAACAACTAGCTATGTTAAATCAAGACGTAGGATTATATAGGCTTAATTTATATGGTGGAGAAATATTAAAAGACTTGAATATACATGTTGTTAACATTGATTTTGATTTAGAGACAAATACTGTTTTTGCCCCAGGAATTAAAAAAGCAGACCACAATATTATTCCTAATGATGAAGTAGTTGTTGTTAAAGATGATGAAGTTGTTGGTGTTGGAAAAGCAATATTAACAGGCCGTGAAATGGAACAATGCCACAACGGTATTGGTGTTAAAATAAAACACAGAGTAAAAAACAATTAAAAACTTTTATTTTCTAAAAATCAAATTAAAATTCTTTTAAAAATGAAAAAAGTATTATGAAATTTAAACATAACAAAATATAAAAATTAATTGCTTAAATTTCCTATTTTATGTTTAAATAAACTCTTAAAGTCAAATAAGTACCTATAAATATAACAAAGCTAAAAAATATAAATAAGTTTTAAAATTTTAGGAGAAGTACGTATGTCCGAAGATTTAGTAAAAGATATTACAGATGCTGTTTCTACCATTAATGACCCTCACATGGGTGTAAGTATTGTAGAAATGGGTATTGTACAAGACATTAGTGTAAATGATGACGTTGCAAAAATAATTATTAAACCAACCAACCCTGGTTGTATGAGTGTTGTCCGTATGGCTGCTGATGCAAAAACTGCAGCTGAAAACGTAGACGGAATTAACAAAGTTGAAATTCAAGTTGAAGGTCATGCAATGGCAGACTCAATTAATGAAATGTTAAACAAATAACCGAAAAGGTTATATATAATAACAATCATAAGTATAAGTGTTGCTTACATACATGGCAACACATTAACATAGGCTAGTGGCACAGCTTGGTTAGCGCGCTCGGCTGATAACCGGGAGGTCATGGGTTCGAATCCCATCTAGCCTACTTTAAAACTAATTTTATTAACTAATTTACCTACAATTCAAAATACTAATTTTTATATATTAATTCTAACTAAAAATTACATAAATGTACAAAAAGTTGGAATGATGATTAAAATGTGGGAAAAAATCAATGAAAAATTAAAAAAATATCCAGCACGTATGAGAGTAGCTAAAAAAATGATTGAATTGGGATTATCTCTAAACGATAATGGGAAAATATATTGCGGTAATCTTAAAATAAGTGATAAAGCATTAGCTATTGCTGCAGATGTAGACAGACGAGCTATTAAATCAACAATCGAAATAATTCAAAATGATGAAGAATTATACACCATATTCAGTAATATCCTACCTGCAGGAACTCTTTTAAAAAATATAGCCAAAAATTTGGATATTGGAGTTATTGAAATAGAGGTTGGAGCTCAAAATGAAGGAATACTAGCTGATATTACTAAAATCATTTCAGAAAAAGGTATCAATATAAGACAGGCTTATGCTGAAGATAATGAGCTTGAAGAAAATCCAATTCTTACAGTAATAACAGAAAATCCAATGAATAATGATATATTAAGTGAATTTTTAAAAATAAAAGGAGTCAATAGAGTATCAATCTATTGATCTAAATTAGCCATTCTAGCTTTTTCCATTTCCCTATCTTCTTCTTCAAGAACATCTAAAAGTTCTTCCCAAGCTTCTAAGGACTCTTTAGCAGCTTCTTCAGATAGTTTTTCTATTGCATATCCTGCATGAATAAGAACATAATCACCAATCTCAACATCTGGTAATAAATTAATCTTTGCTTCCTGTCTTACTCCTCCGAAATCTGCAAATAAACTTTGTTTTTCTTTGTTAATTTCAACAACCTTAGCAGGCGCTGCAATACACATAAATTTTCCCCTCTTTTAAAATTAATTTAATATATAAACTATAATAA
>CAVDAS010000032.1:0-16597 GCA_963606955.1 Bacteroidaceae bacterium
ATATAAATGTTTTTACAAGTTTATTAATAAAAAAACCCATTTAAATTAATTAAATCTATAAGAAAAGAATTAAAAGTTTTATAAAATTTAAATTAAACTCAAATAATACTAAAATAGGTAAAAAAAGGATAAAGTATCTTAAATTTAAATTCAAGATTTAAACAAACAATGAACAATAAATATTACATAAATGCAAGTGATATATTTAAAATCTAATTCTATCGAAGTTTTAAATATAAAATACAATGAAAATTTATTATTATAATAAAAAATACAAGAATATAGCCATAGAATTATAAAATAATGAATTTAAGTCAAATATTCAAAAAACAAGTAAATTTTTAAAAAAAAACCTTATAAAATTCATAGTTGATTCCATGATTTATGAGAAAAATATTTTCAAAAAAAACCATAAAAACATAGATTTGAGATTTGGGCTTGCATATCCCAACATTTATAAAACAGCTATGTCTTCATTAGGCTATAATATATTATATAATTTAATTAATGAAAGACAAGACAGCTGGTGCGAGCGAATCACCTATCCAAATACTAATTCTATTGAGTCAAATAATCCTATGAAAAACTTTGATATAATCAGTTTTTCCCTACAATTTGAAGAAGATTATTTTAATGTTTTAGAAATGCTTAAACAATCTGGAATTCCTCTTAAAAGAAAAGATAGAAATGAAAATCATCCTTTAATAATAGCTGGAGGACCTTGTGCAACTGCAAATCCAATGCCTTTATCTGACTACATTGATGTATTTATAATTGGAGAAGGGGAAGTTATTATAAATAAATTTTTAGATAAATATCTGGAAAATAAAAATTTGGATAATTTTTTAGATATACAAGGAGTATACATTCCAAAATTTAACAATAATGCTAAAATAGCTCTTGTAGAAGATATGAAAAATGCATACCATATAACAAATCCAATTATCACTAAAAGTGATGATGAAACTCATAAAACTGTTTTTAGTGATTCAATTATGTTAAATGTTTCAAGAGGTTGCACAAGAGGTTGCAGATTTTGTATGTCTAGCTATCTTTACAGGCCATTAAGAGAAACTAAAATAGAACAATTAGTTGACATAGCTATTAAAACACGAGAAAATACTGGTTTAAATAAAATAACATTAATTGGAGCTGCTGTTGGGGATTATTATGATTTAGAAGGTCTTACAAAAGCTCTTGAAAAGGAAGGTTTTCAGATAGCTACACCATCACTGCGCATAGATTCACTAACTAGAGAAACTTTAGAAACTTTAAAAAAAAGTGGGTTAAAAAGTCTTACAATTGCCCCTGAATCTATTTTAAAGCTACGTAGAAGAGTTAATAAGAATATTTCTGATGAAACAATATTTTCTATAATAAAAAATGCAGTTGACCTTAATTTCAATATTAAATTATACTTTTTAATTGGAATTCCTTATGAAACAGAAGAAGATATAGAAGAGTTATCTAACTATATTGAAAAAATAGCTAATATGCATAAAAGTAGAAAATACATAAAATTTAGTATTAATCCACTTATTCCAAAACCTCAATCACCACTACAATGGGAAGTTTATAATTTTAAAGATATTAAAACCAAAACAAGGTATCTTAAGAAGAAATTAAGGAAATATAATGTTAAGTTCGAAAGTCCTAAAAAAGGACTAATTCAATATATATTATCTTGTGGAAATAGTGATGTTGGTGCAATTATTGAAAAATATTTAACAAAAGATGTTACATTAAAAGAATGGGAAAATTACTTACCAAATTATAGCATCAATGATGAACTTCCTTGGTCTAAAATTGATGTTGGAATTAAACCGGGTTTTTTAAAAACAGAAAACCGAAGATTAAAAACAGAAAAACAAACTCCATGGTGTGAAGATTCAGTATGTTATAACTGTGGAGTATGTAACTAGAAAAAATTTTTTAATTAATAATATTAATATATTATTATAGGTGAGGAAAAATTATGATAAATCCTGCAAAAAGAACAAGTTCAATTGAATTATCTCAAATAAGAAAAATGTTTGAAGTTACAAATCCCGATGCTATAAATTTAGGAATTGGAGAACCTGACTTTGATGTTCCTCAAAATATCAAATTAGCTATGGAAGAATCAATGAAAAATAATGAAACCCATTACACTCCTAACAAAGGTTATATTGAATTAAGAGAAGCTATTAACGAAAAATTCAAAAAAGATAATAATATAAATACAAATCCTGAAAACATAATAGTTACTGCAGGAGCTAGTGAAGCATTATATATGTGTGCACAGGCATTTATTGAGAAAAATGATGAAGTAATATTGCCCAATCCAAGTTTCCTTTCATATGAAGCATGTGTAAAATTGGCTGATGGAAAAGTTGTTGGGGTTAATTGTGAAATGGAAAATGAATTTAAATTAAAAGCAGCGGATGTTCAGGAAAAAATAAATAAAAACACTAAAGCAATAATCTTAAATTCACCATCAAACCCAACAGGAGCAGTAATGGATAAAGAAGATATTAAAGCTATTGCAGATTTATCTATGGATCATGATTTCTTAATTATATCTGATGAAATATATGAAAAAATCATCTACGATAAAAAACACTACTCACCATCAGCATATAGCGAAAATGTAATAACCATAAACGGATTTTCAAAAACATATGCAATGACCGGCCTTAGAATAGGTTATTTAAATGCAGCTGAAGAATATACGGAAGAATTACTTAAAATCCACCAATATAATATAGCATGTGCTAATTCAATAGCTCAAAGAGGAGCATATGAAGCATTAACAGGACCTCAAGATACAGTTAAAAAAATGGTTAACGAATTTAAAAAGAGAAGAGATTTAATTGTATCTAGATTAAATGAAATAGGCTATGAAACTATAAATGCTCAGGGTGCATTTTATGTATTTCCAAAAATTGAAAATCCTGAAGAATTTGTTAAAAAATCAGCTGAAAACGGAGTTATAACTGTTCCTGGTGCTGCATTTGGACAAAATGGTAAAAATCATGTGAGAATGTCTTATGCAAACTCTTATGAAAATATATCAAAAGCTATGGATATTTTAGAAAAAGGTGCTAAATAATGGATGAATTTAGAACCAAAGACGGGACAAAAGCAGCAATTGTTGGAATAGGTTCAAATATTTTCCTCACTATTTTAAATATTGCTGTTGGAATAATGTCCGGAAGTTATGCATTAATTTCTGAAGGAGCTCACACTCTATCAGATGTTGTAACTTCCACCATTGCATACGTGGGATTTAAAATAGGGCAAAAACCTGCTGATGCAGAACATCCTTTAGGACATGGTCGTGCCGAAGCTATTGCTGGACTTACAATTGTATTATTTTTAACTATAGTTGGTTATGAGATTATAACTGGAGCTATAAACAAAATATTTCACCCAGAACTTATAACCACACCAAGTTATCTTGCCGCAATAATGGCTTTAATTGGAATAGGAGTTAACCTTTGTATTAGTAGATATATTGTAAAAATTGGAAAACAAATAAACAGCCCTGCTATTGTAGCTGACGGACAACACCAAAAAGTAGATGTTTTATCATCATTAGTTATTTTAGTTGGAGTTTTTGCATCAAATAGTGGATATCCATTAATGGACCCAATAATAGGTTTGATTATAGGCATATTTGTTTTAAAAACAGCATATACTATTGGAAAAGAAAATATAGATAGTATCATGGGTAAAATACCTTCTAAAAAATTAATTGAAGATGTTGAAAATGCAGCTATTGAAACTCCCCAAGTACATGGAGCACATAATATTAAAGTAGCATATTTAGGGCCTTATTGTGTTGTTTCACTACATATTGAACTTGATGAGAATCTGACTTTTAAAGAATCACATGAAATAGTCCATAGAGCTCAAAATAATGTGCTTAAAAAAGTTCCATTAGTAAAATCAATAACAATACATGGATGTCCTGTAGGAATAGAATACAATCACAATCAAGAAATAGATAAATAAATTAAAAACGCCGGGAACGGGATTTGAACCCGTGTGATCATAAGATCATCGGATTAGCAGTCCGACGCCGTACCAGGCTGGGCCATCCCGACAATACATTAAAAACAAAGTAATCTATAATATGTTTAAACTTATTAATAAAGTTAATTGTTTTTATAAAAATGGCATGTTCAAAAGTGGACTAATCTCAAAACTATAAGTGATCTAAAAAACCCAACTCCACCCCGTGGTTCTACAAGCATCAACTGTTAATAGTAGAGCTGCTCCCTTCCGGGCCTGACACATTCCTATATTTAAGATAATTAACTTTTACCCTCCAGTAAAAATCCTATCACCATCAATCCTGTAGGACGAAGTTTCTATGTCGTTTTTCTTAGGCTCATAATTTCTTAAAAAGCCGCCTCCTGAACTTCAACTGCACCAAAGGGGGTATGTGCTTACAGAGGACCCCTAACCCTCCAGTCTAGCCATATAAATATATGATGTTAATATTATATAAATGTTAAGTAAAAAATTTTAATCCTAGAAAAAAAACTTATTACTGAAACTAAAATATATCACTATTTAACTAATAAAAATAGCTATAATTAAAGTATTTATAAAAATAAAAGTTTAAAACTTGAAAAAATTAAATATGAAAATATTTAAAATAAATAAACTTAAAAATCATGATTTATACTAATTTAAAAATAATAACTTAAAAAACAAAATACTGGAAAAAAAAGTTATTACAGTAACTAAATAAAAATTAATAAAATAAGAAAAAAATAGAAATTAAATGATAATTTAGAATATAGACTTAATTATGTCCCCATCAGAAACAATACCTACTAATTTACCATCTTCAACAATAGGCAACTGATTTAAGATATTTGAACCAGGAGCCTTAGATTTCATAGTTTCAATAGCTTCGCCAATAGTGTTTTCAGGTGAAATAGTTACAACATTTTTAATCATAATAGATTTAACATCAGTTCCTAACTCATATTTGTCTAATATTAAATTATGACCTAAATCCGTTGCAGTAATAATACCTACTAACTCCTCGTCATCAACAACCGGCATAGCACTTATCTTATACTCCATAAGTTCTTCAAATGCATAAATTACATCTACATTAGAAGATATAGTAATTACATCAGTCGTCATTATCTCCTTTACTTTCTTGTTTAACATCATAGCGTCCTCCATATTTGTCAATAATCTCATTAACCATTATATCAATAGTATATGTAACATCCACATTATCAATAATTTTTGAATTATGTTTTATTGCTTGACTAATCATGAAATCCTGAGTTTTTCTAATTACAGGGAAATTAGTTAAATATTTATCTAGTGAACGTTTAACCCACGGTTGCCTACATCTTGAATAAAACCTAGATTTATGTGTATTTTCATCCCTAGAAATTAATGTAAATAAAATCACGTTACTTTTACGAATGAGGTCTTCTTTTATGAAACCAGGCACTACATGAACCCCTTCAATAATAATACTAATTCCTTCTTTTAATGCCCTTTCAATAACTGCTTCTATACCAACATTCACAACATCCACATGACTAATAAAACCTTCAACAACAGGATCATGGCCTAAAAGAGGAGTTCTAATACTTTCATATGCATCAAAACTAGATTTGTGAATAACCGGACTTAATTCCTTAGAAACTATTTTACGCATAACCTCACGTATCATATCTGTGCTGATTAAGTTTTTTAATCCTAAACGACTAGCTAATTCAAATGCCATAGATGAAGTTCCAACACCGGAAGCTCCGCCAATTAAAATAATAAGTGGCTCTTTTGATTTTCTAACATTTCTCCATTTGCTATATTTATCTGCAAGAACAGGATCCACATAGTCTTTTAAATAATTAGTTACAAATTTAGCTAAATCTTCAATAGAAATTTCAGAAATATTTTCTTCAAGAAGTTTATTTTCAACACAAGCAGCTATTTCATAAGCTTCATTATGGCCTAAATCGGTGATGTGTAAAGAACGAGCCATTATCCCCTTTGAAAAAGGCTCTTTGTACTCCTTTTTACCAACAGCACCTTTAATCATAATCATGATAATCACAAACTAATTATTTTAATTTTTAGAATACAAATAGATATTTCATATTAATATTAAATAAAAGTTGTGATTTGATTTTAAGTAATAAAAAAAGAAAAATAAGTAAAGTATTTACTCATTTAAAGATATCATATCAATTGTATAATCAGAACCTTCACCGATATCAATTAAAACTGCACCATTATCCTTAAGCATTCCAGGATTAGCTACATCAGTAGTTTTTCCAATTTTACTAATAGATTTTGCTTCATGGATATGGCCACAAACATTAATTTGAGGTTGGAACTCATGAATAGATTTTAAGATTCCTTG
The DNA here is from genome assembly GCA_963606955.1 of Bacteroidaceae bacterium. Lineage (GTDB taxonomy): Archaea > Methanobacteriota > Methanobacteria > Methanobacteriales > Methanobacteriaceae > Methanocatella. The sequence goes on from CAVDAS010000032.1 coordinate 6,386, forward strand.
ACTACCTACATGATCCCCACCATCAGTTAAATCAGCATCAGTATTATAAGGTGGAGCATGAGTAACTAATATTTTTACTTTAGGTACTTCATCATTAGCTACAAAATCATAATTAGCTAATAATTCATAAACATCCCCATAGATTTTATTATCTTGAATTTCCCCAGGAGTATCGAATGGTGTAGGATTAGAACCTCCATATCCAAATAAAACAACATTATCAAAAGATAAAATGTTATTATGTAAACAAATTGCATCAGATTCCCTAATTGCTTTACAAATTCCTGCTGGATCGCAATTACCTGGAACTGCCATTACTTCACAACCGCAATCAAGTATTTTGCTAATAAATTCATCAACAAATTCTAATGGACCAAAATTAGTAATATCTCCATTAATAATGACAATATCAATATCATTATTGTTAAGATATTTGTATAAATTTTCGTTGTCTTCTCCGTGAACGTCACTTATTGCTAAAATTTTCATAAATATCACTTAATTATTCTAAAAAGAAAGACCCCATTTCTTTCAAACCAGTTTTAAGATCCTCTTTATCCCCATGAAAATCAACTGTAACATCATCTTCAAATTCAATTATAAGGCCATTCCATTCAGCTATTTCTTGAACTCTTTCCTCAGCCAACGCTTTTTTCAAGGTTATTCTCCCAGTTGTTAAACCTGGAGGAGTATTGACAATGAATGTAGAACGGGATTTAGGAAATTCAAAGAGTTCTTTGCCTTGCATAGCTTCTTTAAATAAACCTAACCATTTATCCACATATTCCTCACTTTCTTGAGAAGCTAATTCTAAAAGTGTTTCTTGAATATTGTTTAAAGACATTTCAGCTTTAGCTAAACCATTAATCAAATCAGGGTGAGACGGATCTTTCTTATATGAGCTTATTGAAGATCTAATTAAACCTAATTCAGGATTAATTCCTTTAGGAATATCATAACCTTTCTTAGTTAAATCAGTCAAAAGATTAAGAACAATTAACCAATTTTGCTCAGAAGGTAAACTCATAAATGTCCACCTATAATTTTTAAAGTTGTGTGATTAATTTTAGCATCAGCATCTTTTAATTCATTTTCAATTTCTCCAATATTATCATAAGAATCTAAAAATAAAACATGATGACTATCAGTACCGGAAATACATAATATAGCTAATTCATCACCACTTTTTACTTCTCTTTTTTCAATAGTTGCTTTGAATTGTACATATGGTTCATACTCTTCAGGAATATCAGGATATTTAAATATACCATCTAATGTTGCTACAAACATATTATCACCTTAAAATATATTAAATTTAAATCATTGAATTTAATATTCATATCTTTTATGCTAATGATATATAAAGTTAATTACGAATCATTCGTAAGATATAAAACTAAAATTTAAAATTATAAAATATAGGGATTAAAAAAAATGAAACTAAAAAAAAATCTATAAAAAATGAATGAAAAAATAATTTCATTCAATGATTTGTACCAAAGTGTGTTTTCAATGTCTAAAAAAATAAAAAATTGAAAGGAAATTAATCCTCACAATTATTTAGCACTTTCACCTAATGCTTTAGCTAAAGCAGGAGCTGCATCAATAGCTTGTGCATCTAAAGTTAATTCATCAGCTGATAATCCCATAGCTAATCCGTATAATTGAGCTAAGTGGAAAACAGGTAATGCATAATCAGTTCCGTATTTTTCATTTACTTCAGTTTGACCTGCGTCAAATTGTAAGTGACAGAATGGACATACATTAACAATAGCATCTACACCAGCTTCAGTCATGTGTTCGAGTTTTTCTTTAGTGTAGCTTAAAGTTACATCTAAATCTCTGGATCTTAATCCTCCACCTGCACCACAGCACATCATTTTGTCTTTGTAAGGTACAGATTTAGCACCAGTGAGTTCTACTAAATCATCTAAGATAGATGGGTCTTCTGCTTGATCTTCAATACCGATTTCAGCAGTTGGTTTTAAGAAGTGGCATCCATAGTGAACAGCAACATTTAAGTTTAAAGGTTTTTCCATAAGGGATGCTAATTTTTCAAATCCTACATCGTCTCTTAAGATTTGTGCAAAGTGTTTTACTTCAGTAGTTCCTTTGAATTCTTTACCTACTTCAGATAATACTTCGTTAATTTCAGCTTTTTTATCTTCGTTTTCTTTTAACATGTGGTTACATTCGGTTAAAGAACCAAAACAACCATTACATTCGGTCATGATGTCAGTTCCCATTTCTTCTGCAATGGATAAGTTACGAGCTGCAATAGAAGCCCATGTTTTTTCATCAAAAGAACCGAATACACCAGGAGCAGGACAACAAGATGCTCCTTCCATTTCTTTTAATTCAATATCTAATGCGTCAAATAATTGTCTAGTTGCTTTTTCAATACCAGGGTAACGGTTGTTCATAATACAACCTAAGAAGTATGCAATTTCCATATTAATACTCTCCTCAATTAAATTATTCTTTTAAATCTCCGGTTGCTTCATCATAACCAATTAAATCATCAAAAGCAGTGATTTTACATATTTTTTGTACTTCTTCTAAAGCTTCTGGGAATGAATGAGTAGTAGCTGGTAATTCAGAAAGACCAATTTTAGCTCTTAAAGCTTTAGTTGCATCATTAATAGGTACACCATGACCAGTTTTAATTACATATAAACCAGTTTTTTTGTGAGCTAAAGCCATGTAACCTGCATGAGCAGCAACATTACGTGCTTTTTTAATGATTTCAACGATTTTAACACTTCTAGGACATCTTTCTTGACAAGTGTAACAAGTAGTACACATCCATAAAGCATCATCAGAGATTACTTCTTCTTTTAATCCAAGTAAACATTTCCTTACGACTTGTCTTACTTTATAAGGAGTTCTTCTTCCAGAAGGACAACTTCCACCACAGGTACCACATTGGAAACAGTGTTTTACTGTTTCGATTCCAGCATCAATGAATTCTGCTGTAAATTCTTTATCACGATTTGCATCGGTTAATAATTCTTTATCAGTCAATAAAGTCATATTATCTCTCTTTTTATCAATATTTTTTGAAATTTCGTTTTCAACTTTTTCGTCGTTAACTACTTCTTCAGATTCATCCTTAGATTCATCTTCAGCTTCAGTGGTGTCATTTTCATCTTCAGAAACTTTTTCATCCTCGTTTGATTCATCAGTTAAAATATCAAGCTCTTCAAGAACTTCGGTTTTTTCTCCGGCATCATCAATTTTAAAAACAATTTCTTCTTTTTTGTCAACATCACTAGTTTCAGAAGTTTTAACGTCTTTTTTAAAAGTCATATCGTCATCGTCATCAGAACTAATTTTTACCTTAACCATAGGTTCAGTGGTTTTAGTTCCAGAAACAATACTTTTATCAAAATTATTGGAAGATGTAACTTTGGTATCTTCAGATTTTGAATCTTTAATACCATTTTCTTCATCATCTTTGTCTCTTTTAAATAGAGATTTTAGATTATCAATAATAGACATTGAAAACACACCTTGGATAATCATTGGAATATCATCCTCAAATCCATACTAATATTCTATTAAAAAAGCATATATAAAGCTTACTAAATTTTTCAAAAGTGTAACCTAAAAGATTACACCAACAATATTATTTTAGATAACCTTAAAATAGAAAGTAAACCCAATATAATGTTAAGAAAATAAATGGAATGTTTAAATTGATTGAAAAATTTGAAATAAAATCACATGATGGACCTGGAAGAGTTGGGAAATTAAACAAAAAAGCTACACCAAGATTATTTTTTAAAAATGAAATTAAAGTAGCACCTTCGGAAGGATCTGCATATAATGTTCAACGCGAAATTGCTCAGTTTAATGTTAAAGAAACACTAAGACTAGCTAAAGAAAATGTAGACAAATGCAATATAGCTACAATTCAAGGTTCAAAATACATTGATCTAAGAGTTGAATGTTTAAAACAATTAGAAGAAATAGGTTATAATGGATTTATAATAGCTAATAGCGATGAATTATTATTACATCCTAAAGACCTTAGTGAGATGATTGTTAATTTAAGAAAAAATATGTGTCCAACTAGCTATTTAATATTTTCATTTGCTGAACCATCATTTATGCCGCTTTTAGTTTATATGGGAGTTGATGGCTTTTTAGCAGATTCCAGCAATTATTATAGCTATTTAAATGTTCTTTTAACCCCAACTAAGACATATGACTTAGAAACATACCCTATTTACGAAGATATAACAAGGAAAGAGCTTGAAGAAAAAAATATTGAAACTCTTAATTTCGTAATTAAAGAAATCCAAAGTCATATGAAAAATAGCTCATTAAGAAATTTAGTTGAAGAACGATCCCTAACCAATCCTCAAAATGTTTCTGCCCTAAAAATATTAGATAAACAACACAAAGATTATCTTTTAGAATATAGTCAATTATTTTAATGTTAAAGTATTAATCATGTCTTTAAATTCTGTAACTGGTTCTAATGAAGCTTCAACAGTTCTTAATTCAAAGATATAAATATTTCCATTTTCTATAAACACATAATTGTAAATATCAAAGTTAATCTCCGGAGTATCCATATTTGCATGTGTGTTAATAGCCGGCTTTCCAGCAATTTCAACAAAATCAGATTTTAAGATAACTCCACCATCATCACTAATAGAATCTTCCATGAATAATTTGTAATCTTCAATATTTGCCCTTGTTGGAAACATTACAACATTAATTAAATTTTTATCCCCTTTAGACAATGTAGCTACACAATCCGGATTATTATAAGTATCTGCTTTTTCTTTTTCCCAAGTTACAGGATATTTGAAATTTAAATTATTTGTATTAACAGTTTTAAATTCCATAATCTAATCCTCTTTTTTGTGTTTAACATCAATAGTTTCTATTTCTTCTTCTATATCCTCTAAGGTGTCAATATATTTGGAAAATGGTTCTGGAAGTTTAGGCATTACTTCTTTTAAAATTTCAGATGCATCAAGTTCTAATGCCTGACCGGATAATAGCTGTTCAACACTAAAATCAAACTCAAAAGGTTTAAGTAAATCATCAGTAGGTACTTTTAAATTGATCCTATTTTTATTCAATAGCATTTTAATCATACTAGTTTCACGAATTTGCTCATTCATGTCATCAATAGTACTATTTATCTCAAATGCTATAGCTTTATTCTTCTCATTTACATCATGTTTAGCTTTTGAGATGGATTTTTCTAAATCTTCAACTAACTGGGCATTTCTCTTATTAATATTATCTCTTGCTTCATCAATAACAACATTAATTGCATTAAGAATAGATTTGTTTAATTCCACATTATAAGCTAAAATCATCTTATTTTTATAATCAAGCTCTTTAAAAATAGCTACTCTTTCCTCATCTACTTTATTGAGTTTTTTATTAAGTTCTTGAATTTCATCTTTAGCTTTAATCAGTTCATCTTTATCATTGATTTGTTCTTTTAAATCATCTACATCATCAAAAAATGAATCTTTAAGTATAGCTATCTGATTATTTAAATCGGCAATTTCACTGTCTTTTTTATTAATAATTTCCTCATAATCAGCTATTTTATCCTTAGAAAATTGATTACTAATTAAATTCTCATATTCTTCACTTGAAAGAACACAAACAAGATCATTATCTTCAAAAGGGTCTTCTTTTTTAAGACTAACTTGTTTTTGTTTTGATTCTTTTTCAATAACATTTCCATCTTTGTCTTTACTAGTGTACTTTTTAGTATAGACTCTAACCGTTCTATAATCATCATTTTCCATTTTGAGCACCTATTAATAATAAATACAATTTATTAATTTAAATAGTTTATCCAAAAAATAAAAAAATAATTACAATTTTGCCTCCAAATTGTAAATCACACACAATAGCTAACATCCAATTAATTTTAATAAAAATAGCTTATTTAAAAAAATAAAAAAAATAAAAATTTAAAGACTTTCATTTTCAATCCACAACTCTATTGCTTCTTCAACAGCTTTAGAATACCACCCCGTTTCAAAAAGCATCTTAGATGAAGCTAATTTACGAAAATGCAAGTCCAAATCATTATTGATAGTAATGGTAACACGTTTGTTTTTTGTCATGTATAATACTACTGTAACTTCTTATACATAAATTAGCAAGTATTTTTTCACATAAATTTAACAAACAAAAAACAAAATCATGGTGACTTTATAAAACATTAAATGAAAACATTTATATGTAATAAAAATAAACTATAATACGATGTGAAGTAAAATTCATGTCAGACAATGAACATCAGTCAACCATTTTATAATCTCCAAAAATATATTATGATATGTTTCATTGAATTTAAGAAGTAGAACACTGAAACACATTCTACTTCTCTCCCCTTATTTTAAATTAAATTTCATCAAGAATTTCACTATTAGCTCCGGCTATCTCAACCAAATATTCTGCTTCAACAATATGGAGCTTAGAAGGAATTACAATACAGTGAAGAGGACCACCAAAATCATAATCAATCAATTCACTAATTTTACCTGCTTTTACAACAACATCTTTAGAACCTACTCTTGCAATTCCAATAGCCAAACTATCTTCATTAACTGCTCCTTCATAATCCAAATCATTTTTAATGTTCATTAAATACTCCAAACCCTGATTAATAGTCATGTAACGATCTTTATGAGCTTGAATATCAAGTAAAACTAAAGTATGTAAATCCATAGCTAAGTTCTCCTCAATAGCTACATATGGAGATTTTGGATAGAAATTATAATCTGGAAATGGAATAGTTGTAACTTTACCAAATTTGTAACCCTGAAGTCCGGAAATAGCCGGTGCAGAAGATAAAATAGATGAACCATGAATTACCTCATAATCAATACCTTTTTTAGAACATTGAACTAAAAAATCACTATGGGTAGTAGCTATTAAAGGATCTCCACCAGTAATTAAAGCTACATTTGAATCAATAGCCTCATCTAAAAATTTACTTTCTTCTTCAACTTCATTTCTAACTAAAACTTCAATTTTTTTACCAATTTGAGCTTCAATTTCATCAAAACTTGAACCAAACAGTCTAGAAGTGAAAAATTCTGCATAAATTTTATCAACACTTTTCAAACATTCTAAACCTTTAAGACTAATATCTTTTGCATCAAATAAACCTAATCCCACTAAATAAAACATATTATAAGATTTTAAAAACATAGTATAAAAGTGTTTTTTTAAGAGAATATTATAATAATAATTAAAACAAAGATTAATATAAATTGAGGTATTTTAGTATGAAATCAGTTAAAGTTCCATTAAAAGAATTAAATAACATAAGAAAAAAGCTAATGGAAAAACAGTTAATGAACATGGATTATAAGATAAAAACCCAGGATGAATATGGTTTCATACCAATAAACTCCAGTGATTTTAAATCTGATTATGACATTGTAGATATTCCCTTGGAGCAAATAAAAAGATATCCTAAAAATATAACTGAATTACTTAAAGATGACTTAACTTCTGAGGAAATTGAAGATTTAAAAACATCATTTGACATAATCGGAGATATTGTAATTGTAGAAATTCCCAAGAATTTAGAAGAAAAAAAATCAAAAATTGGAAAAGCTACATTAGAATTTACAAAAAGAAAATCAGTTTATGTAAAAAAAAGTGCAATACATGGAACAATAAGAATTAGAGCCCTGGAGCTTATTGCTGGTGAAGATAATCCTATAACTATCCATAAAGAACATGGAACAAGATTAAAATTAAATGTTGAAGAAGTTTATTTCTCACCAAGACTAGCTACTGAGAGAAAAAGAGTAAGTGACAGTGTAAGAAAAAATGAAAATATTTTAGATATGTTTTGTGGAATCGGACCATTTCCGGTCGTAATAGCTAAAAATAATGATGTGAAAATTACAGCTATTGATATTAATGAAAATGCAGTTAAATATCTAAATGAAAATATCCATTTAAATAAACTACACAACATTAAAGCAATATGCGGAGATGCAAGAGAAGTTAGTAAAAATTTTAATGAAAAATTTGATAGAATTATAATGAACCTGCCAGGACTTGCTTATGATTTTCTAGACTTAGCTATGGAATTAATAGCTGATAATGGAATTATAAATTATTACGAGTTTTCTGATTCATATGGTCAGGGAATAGAACGCCTACAAAAAGCTGCAAAAAAAGAAAATAAAAAAGTCGAGATTTTAAATACTCGTAAAGTTAAATCTACTAGTCCTGGAATGTGGCATGTTGCAATTGATGCTAAGGTAACTTCTTAGCTATATCATCAATTAATACATAAGTTTCAATAATCCAAAGACAAACAAATCCGAATACAGATAATATAAACATTATAGGATTCATAGATTGAGCATATGGCATTATATATGGCAATAAATAAGCAGTTAAATTCAATATAAAGTGAAGTACAATAGTAGAAGCTAAGCTTTTAGTTTTAATATAAATAACACCAAATAATAATCCCATAAAGGATGCATAAACTATTTGAATACCTGTTGATGTCCAATCACCGCCAAAACCAGTGATAACATGTGCTCCACCAAATATAAATGCAGATAAAATAACCGCTTTAGTTATTCCTCTTTTAGAATTACCCCACTTTTTAAGCATGTTTGTAAGAATAACACCACGACAGAGGAATTCTTCCCACACAGCTATTGCAACACAATATATTAAACCAGCTACAACACCAAATACATTAATTGAAATAGTACAATCAAAAGTTGCTTCTAAAATTCCAGATAATTGAACTAAACTAAATAATAAAACTGGAATTCCTAAAAGTAAACCTTTATAAATTCCACCTATATTCCATGGAATATCCTCAAATAAACCTATTTTTTTAGATATAACTACTAAACACACAAAAGCAACAATATCATTAATTGCAGACAAAATATAATCCATTGCTGGTATGCTAAGTATTTGTTGAGGTAATATGAATATTAATCCAACAGTTACTGCTCCAAATCCAAAAATCACAACAAAAGCTAATGCTAAAAGTATACTAAACAAAATAACATGCTTTTGTGAAAAATTTTCACAAGTAATGATAATCACCTAAATTGGGTCAATAATTCCTTTTTCGGTTATAATACCAGTAATAAGCTCTTTTGGTACAATATCAAATGCAGGATTAATAACTTCAGTTTCCTTCGGACAAATCCTACATCCTCCATAATATCTCACTTCATCCCCATCTCTTTGTTCAATTTCAGTATCAAATACAGAAGCATTTTTATCAAAAGTAGATAATGGAGCTGCTACATAAAAAGGAACATGGAAATGCTTAGCTGCTAGAGCTACCATTAAAGAACCAATTTTATTTACAACACCTCCTTTAGCTATTCTGTCTGCACCAATTACAACTTTATTGATTTTGTATTGAGACATTAAATAACCAGAAGCCACATCAGGAATTAATTTAACAGGAATGTTTTCTTGTTGCATTTCCCAAACACTTAATCTGGCTCCCTGACCTCGAGGACGTGTTTCATCGCATATTACATCAATATCTTTTCCCTGATGAAATGCAGAGCGAATAACACCAAGAGCAGTACCATAATCAACACAAGCTAGTGCTCCTGCATTACAATGTGTTAAAATAGTATCACCATCTTCAATTATCTCAGCACCATATCTCCCAATAGCTAAATTAGTATCAATATCTTCTTTATACATAGTTAAAGCTTCTTTTAATGGATTATCACTGTTTAAAACCCTGTTAACTGCCCAGAATAAATTAATAGCTGTTGGTCTTGCTGATTTAATCTCGTTTGCGGCTTTATCTAAATCTTCACCATGCAAATCAGCTAATGCCATCCCAAAAGCAGCTGCAACTCCAATAGCTGGAGCTCCTCTAACAATCATGTCTTTAATAGCTACAATAACTTCCTTATAATCATTACAATAAACATAACTTAATTCATCTGGAAGTTTTGTTTGATCTATAAGCTTTAATTTATTATCTTCCCATTCAAGTGTTTTCATAGTACATACCTTCTGTTAATTAAAAATAATAAATCTTTAAAAAAAAGGAAAAGCATAATTCCTTGTTAGTTTCTAATTTAAATCCATTAATTAAAATATAATTAATAGTTATTAATTTTAAAATTATGCTCTTCTTCCTAATGAAATATCCAAATATTGGAAATTGATTAGAGATGTAAAACTACATCTAATTAT
>CAVDAS010000033.1:0-16466 GCA_963606955.1 Bacteroidaceae bacterium
ATTAAAGTCAGTATAAAACTGAATATAAGTTATATGCTCTTTATTTTGAAAGTTAGTCTTTACTTACACACATATTTTATATAGTTTTAGAAATAGAATAATACTATTCAAAGAGAAATAACAAATTTATAATTATTTTCAACATCATAAATAACTTTAAAAATTAAATAAAGGAAATTATGCAGGAATTTAACCTAAATAGCATGAAATAGTTTTTTGTTAATTAAATTAGTAGATGATAAAATGGGCATTAAATCAAAATTATTAAATGAATATTTATCAGAAATATGGGCAAATTTTGATGAATCAACTTTAATTTCTCCAAATAAAAACACAGGAAAACAAAAAATCACAATTGATGAGTCTAAACACGAAATTAAAAAAGAAAATATTGCTGAATTTATTAATTCCAATTCAGTTTCAATTAATGAGTTTTTCTTAGGAATATTAGTTTTAACACTTAATAAATTTAATTTTTCATCTGATGCTTTAATTTTTAATGAAAATAATGTTCCATTTGCTGTTAAATTCGAAAACAGGGAAATTTATATCAAAGATTTTTTAGAAAAAATTCACAAAGATTATAATAAGACTTTGGAATTTGAAGATTATGTCAGTGATGATGAGCTTTTTTTAAAGCCTAAATTTTATTATAATTTTAATGAAACTTCAAGATTAAACACTTTAGAATATTCAAATCTTTTAAACATTGTTGAAAATGATGAAACGGTTTTGCTGTCATTATATTACAATAATAATTTATATACAAAGGATTTCATGGATTTATTTTTATCAAGCTTTGAAAAAATTACAAATCAGATAATCAATGGTGATATTAGCAAAACAAGGCTTTGTGATATAGCTATTGAGACTGAAAGTGAAAATATAGTCTTTAATGAAGTAGATATTCCATTTGTCCATAAACGTTTTGAAAGACAAGTCGAAAAAACTCCAAATAATACTGCATTAGTTGCTAGCGATGCTGAGCTTACATATGAGGAGCTTAATCAAAAAGCTAATCGTATTGCTAATGCCCTTATCAAAAAAGGCCTTAAACCAAAAAGTAACATTTTAGTAATGCTTCCAAGAGATAGTAATCTTATTTCAGCTATTTTAGGCATCTTAAAAGCAGGATGTGCATTTATAGCAGTAGATATTGAATATCCTAAAGCTAGAATTGATTATATTTTTGAAAATAGTGATGTGGATTATTTAATTTCTTTGGCAAATATTGATAAATCAACTGATGTTGAGGAATTGCTTTTAGAAGAAAATACTGCTAATCCCAATGTGGATATTTCTCTAGATGATTTAGCTTATATGATTTACACTTCAGGATCAACAGGAAATCCTAAAGGAGTGATGATTAGTCATAGAAATATTACTAATTTATTTGCTAAAAATCAGAGCAATATGATTTATAATTCTTATTCAAAGATGAATAAAATACTTGCTATTTCAACAGTATCTTTTGATGCTTTTTTACTTGATTTTATGGGTTTAACATTTGGCGTGGAACTTGTACTAGCTAATGATAATGAAATAAAAAATATTAAAGCATTAACTGACCTTGTTAAAAGACAAAAACCTGATACACTTGCAATTATTGTTCCATCAAGATTAAGGCAATATCTTGAATATCCTGAATTTTCTAAGGAATTATCATCTTTCAGTTATATTGGGCTTGGTGGAGAGAAGCTTTCTCGAGATTTGGTTGAAGAACTTTTGAAATATCCTGATTTGAACATTTTCAACCTTTACGGTCCAACAGAAACAACAGTAACCTGTAATGCTAATAAAATTACTAGTGCAGATAATATCACTGTTGGAAAATCATTGTATAATTGTATAACTGAAGTTAGAGACATTGATGGGAAATTATTGCCTCAGGGAGTAATTGGTGAGCTATACATTGGTGGCGTTGGTGTAAGTAGGGGATATTATAACATGGAGAAGAAAACAGAAGACGTGTTTTTAACTATGGATGGTATCAGATATTATAAAAGCGGGGATTATGCAGTTAAACAGCAAAATGGTGAAATATCAATTAAAGGCAGAATCGATAATCAAATTAAATTAAGGGGTTTGAGAATTGAAATTGGTGAAATTGAAAATAATATAGCTCAGTATCCCAATATAAAACAGGTAACTGTAGTTATTAAAAAAATCAACAATAATGAACATTTGTGCGCTTATTTCACAGCAGAAAATGAAGTTGAGGCCGATGATTTAAAAGAGTATCTAACACAGCATTTGCCTCATTATATGGTTCCAACAGTATTTATGCAACTTGATGAAATGCCAATGTCATTAAATGGTAAAACTGACATTAACCAGTTACCGAAACCAGAATTAAATCTGAATTATGTTGCTCCTGAAAATGAATTAGAACAGTTGATCTGTTCGATTTTTTCATCTGTTATTGGTATTGAAAGTGTTGGTGCGGAAGATAGCTTCTTTGAAATTGGTGGAACATCACTTATTGCATCAAAACTTATTTTAGAGTTAATTAAACGTGATTATATAGTAAAATATGAAGATATTTTCAATAATCAAACACCAAGACAATTAGCTAAATTTTTGTCTGGTAATCATGATATAAAAGAAATTAACAACGATAATTATGATTATACAAGTATAGATAATCTTTTAAGTGAAAATACTTTTGAAAACTTCTCTAAAGGTAAAAAACAGGAAATTGGTAATTTATTATTAACTGGAGTTACTGGTTATCTTGGAATTCATGTTTTATATGAATATATTAAAAATGAAGAAGGTACAGTTTATTGCATGTTAAGAAAAGGCGAGTTTGAATCTTGCAGGGATCGTTTAGTTAATTTAATGGATTATTATTTTGATGAAGATTTGTCTGATTTGATTGGATCCCGTATTATTTTAAGTGAAGGGGACATTACTAATTTTGACGGGTTTAAAAAACTTAAAAATTATTCTATTGACACTGTAATTAATTGTGCAGCTATTGTAAAGCATTATACAGCTGATGATTATATTTTTAAGGTTAATGTTGATGGTGTAATAAATGGAATTAAATTTGCACAGTCAATAGGAGCACGTTTTGTGCAAATATCAACTTTAAGTGTTATTTTACCTTATATGGATGAAAAATTTGCATCTGGCATTAAACTTGATGAAAAAACATTATATTATGGTCAGGATTTGTCAAATAAATATATAAACAGTAAATTTTTAGCTGAAAGAAATGTATTAGAGGCAGCTATTAATGGATTGGATGTAAAAGTGATTAGGGTTGGAAACCTTATGGGTCGTTATAGTGATGGTTTATTCCAGAAAAATTATAATACTAATGCATTTTTAGCTAATATTAAGTCAATTAAAAACCTTCAAAATGTATCTAATTTTATCTATGATGCTAAAATGGAGATAAGTCCTATTGATTGTACTGCAAAAGCTATTATTACATTAGCTAAAACTCCAAAAGAATGCAGGGTGTTTAATTGTCAAAACAATAATTTAATACATATTGAAGATATTGTTAATGCATTAAATTCCTTTGGTTATGATATTAAGCAAGTTGATGATGAAAAATTTATTGAAACATGTAGGAAAAATCTGGATGAGAATATTCAGGGTCTGATTACATCAAATATGGCAATAAAAGATTCAGATACCTCTTCATTTGCTTACTGGGATAATCTGGGCATAAATCAAACAATTGATATTCTTCATAGCTATGGTTTTGACTGGCCAGAAATAGATGAAAATTATCTTAAAAGGTTTATAAGTTATTTAAATACTTTAGAATTTTTCAATTAAAAATCTAATATAACTCTTCAATATTATATTCCTTTAATTCATAGTCATCGTAGTGGCTTGTAATGGCGATTTTATAGTTATTATAGTCAAATAAGTTAAATTTTAGATTTTTTTTATCATTTTTAAGTTTAATTTTTTCGTTGATTATTATTTCAAAGCTATCTAGTGTTATATTCATTCCAAGGCCGGTGTATTTCATGTAGCTTTCTTTTAAAACCCAATATTTAAAAAATTCTTCTGCTTTATTTTTTGCATTCATAATATTTTCATATTCTTTATTGTGGAAATAATTTTTAGCTAGGGTTAAATCAATTTCAGGGTCAATATATTCAATATCTACCCCAATTTCCATATCAGATATTGCACATAAAACCATTTCATTGGAATGGCTTAAATTAAAATGAATATTTTCATGATTGGATATATAGGGTTTTCCATATTCTCCAGTGTTGATTATAGGATTTGTGATGTTTTCTTCGGACAATAGCTTTTTTAAAAGAAGGGCTGCTCCTGCACTTTCTTTTTTATTTTTATCAAACATATATTCATCAATTTTTTCTTTACGATTTTTAGAAACTAAGACATAAGCTTTATTTAAATCTAAGTTCTTAACATTACAATAACCTACTTTAATCATTTTATCTCTGAATTGTTTTTTTTAATTATTAAATTTATTTATGAAGTTTAAAAGTCTATTGTTTTTCTTTTACTATTTTAATGAATATAACATTTAAATGTTGATTTTTCTGTTGTTGTGTCATTAAATTCCTTAAAACTATTTCTTAATAGTAAAAAAATTAGGGTCGTGATTTTTAAAATAATTTCGTCTATGTTAAGATTAAATTATAATATTAGTTACTTTTATTATATATTAAAAATATAATTAAATCATTAATATTTCTGTTTATGCAGAGATAAAGTAATGTGATAAAATGACAAAAGCGCTTAGAATAATACTAGTTGTTGTACTATTTGTAGTATTTTTTGAAGTAGGACTCTTTAGTTCATATACTATTGTTGCTTCTGAAGCTCCAGACATTCAAGGATTAATAGATATGCAGATTTCAAAAATTACGGGTATTTTTAATTCTGAGAGTGTTAATAATGCTTTAGTTAAAGATCCAACAGTTGTAAACATCTCTAATAAAATGGATGTGGCTCAGTCACTGGAGGATTTATCAAAGGTAGATGGAGTTAATGTAGATTCAATGAACGCTACTACTAATGATGATACAGATAATGAGGAGTTAAATGTAACTATTGAAGCTTTAGGTTATGCATCACCTGCTTCTAATTCTTCACAAATTGTAATTAGTCAGGACCCATCCTACAAAATCGTAGCTGAGGCTAATGCAACATATAAGAGTGGAAAAGTAGATATTGATCCTAATTCTATCACTATACAGTCTATTTTAAAATTATACTGAGATGGTTATATGATTAATGTAATTGGAATTGGTCAGAATAGAGAGAACATGACCTTGGGAGCTATTAGGGCTATTGAAGAATCTGATGTTATAGTAGGATATAAAAAGTATGTAGCTCAAATTTCTGATTTAATTTCTGATAAGGAGATTATAAAAAAAGGAATGGGTGATGAAATAGCTAGAGCCCAATTAGCTATTGATAAAAGTTTATCTGGCCAAACAGTTTCATTAATAAGTTCTGGAGACCCAGGTGTCTTTGGAATGGCAAATGTTTTGTATCAAATAATTAGTAAGTATGATGAAGAAATTGAAGTTAAAATTTATCCTGGAGTATCTGCAGCTAATTATGCAGCAAATAAACTGGGAGCTCCATTAAATGATTATGCAAATATTAGTTTAAGCAATATTTTAACTCCTTTATCTGAAATAGAAAAAAAATTAGAGTTTGCCCTAAAAGCTAATTTAATTATTGCAATTTATAATCCTATTAGTAAAACGCGTAAAGAACCTTTTAGAAGGTTTGTAGAATGTGTTTTAAGAATTAAGGGTGAAGATGCATTAATCGGAATTGTAGATAGTACTTATGAACCTGCAAAAGAGACTATTGTTAAAATTAAAGATTTAACTGAGGACATGGTTAATATGTCATGTACATTAATTGTTGGAAATGATTTAACTTATGTACAAGAAGGTAAGTTAGTAACTCCAAGAGGATATGTAATTAAACATGATATACATCCTTTTTCCCATGATTTTTATGAGAAATTTTTAAATGGAGAAATTCCTCATGGGCCAAATAGGGAATGTGAGTTTTATCCATGCCATTATGATGGTCAGTGCTGTGATTTTTGTTACTGTCCGTTTTATCCATGCGGAGATGGTTCAACTGGTGGAAAATGGATAAAAGGTAAAAATGTTTGGAATTGTAAGGACTGTCTGTGGGTTCATGAAGAAGAAGCTGTAAATTACATAAGAAAACCTTTAGAAGAAATTTTAGAGGAACCTGATGATTTAAAAGCTAAGAAAAAAACATTATTGAAGCTTAGAAGGGCTTGTTTATTAAAAAATAATCCATTTGATCTTTAGAGGTAATAAAAATGTCAATTAAAAATATTTTAATTGAAATGAAGAATATGTCGGAATTGATGGTTGATTTAGCTTACTCTGCTGTTTTATTTAATAGTAAAGATGCAGCTGAAGAAGTTTTAAAACTTGAAAATACAGTAAATTCAATGAATTATGAAATTAAGAAAGAATCACTAGTTGCAGCACGTTCTTATGAGGATGCTGAGAAATTGACTGCATTACTTGAAGTGGCTGAAGCTGCTGAAAGTATAGCTAATGCTGCTAAAGATTTAGCTGATTTAGTAATTACAGGATTTAAGCCACATCCTGTATTTAAAATGGTCATGTCTGAATCTGATAAAATGATTGTTAGGCTTTCAGTAGAATTAGATTCAGATTTAGCTAATAAAACATTAGGCGAATTACTTTTAGTAAATCGTACTGGAATGAGGGTTATAGCTATTAGACGTGGAGATTCATGGATATATGGTCCGGATAAAAAGACATTAATTCTTCCAGATGATACATTAATTTTAAAAGGCACAGAAGCTGGTGCAGACCTTTTAGAAAAACTTGCATCTGGTGCATGTTCCCTAGAAGATATTCCTGATGAATTAGAAGAAGATGAAGATTAATTAAATAAACAAGTGGTTAAAATGATGAGAGGTAGTGATATTTATGAAACAGAAGATGATTCGCCATACGCGTTCTACCTTTTCATCATTTCTAAAAGAACACGATGATATTTTAAAAGAAAGTCTTATAGCTTTATTAATTTGTGCCTGTGGGGATTTAATTGCAGGTGTAGTTCTTGGAAACATGAATACGTTCCTTGAAACTTTCCCTGGATTACTAGTTCTTATTCCTGGAGCTATAGGAATGAGAGGAAATATATTCGGTTCCTTTGCATCCAGATTATCTACTGCACTTCATATTGGTATAATAGACCCTAAATTTAACCGTTCTGAAGAGTTACTTAACAATATATTCTCTTCATTTGTGTTAACTTTATTTTTATCTTTATTTTTAGCTATTATTGCTAAAGTTATTTGTGTTATATTCGGATTTCCATCAATGGATATTGTAGACTTTATTTTAATTAGTTTAATAGCTGGAATAATCTCTATTGTTATAATGCTTCCGGTTACTATGTTTATTTCATTTAGAAGTTTTGAACATGGCTGGGATCCGGATAATGTTACAACTCCGTTAGTTGCTGCAGTTGGTGATTTATTTACCTTACCTGCTATTGTAGTAGCTATTTTTATAATTTCTGCTCTAAAATCTGTTGTATATTTAGAGTTAATAGTTTTTGTAGTAATTATTCCTCTTGTATTATTTAGTTTTGCATACTGTTATAAGTATTCAGAGGAAAATAAGGTGATTATTAAACAATCTACACCAGTTTTACTTATATGTTCTCTTTTAGGAGTATCTGCAGGAGGAATCCTTAACAGTTCACTTGAAACACTACTTTCTAATCCAACTCTACTTACATTAGTACCTCTATTTTCAGGAGAAAGCGGCGGTTTAGTAAGTATTTTATCAGCAAGACTGTCTTCCGGTATACATTCTGGTCTTATAGAACCTCTTAGAAGACCTAGAAGTGAATCTATCCATAATTTCATAATTATATTATTATTAGCACTTGTAATGTATCCATTTATAGGAATCCTTGCAGAATCTTCATCTGTTTTATTAAATGTATCTGGTATTGGTTTTGATAAAATAATATTAATTAGTTCAATTGCTGGATTTATTTTAATCCCAATTATGCTAATTTTAGTTTATTATATTTCTATTGTTTCATATAATAGGGGATATGATCCGGATAATATTTTAATTCCAATTTCAACAAGTGTTACAGATTCAATATCTAGTTTAATACTTATTTCAGTTTCAGTAATCATTACTGGAGCTATTTTTCTTTAGTACCATCCTTTTAAGATAAATTCACAGTTATTTGTTCTAAAATAATCATAATCCAGTTTTGATTTATCAAAATCTTTTGGAACGCCGACTAAAACAGCTTTAACATCTTTTTTATTAAAATGGATAAATATAATAGAACTTAAATCAGTTATTGGAAATTCTAGGTTTATTCTATTGTTTAAATAGATTTTATTGCTTGTAACACTTTCTACAGCCGGCAATTTTACTCTAGTAGTATCCATAGACCATTTTAAATTATCTGTTGAATTCTTGTCAATTAAAAGATAATAATCATTATTTCGCAGGTAACTTCTGTATACTTTAAAATAATTACAGCTATAGTCATCCCCATGATTGTGATTACATTTTCCCTTTGTTTGGAAATCTTTTATAACATATTTTTTATAAAAATCACATTTAACCATTCTATTTACACTATAGACATTTTTAGTGTTTTCTTGAGAACCGATTTTTACACTTGAAATACTACTCTCTTGAGGTATAATTTCCATTGAAGTTTTAATTTTTGAATTAAAAATGTTTTTATCAACTAATTTCTTATAATTATCTCCTAAAATTAAAAATTTTTCATAAGAAATACTATTTGGAATAATAGCTTCATTTTCATTTAATATAGCTAATCCTGGAGTACCAAAGATATATTTTTCCCAATTTTCGCTTCCGACATTATTAATTAAACTATCAACACTTTGAGAAAGTAATAACTCAATATTTTCATTTTCTGTTGATATAGCTATTTTATCTAATGTTGTTTCACTAAATTTAGCTGCTATACCTATAATTAGTAGAATAACAACTAAAACAATCAATATTTCAGTTGAAATACTTCCTTTTTCATTCATTATACTAATACTCCATATTTTGTTCTATGGGAAACGTCTAAAAATAGCTCAGTTGGGTCCGCAGGATTCATCTTATATCCTGGGTATCTATCGTGAAATACAACATGGTCTGAGCCGGAAACAGAATATTCAACTCCAATAGTATGTGGAACAATAAAAACTTCAAGTCCATAGTGTGGACAAATTCCTTTTCCTTCAAGTCTACATAAATAACAGCTGCCGTCAGCACTTTCATGGAAATAACCATTTTTTAAGCAGCTTTTTAATGTATCACTATCACCATGATGAATATAAGGATCATATGGACATTTTTTTATTATTAATGGGCTAGTAGCACCTAAATAACCTTCTGAGTTATCAACAGCATGGAGGGCTAAATAAGCTGTTAGGCTAGCTCCATAATGGATTGTCTTATCATCATGCCAGATTCCACTATAAGGAGTTAAAATAGCATAAGGCAGAGGGTCTTTTAGCCCTTCAATAGAGGTTATACTTTTTAAATTACCTGAAAATTTATCCTTATTTTTCGAAAGCTTTAGATGAGTTGTAACTTCTAAATTAATGGGGTCATCTGTGTTTTTAACAGATACAACATTAGAAGATATTGAAACTCCATATTTTTCCTCGTATTCTTTGTTTTTATCAGCTAGTTTTTTATTTAAAACCTTTTTAATTTCCCGCTCTGAGTTAAAAATATGTTTTCCATGATAAACTTCCTCTGTAACTTCAGCTATTGAATCTCTGGATAAAACCTCTAAATTTCTATTATAATCATTAACAATATATTTAAGATTATCATTAGCTATTGAATCGGTATTTTCATTTTCTAAAGTGTTTATACTTGTTAAAACAAAAATTAAAATTAATATAAGCGAAGCTATTAGAATTACACTTGTTCCAGTTATTATATTTCCTTTAGAGTCTATTTTTAAATATTTCATCACTTGAAATTTAACTTCTAATTTATAAATTATTTTTTCAAGTGTGATAATGTGAAAAAGTGAGAATATGCTTTTTAATTCTAGATGTTACCTTTGTTTAATCGTGAACAATTTACTCTTTAAACTGTTTACTTGTTCTACAAAAGCTTTATATGTATTTTAAATTAATTCATTAAATAATTATAAATGGTGAGCTGTTTTACAAACAGGATATTACGGTATATGTGTTTATTATGAATAAAAAAATTAGTTTAATTTTATTATTATTCTTATTTATAGGCATCGGTAATGTATCAGCTAGTGAGGATATAATAAATAATAGCACGTGCCATGTTGATTGTTTGAGTGGAAAGTGTTCCCATATGGCTGATAATTTCCATTCATTAGACTCTAAAAATATTTCCGTCACTAAAACTAATGTTAATAACACACAACAAGGGGATTTAAATACAAATAATTCAAAAGTAGATATATCATTAAACAATACACAAACAAAATCCTTAACGGCTTTAGAAAAGCTTATTTCCCGTAGTACTTCAAATACTTTGGAATTAAATAATGATTATAAGTACGATGGGAAAGTTGATAGTAATTTCAAATGTATTGTACTTAATAATATGAATTATACAATTGATGGTAAAAATCATACAATTGATGGATGTTCTTGTGTTTCTTTATTTAATATTGATAAGGGTAATATTACTTTTTTAAATACAAATTTCATTAATTTCAATGGAACTTCTGGTGTGGCTATTAATGCAAATAAGTGTGTTTTGAATATTTCACACTGTAAGTTTATTTCAAATAATTGTGTTTTGAATATTTCAGAACGTAATATAGATAATTTTTTTGGCTGGATTTCCCCGAATTATGCTGAAAAATCTTGTGGGGGCGCGGTTTATCTTAATAGTGTAGTCGCATCTATTTCTTTAAGTATTTTTTGTAATAATAATGCTAAATGGGGAGGTGCAATTTATGCTAGAAATAGCCACTTAGCATCTTTTGATAATAGATTCATGTCTAATAATGCTAAGTATGATGGTGGTGCAATTTATTATGTTAATTCAACAATATTTTCCTCAGTAATTGAGTTTAATAATAATAATGCCCGTCGGGGAGGTGCAATTTATATTGACGGGCCATCTTCTGGCAGTTTATTTGTAATGAATACTTTTAAAAATAATACTGGTACCTATGGCGGTGCTATCTATTCATTAGCTAATAATGTTAAAGTCAGTTGTTCATATTTTCTAAATAATACTGCTAAATGTAATCAGGGAAGTTCCATTTATATCATGTCTGGTTCTTTAATTTCTCATGGAAATTTATTTAATAATGATACGGGTTTTGTTGCACCTATTTCTCAAGTATATGGAAATTGCACATTTTTAAATATTAATGTTCAAAACAACACGGTTAATAATACAACCAAGACTGTTACTCATGTGGTTAAAGGTATGCGTCTTGATGATAATAGTTATATGGTTGAAAAGTATGATGCTTATTGGAATCCAACAAAAAATGTTGGATGTGTATTTTCATTAACAAATCAGTCTACAAAAAATATTTATTCTATAATCCCTTTAATATCTGATTTTGTTAGTATGGAAGATAATATTTTAACTAATATTCAAAAATACAATTGTACATGTACTTTAAGCATGTTTGAATATATTCATGACGATAATGATTTAAAAAATGCAATAAAATTTGTGCAAAATCCTTATTATAATAATCAGAAATTTAACTGTGCATTTTTAAATTTTGAAAGTAATCACACTTTTAATATGGGAACACGGGATGACGGATCACTTTTTAACGTAAATGTTGGTATGTTATATTTAATTGGAAATAATGCTAAAATTAATGTAAAAAATCCGGATTTAGATAATGAATTTCATTTTATGTTTAATGAAAAAAACATAGTTTTAATTGATGCTTTAACTGTGAGTGGTTTTAATACAGCAATAGAAAATCATTGTCTTTTATTTATTTCAAACTCTACTTTCACAAATAATAAACTAGATTATTCTTTTAAACAGGATAGAGGTGGTGCAATTAAAAATTATGGCTATGTTTCTGCACAAAACTGCTCATTTATAGATAATTATGCAAAATTTGGTGGCGCAATATATAATGAAGGAGGTATTGTGGATTTAGTTAATTGTTCTTTTTCAAATAACCATGCATATGGGAAAGGAAATGATGTATGTAACGCCAACAATGGTAAAACTAATCTTACAAATACAACATGTGATGTAGCTAATAAGGAGGGTTTAAGTAACTTTGAAAGATTTGCTCTTCGAATTGGAGCAACTGTAGCTATTATAGTATGTTCTGCAGCTGTGGCTTGTATACCTGGTGTAGGTGTTGTTTTAGCAGTAGTTGCTGGTGCAGGAATCGGAGCTATTTTTGGTGCTACTGAAGCTGTTATAGAGGGATATTATGATAATAATATTAATTGGAAGCAAGTATTAATAAGTGCAGCACTTGGCGCAGCCGCTGGTGCATTATCTGGATTCATAGCTTTTAAAATATGCACAATTCTAAGGGCTGCAGCTACTGATGGGATAAGTACTGCTGTAGTTACTGAATCTTCTTTTAGTAGCACATCTAGTCTCGCGGCGAGCCGTGAACTTTTCGAGGTTAATTATCTAGCGATGAATGGTATGTTGTACCCAGAATTTTTTGACCTTCCAGGTGGATGGGTATTAATAAATTGGGTTTGAAGTTTTGTTAGTTGGTGATTTTCTTTTTTCTCTATTTAGGGGATGTGTGCCAAAAATAAAACTAATCTTTTATTTTTAAATTTTTTTGAGAAACATTTCTTTGTATTTGTCCCACATCCCATGTATTAAAAAAAATACTTTTTTATATTATTTCAGAGATACTATACTGTAATAGAAAAATTTTTTATGGAGGATTTGTATGTCAGATACTGTTAGAACATGGCGTCATATACAACAAAGATATAATCTTATAGGTTCCAAATGTAACACTTGTGGAGAATTATTCTTCCCATCTCGTGTAGTTTGTCCTAATTGTAGGAGGAAAGGAGACCTTGAACCTTTCCAATTTAGCGGTAAAGGAAAAATATTTACTTTTTCAGTAATTAGGTCCGCTCCAGATGACTTTAAAAAAGTAGCACCTTATGCTGTTGCTGTAATTGAGTTAGAAGAAGGAGCTAAATTAACTGCACAACTTGTTGACTGTGATGTTGACAATATTGAAATTGGAGACCCTGTTGAAATGGTCTTTAGAAAAATTAGAGAAGATGGTGAGGATGGAGTAATCTCCTATGGTTTCAAATTTAGAGTTACAAAATAAAATTGCAATTCTATTAGTAAGCCATGGAAGTAGTCTTCCTTTTGCAGAAACTACTTTTAATGAGATTAAAGATAAATTTAATAAGGCTACTGGATTTGTTACAGAGGTAGGTTACATGAAAGTAGCCAAACCTTCCATTGCTGGAGCTATTGAAAATTTAAAAAAAGAAGTTCCAGATCTTGAAAAAATTATAGCTATTCCTGTATTTTTAGCTCCTGGAATTCATACTAATATTGATATTCCAACTCTTTTAGGATTAAGTCCGCTTGAAACTGATCCTAGATGTCCTGATGGTAATTATCCAGAGGATCATTACTTATCTGTTGCTGAGGACGTTGATTTTAATGGAGATATTGTGTTATTACCTGCAATTGGACCAGATGATGACCTTTTAGAAGTTATTAATAAAAGAATTAATGAGGCATTAGCTGAATCTGATTTAAATGATGATGCTAAAACAGGAATTTTATTAGTTTCTCATGGAAGCAGATTAAAATATAATAAAGAGTTTATAACTGAAATTTATAGGAAATTTAGCGAAACTACTGAGTATCCATCTAATTTTGGGTTTATGGAACTTGTAGGACCTAATATTCCAACTTCTATTAACAAGCTTATTAATGAGAATGAAATTGACAGACTAGTTGTTGTACCGGTATTTATAGCTCCTGGAGTTCATACAACTTCTGATATTCCAACTATTTTGGGTTTAAAAGAGGCTGATTCCCATTCACATTCACACAGTCATGAACATGGTCATGAGCATCATCATCACCATCATCATGATTTAGACCCAGTTGAATTTGAAGGGGAAATTTTATATCCAGAACCTATTGGTTCAGATGATATTTTAATTGATATCTTAGTAAAAAATATGGAAAAAGCTTTATAAATTCCATATTTTATTTATTTAATTTTTCACGTGATTATAATGACTAGTGATTTATCTAAAACTGGAATTTTACTTTTAAGCCATGGTAGCAGATTAGACCAAGGTAAAAAAGTAATTGAAGCATATACACAAATGTATAAAGAAGAATTTCCTGAAGCTATTATTGAATATGGATTTATGGAAATGAGGGAACCTAATATTCCTCAAAGTATTAATAAATTAGCTAATGGTAACGATTTAGAAAAAATAATCGTTGTTCCGGTATTTGTAGCTCATGGACTTCATACAAAAAGAGATATTCCAAAATTATTAGGAATCGAAAGTGATTTTGATGAATCAGAAATCTCTGGCGGACATCATGAGCATCATCATGACCACGGGCATCATCACCACCATCATGACCATGATGAAGAAAGCTTTGATTTTGATGGGGAAATTGTATTAGCTGACCCATTAGGTATTGATACCCGTGTATATGAGATTATTAAAGACAGAGTATCTCAAAATTTATAATTTAATTAATCATCACCACTTTTGTGGTGTTGAACTACTTTTTATATTAACATTTATATATCATAAAATGTATAATTTATATTACATTATTGAAAAATAATGATATTAATATGTGATATTATGAAGTTTAATAAAATATTTTTATTTACTTTAATATTGTTAACAGCATTATCTCTTTCAGCTGTAAGTGCTGAAGCTATTGACAGTAATGATACTGTCTGTGTAAATGATGTTGATGATGTTACTGTACCTGAACAAGTTTCTGCAGTTAATTCTGCAGATGTAAATACTGTATCTGAAATTTCAGATATTGGTGATGTAAAAACAAACGGAAGTACCCCTGAGGGTAATGGAACTGTTGAAGATAATTCAAGTTCTAATTCTAGTATAATTTCTGATAATATTTCATTATTCTACAAAAACGGTACTAAATTCTCAGCTACTTTTTTAGATGCTAATGGAAATCCATTAATTAATACAACTATTAAATTCAATATTAATGGCGTAGATTATAATAAAACTACCGATACTAAAGGTGTTGCGTCTATGGCTATTAATCTTATTGCTGGTGACTATGAAATTGTATCTAAAAACCCAGTTACTAATGAATCAGTTAAAAATACTATAACTGTTATCTCAACTATTAATGCAAATAATATAATTAAATTATTTAAAAATGATACTCAGTACTATGCTACTTTTTTAGATGGTCAAGGTAATTTATTAGTTAATAAAACAGTTAGATTTAATATTAATGGTCGTTTCTATGAACGTGACACTAATGAAAGTGGTATGGCTAAATTAAATATTAATTTAAACCCTGGAAAATATGTTTTAACAGCATTTAATCTAGTTAATAATGAAGCATTAGGTACTAATGTAACTGTTTTATCTACAATTAACGGATCAGATATTAAAAAATACTTCCAAAACGGTACTCAATACTCTGTTACTCTTGTAGATAGTAATGGAACTGCTTTAGTTAATCAAACTGTTAAATTAAACATTAATGGTCGTTTCTATGATCGTAAAACTAATGCAAACGGTACTGTTGGATTAAATATTAATTTAGATCCAGGTAATTACACTCTTACAGTTTACAATCCGTCAAATGGTGAAGAAAGCTCAAACAATGTATTAGTTTTATCTAGACTTGTTACAAAAGATATTAAAGTTGATTATAAAGCTGGTGGAAAATACTCTGTAACTCTTGTAGATGGTCAAGGTAAATCCTTGGTTAACAAAACTATTAAATTAAACATTAATGGTGCTTTCTATGATCGTAAAACTAATGAAAACGGTACTGCTTTTTTAAACATTAACCTAAACCCTGGTGACTACATATGTACTGCTTATTATGAAGATTTAGTTACTTCAAGTAAAGTCACTGTAAACAAATTAACTGCTGCTATTTCTATTTTGAATTCTACTGTTAAAACAGGGGATTATTACAAAGCTAAAATTACAGAGAAAAACTCCGGCAATCCTGTTACCGGTCAATTAATTTTATTTGTCCATAATTCAACTGCATATGGTGCATACTCTGACAGTGAAGGAATAGCTAAAATTAAAATAGGTTTACCTGCTGGAACTTATCAGTTAATTACTGCTATTCAAGATAGTGCATGGTATCAAAATATCATGGTGTACAACACTCTTAAAGTTATAGCTTAATTTAGTGGGTTTTTTCCCACAATTTTTACTTTTTTTA
>CAVDAS010000034.1:0-15882 GCA_963606955.1 Bacteroidaceae bacterium
TTTAATCAAATACTTATAACTAGACACAGATAGATGAAATCACATCTATACAAAAACATGTTAGATGTAGATACTTGGAAAACATATCTACATCAACACTCCCCCTTTAACAGGGATACACACATACCAACACCAAGGGTTCTGGCAAGACTAGCCTTTATTTTAGTGTTTAAAACAAACCACTCTCCATAAAGACTATCCCAATATTTTTAGGCTTTTATTAATCTTTTTTATAGGAAAATATCAGCACTACGATTTTTCCAAAATACTCTTAACAATTAGGATCACACCCTTTTTTTAAGAACTGTTCAATGATAAACAGTTTATTCTATTAACTGTTTAATTTTTCTACAAAAATTTTATATATTATTTAATCAAATACTTATAACTAGACACAGATAGATGAAATCACATCTATACAAAATTAAAAAATGTGACAAACATGTTATGCGAAATCTGTATTGCATTCAAAAGCATATTATAAGACCCCCAAAAAAATATGTAAAAAAACAACAAATAGGAAGGTGACAAACATGTTATGCGAAATCTGTATTGCATTCAAAAGCATATTATAAGACCAAAAAACAAAACACTCGGAAGGTGAAAAAATGATCATATTCTACAGTGTTGTACAAAAAAACTAAAAAAAAACATATTAGATGTAGATATTTGGAAAATATATCTACATCAACACCCCCTTTAACAGATAAAAAATGATAAATAAAAAACTTACTGTAATCTTATTATTCTTATTAACATTTTTCATGATAATGAGTAGTGTATCAGCTAGTGAAATAGCAACAACCTCCGATTACAATTCCAACAATGGTTCAGTAAAGATTATAATCGACCCTGACAACTTTATTGTTGGTCCGAATGAAGATACAAATATGCCAACACCAGGGTCCTGGCAAGATGGGCCTTTATTTTAGTGTTTAAAACAAACCAATCTCCATAAAGACTAGCCTAATATTTTTAGGCTTACATTACTCTTTTTTTAATATTTACAACTCATTTTTTTATAATAGCTTTTACCCAATTATTAAAAATCTTCAATGAAAAAATCTATCTTTAAATTAATTTTAGGGTAATCTATAATAGCTACAACATCAATACTATCTAATTTAAACATAGCACTAGCTATTTAAATGAAAGTGTCTTTACTTAAAAAGTCATTTTAGTAGTTGATATGTACATGTAGAAATACAGATACATTAAAAAAAAAGAAATATGAAAATTCAAGTGTGAAACACCTGAACTTCCACCTAAGAAATTACTATTTTGTTTCCTACTTTGTAATCATTCCACATAGAAGTGATAATGTATTTTCCTTTGTTTAAATTAATGTTTAAACTAGCTATTCCATTATCTCCACTTGTTCTATTATAGAAGACACCATTTACATTAAATGTAACAACTTGATTAGCTAATGGCTTACCTTGACCATCTAAGACAGTAGCATTGAATTTACTACCATCATGATACTTCATATATAGATCACTTGTTTCTAAAGTAGGTAATACCTTTATATTGTTTCCTACTGAATAGTTACCATACATAGAAGTTATTACATAGCTTCCAGGTTTTAAATTAATATTTAATGTTGCATAACCATTTATCACATGTTTATGATATAATACACCATTTATATTGAATGTTACATTTGTTCCATTAGCTAGTGATCCGTCTTTGTTGTATACTTTAACTACAAATTGAGACTCATTTAAATAATATTTAGTTAAATCACTAGTCTCAACTAAAGATTTTACTAAAACATTGAATCCTAGTTCTTCACCAGTAACATTATTATATGCTGTTAATGTGTAGTTACCAGGATTTAAGTTAATATTTAAAATAGCAGTACCATTTTCATTAGTTGTTCTGTTATAGAATACACCATTAATATTGAATCTTACAGTAGTATCAGCTAATACTTTTCCATGATTGTCTAAGAATGTTGCATGGAATTGAGTATCATTTTGATACATTTTAACAAGATTATTAGCTATAATACTTGGATTAATAGTTACAGTTGCGTTTTTAGAATCGCCACCATAAATACCCTCTCCTTTGTAAGTTACATTTGCAATATATTTCCGGGATTCTAAATTAAGAGCTATAGATGCACTACCTTTATCATTAGTGGTTCTACTGTAAGTTTTACCATTAATAGTAAAGTATAATGTTGCATTAGCTATTGGATTACCAAGATAATCCGTTAATTTAGCAACTAAACGACTTCCATCATGATAAGTCATAACAACATCATTAACATCCAAATCAACAGAAAGTAAAGTTACATTAATTACTGTGATTTTAGACATTGGATTATAATTATTATCACCATAATAAACTGTTGTGATATTAAATTTACCCATACCTAATACTGAAATTGTAACATTTGCAAATCCGTCTTTAACTTCAGCAGAGAAGTTTTTATCATTAACCAAGATAGTCACATTACCAGTAGCGTCTTTTGGAAGATTTACTATAACTGTAGTATTTTCACCAGCTTCAATAATTTGTGGAGCATCAACAGTCATATTATAATCAGATGTCTTATTTACTGTAAATGTAGTATTTGCCAAGCTTTTCAAGTAATAAACATCACCATTATAAGTTACAAATACATTATAATCACCAGCATTTAAATCATCGACATTTAAAGTAGCTCTACTATTATTTAGTTTTACAACTTGAGTTTTATTATTAATAGTAATTGATACATTTCCAGTTGCACCGGAAGTAACATTAACTTGAATTACTGCACTATCACCGCAAACAATATCATCAACATGAACATTTACTTTAGAAATGGTTTTTACAACTAAAATACCTGTTTTAACACTTACATCATCTGCATTTCCATAAGATGCATTAACTAATTGTTTACCTGTGAATTTTACAGGATATTTGACATCATAAATACCATTATCCTGACTAGTTGCAAAATAGACAGTATCATTAATAATGAATTTTAATGATCCTCCACTTACACTAGCTCCGTCAGCTGTAGTAACAGTTGCAAATACAGTTAAGTTTTCACCATAATAAGTCTCAACAGTTTCATTTCCTAAAACAGTAACTGTCACTGGTGAGAGAATAGTACCTGTATTGTAAATATAAGTTTTATTATCGCCAATACCTAAGTATGTGTTATCTGTTAAGTTAATAGTAGCTGTTGAAGCATAGAAAATAGCATTACAAATTGCAACGCCTCTTTTAGCATCATTATCAGCAAAGGTATTATTTTTTATAGTAACCTTAGTACCAATCCTATTGTAGATTGCACCACCATCAGCAGCTGCGGAGTTGTTATTAAATGTACTATCAATTACATAGAAATCGCCGCCTTCCCAGCTGTAGATTGCACCACCGCAATTTCTTGCAGAGTTATTGGTAAATATGGAGTTTATTACTTCGAAGTTTGCAGCTTGATTATAGATTGCTCCTCCACCTACATCTGTTGAATTTGCAAAATTGTCAATGAATACACAATCTATTACACGGAAATTATTACCAGAATTATAAATTGCTCCACCGCCACCATTTAATCTATCTTTTTCGGCACTAGTGACATCTGCAGTGTTGTTAATAAATATACAATTACTTACAGTGAAATTCCAACCATTATTATTAATTGCACCACCACGACCACTCATTACAGAGCTATTAATGAAAGTACAGTTGTAAATAGTTACATTCTTAGCGCTTACATAAAATACTCCTTTACCATTAGCATTATTGGTTATTAATGTTTTAGTACCATTACCTATAATAGGTACAGTTTTAGAAACAGATATTCTAGATTCTACCACATGAGTTCCATCTGCAAGATAAATTCTACCATTTTCAGGCACAATACTCATTGCATGACCAATGGTTTTAACAGGGCTATTCCAGTCAAAACCGTTATTTGCATCATCACCTTTAGGATCCACATGAACATAATTAACAATAGGAATAGATACTTCCTGATTATCAACAGTAGCATTTATGTAATAATTGCCTTTTGGAGGAGTATAATTTGTTTTATAAGTTCCGTTAACAATCTTACCAGAGAATTTGTCATTACCAATTGTTAAGCTAACATCACGGGAAAATGGTAAAATTTCATCAGTTCCATTTCTGCAGAAATTAACAGTTACCACACCATCATTAGCTGTTAAAGTTAAAACAGCATAACTATCATGTTTAACATTATTATTAACTAATTTAGTCCAATCAGGATTGTTAGTACCCCACCAGTTATCATTAGCTGTGGAAGGATTGAAAACACTGAAAATTGTAACATTAGTCCTTTGTGCAGTGTTATTAATAAAAATACTACCACTTACAGTGAAATTAGAGCCCATATCAAGGATTGCACCACCATCCCACTGTGCAAAGTTATTAATAAAAGTACAGTTATTTACAGCAGAATGTTTACCATAATTGTAGATTGCACCACCATTACTGCTTACAGAGTTATTAATAAAGCTACATCCTTTTACAGTAACATTATCACAGTTAATATAGATTGCACCACCACTGGCTGCTGTGTTATTTGCAAAAGTACAATTATAAATAGCTGCATTATTACCAATTATATTAAATACTCCTTTATTGTTTTTATTATTTGTTATAACTGTTTTAGTTCCATTACCTACAATAGCTATATTTCTATCAATAGTTACCTGATTAGCTACCACGTGAGTTCCGTCTGCAAGATAAATCCCACCATTAGTCAGTACTATATCCTTTGCATGTTCAATAGTTTTAACAGCATTCTTCCAGTTAGCACCAGTGTTTAAATCATTACCGTTTTCATAATCAACATAAACATTATTAAAGAAGCTAATAGCTAGTTTTTGATTATCTGCAACAGCAGTTATATTATATTCATAATCTAGAGCTTGGTACTCTTTTGTGAAAGTTCCATCAACAATTTTTTCACTGAAGTTTTCATTACCAATTGTTAAATTAACCTCACGGGAAATAGGTAACACTTCATCAGTTCCATTTCTATAGAAATTAAGACCTATGTATCTATAATTAGCTGTTAAATTTAAAACAGCATAAGTTTTATGAATAACAGTTCCATAAACTAATTTAGTCCAGTCAGGATTGTTAGTACCCCACCAGTTATCATTAGCTTCGCAGGAAAGTTTACAATAAATTGCATTGTATGAAACTGCCTTGTTGTTAATAAATGATGAGTTACTTACGCTAAAACCAGAACCGAAATTAGCAATTGCACCACCATACTCTGCAGTGTTATTAATAAAAGCACAACCTTGGATAGTTAAATTAACTCCTTCATTATAGATTGCACCACCTAACACAGCAGTATTATTAGCAAAAGTAGCATTATAAATAGCTACATTATCAGCAGTTATGAAAAATGCACTTTCTTTATCATGGCTGTTTGTTATAAATGTTTTAGATCCATTACCAATAATGGTTACAGTCTCATTAATTCTTATTTGACCATCTAACTCATGAATACCATCTGAAAGATAAATCACACCGCCGATTTCCATTGCACGAGCAATAGTTTTAACTGCATGATCCCAATCATATCCTTCGTTTTTATCATCACCATCAAGGCTTACATAAACATGTTTAACAAAGTTAATAGCTATTTTTTCATTATCTACAACAGCAACTATAGGATAATTACCAGCTGAAATATAATAAGTTGTTTTATAAGTTCCGTTAACAATTTTGCCAGTGAGGTTTATATCATCAATAGTTAAACTAACATCACGAGAAATTGGTAAAACTTCATCAGTTCCATTTTTATAGAAATTAAGAGCTACAGAAGTATCATTAGCTGTTAAATTTAAAACAGCATATGTATTATGGATAACGGGTCTATTAATTAATTTTTGCCAATCCGGAGTGTTATTACCCCACCAATTATTATTAGCATCACAATATACAGGACTAAATATTGCATAACCAGATTTACTTCCAGTGTTATTAATAAAAGCACTATTACTTACGTTTAAATCTCCAAGATTGTAAATTGCACCACCTTGAATTGCGGTGTTGTTAATAAAACTACATCCAATTACGCTAGATTCACCATCTACATTATAAATAGCTCCACCATAATCTGCAGTGCTATTTACAAAAGCACAATTATAAAATGATACATTATTCTTTACAGTAAATACACCATAACCGCCACGATTATTGGTTATGACTGTTTTAGTTCCATTACCAATAATAGTTATAGGTTTAGAGATAGTTATTTGACTAGTTACATTGTAAGTACCATCTGCAATATAAATAACACCGCCACTTGGCACTATTTCAATTGCATGACTAATAGTTTTAACTGCATTATCCCAACTAGAACCGTTTTTATCATCATTACCTTCAGGACTTACATAGATATCTTTAGTAAAATTAATAGTTTGTTTTTCATTATCTACAACAGCTGTTATAGTATAAGTTCTTTTTGGAACAGAATAAGTTGTTTCATAAGTTCCATTAACAATCTTACAGGATATAGTTGTATTATCTATTGTTAAGCTAACATTACGGGAAATCGGTAAAATCTCATCAGTTCCATTTCTATAGAATTTAAGTTCTACAGAGCTAGTAGTAGCTGTTAAAGTTAAAACAACATGATTATCATTAGTAAATTCACCACGAAGTAATTTATCCCAATCCGGGGAGTTAGTAGACCACCAATTATCATTAATATCAAATGAATAAACACTACTATATATTACTGCACCATTTAGAGAGTTATCAATAAAAATAGAACAATTTACACCAGAGTTTTCCCCTAAATTCCAGATTGCACTACCACTAGATGCACTGTTGTTAATAAAAGTAGAGTTATATACTCTAAAATTATCATTATAGTTACAAATTGCACCACCGCCAGTAGTTGCATTATTATTAATAAAGCTACAATTAGCTACAGTAACACCAACACCATTATTAAATATTGCACTACCAAGATCTGCAGTATTATTAACAAAACTAGCATTATAAATACCTACATTGCTAGCAGTTACATAAAATACTCCTTTATTATTTTTATTATTTGTTATAATTGTTTTAGTTCCATTACCTACAATAGATATGGTCTTATTAATAGTTACTAATTCATCTACCTCATGAGTACCATCTGAGAGATAAATATTACAATTTTCTGAAACTAAAGTCAATGCATGACCAATAGTTTTAACTGCACGTTCCCAGTAAGCACCGTCATTTTCATCATTACCATTAGGACTTACATAAACATCATGAACAATAGTTGTAATTAATGTCTCATTATCAACAGCTGCATATATATCATAATTGCCTTTTAGGGCAGGGTAGTTTTTTGTAAAAGTTCCATTAACAATTTCTTCAGAAGTAGTTTCATTAGCTATTGTTAAGTTAAGACTACGGGAAAATGGTAAAACCTCCTCAGTTCCATTTCTATAGAAATTAATAGCTATAAATGAATCATTAGCTTTTAAACTTAAAACAGCATAAGTATTATGAGTATCATTACCATAAACTAATTTTTCCCAATTTGGAGAGTTAGTACCCCACCATGTATCAGCAGAAACACTAGATCCCCCATAATTATAGATTACATCCCCATTTTTATCTGCAGTATTATTAATAAAAACAGAATTGGTGATTGTACACATACCACCATTATTCATAATTACACCACCAGCAGACCTTGCATAATTATTAATAAAGATAGAATTATCAACAGTGAAACTAGAACCATAATTATATATTGCAGGACCATTACCTGCAGTATTATTAATAAAGGTGGAATTACCTACAACAAAATTAGTACCATAGTTATTACGGATTGCACTAGCAAAGTTATTAATAAAAGTAGAATTACCTACAGTAAAATCAGTACCACTATTATATACTATAGCAGAAATAGCTGGTTTGTTATTATTAAAAGTACAGTTATTTACAGTAAAACCATTACCTTCATTATAAATTACATATTTGCTAGAAGGATTATTATTAACAAAAGTACATCCACTTAGTGTAAATCCATTACCATCAACATATATTACATTATTAGATACAGGAGTATTATCATCAATAGTACAATTATAAATACTTACATTATTAGCAGATATGGAAAATAGTCTACTAATACCATTACTTGTTATGATTGATTTACTTCCATTACCTACAATAGCTACTGTTTTATTAATAGCTGTATCAGGTATAGTATAAGTACCATCTGCAAGATAGATATTATGATTAACAAACACTAACTCTAATGCACGAGTAATAGTTTGAACAGGAGTATCCCAATCAAACCCATAATCAGTATCATTACCATTAATAGGATCTACATAAATATTACCCCTAACAAATTCAACACTTTGTTTTTCACCATCAAGACTAGCAGTTACATTATAACTAACAGTTAAAGGTGTATACTCCTTATGAT
Source organism: Bacteroidaceae bacterium (assembly GCA_963606955.1). Taxonomy (GTDB): domain Archaea; phylum Methanobacteriota; class Methanobacteria; order Methanobacteriales; family Methanobacteriaceae; genus Methanocatella. Next base: position 8,426 of record CAVDAS010000034.1, read on the forward strand.
AAGTTCCATTAACAATCCTAGCAGTGAAACTTTCATTACCAATAGTTAAAGTGAAATCACGGGAAATAGGTAAAATCTTATCAGTTCCATTCCTATAGAACTTAACATCTATAGAGTTATAAGTAGCTGTTAAGTTTAAAACTGCATGAGTATTATGTTCAACAGCGTATGTCCTAACTAAAGCATCTGAGTTAAAGTCTGGAGTGTTATTACCCCACCAATTATCATTAGCGAAACAGTGACCCACTGCACTATATACTCCTCCACCACTTGGAGCAGAGTTGTTATAAAAACTACAATCAAATATATCCACACCAACATAATTATTATTAATAGCACCACCAGCAACCTCTGCAGAGTTGTTAATAAAAGTACAATCCCTTATTACAACATTATGAGCCTGAGTAGCGACTGCACCACCATACCAGTATGCATAATTGTTAATAAAAGTACAATTAATTATCTGTAAACCATCAGAATACCATCCCCAAACTGCACCACCTTCATCATCCACATTATGGTGATTAAGATTAGCATTAGTGAAAACTATATTTTTAAGAGTTACATTTAATCCATTATTTCCACTAGCACCATTAACCCAAAATATTCTTACCCATTTATCTCCAGAATTCGCATCTAATGTATGACCATGACCATCAATTACAACATCACGTGTAGCAATTGTAACACCGTCAAAAGTGCCATTACCATCATATTTATAATCACAATCCAAATCTAGTGTATCACCAGATGATAGATTATTAACTTCGTCTTGCAAATCATGAAAACTTTTTACATTTGAATTTTGATTTACATCTAACGTATTATCGTCTACAGAGCTAGATACATTATCAATTGTATCATTAGCTGCTGATACACAACCAACTAACAAGAAAAAGATTAATATACTAGCTATAGAAACAATCGACCGTTTAGTTGCCTTAATAAATATCAAATCTCCATTAATTAATTAATATTATGTAATATTATTTCGACAACAATATTTAAATGTGTTGTTAAATATGATATTTTTATATATTTAAAAGAATCTAATGTTTATTAAAAACATATTAACGCTAAATTATTCTGTTTAGCTATTGTTTACTTATATGCTGTTTGTTATATAAATTGTTTAATATCATCTTCAAAATAGTCATACAGCTCATCTTTAACTGGAATATGAAGTTTGTATTTAATATTAACAATTGGTAAGTCTTTATCCCCATCTTTAATTGTTGTTTGAGCAAAATCAAGTGGAGTAACCTGGCCTATGTAGTAGAAATCCTTACCTTCATCATCACTTTTCTTAATGAATAAATGTATCTTTAAATTAGTTTTCTGGTAATTTCTAATAGCTACAACTTCTTTACTATCTAATTTAAGCCTACTTCTAGTCATCCAGCTGAAAGTATCCTTACTTAAAAACTCATCCTGGTATTTAGTACTATCTGAAATGTCTTCTTTTTTATTATAAGTTACAAAAATCGGACACATATTATGTTTTACTCTATAACCATACAATGTTGAGCTGTCATCATTTGGCCAGTTAAGTAATCTGCAAGCATCTCTTCTTGAATATTTGGCATACAATGTTAAATTTTCACCTTCAACTTGAGAATTATACTCTGTTTTGTATTTAAGTAAAGCATAATCAAGTAAATCCAAGATGTGTTTTCTGTAAGTTTCATGAGACAAATACTTCTTAAATTCACTAGCTATTTTGAAATCAACCATAAAAGACAACTCCGGATAATCCCTTTTATCCTTTTTACTAAAACCAAGATTTAATAGATTAATTGCACTTTTAATTGATTTTTCATCATCTTGAATGTTATATTGAGTATCCAATAATTCTCCAATTGATTCTATTGAAAAATAATTGTTATAAATTAAAGATTTTAAAATTAACAGCTCATGAGGACGTTTTCCATCAGCTAAGTTATTAGATAGAAATTTTAGAGAAGAAATTTCCTCATCTGATAAGTATTCCTCATAATCTTTATCAACCTTTTTTAAAAATGAAAAATAACAGTCCATTTGATTATGATTTAAAATTAATAAAGGATCCATTTCTCCATTTTCATAGAAATCCAAAAGCATTGGAATTCTGCCTAATTTAAACTTTAAATTATTGTATTTTTCTTTAAAAAGAGCTATTCTTGAAAATGAAGCATTATTAATTGAATCATAAATTCTCTTTTTAGAAACCGCATCAAAACTAATTGAAGAAGCACCAGGAATTACTTTATTTCCTTCCATCAAATAACGACGAATATTATCTTTATCATAAGATCTGTCTCCTGACAGAGCTATTGGAATCATAAAATTGTTTTTATAATTTCCAATGAAATCTATGATAACAACATAATCCTTGTTTTTAAATTTCCTAAGACCTCTTCCTAACTGCTGAATAAAGATAATTGGAGACTGTGTTGGCCTTACAAGTAAAACCTGATTAATTTCAGGAATATCTACCCCTTCATTAAAGATATCAACAGTAAAAATGTATTCTAACTTGTTTTTAGCCTCATCATTAGTTAATCTATAAATTGCATCTTCCCTTGTTTGCTGTGAATCATCACCAGTTAAGACAATTGATGGATGGCCCCGTTTATTAAAAGCTTTTGCAAGCTCTTTTGCTTCTTTTTTCCTACTGCAAAATACTAAAGCTTTAATCCTATCTCCAGAATATCCATAATACTTGGATTTCTCAAGTAAATAATTTACTCTGTCATTTGAGACTAAATGATTAAACTGAGTTGAATCATCAACAATTTCACCATCAATTTCCAAATCAGAGATTCCAAAATAATGGAATGGACATAATAAATCCTCTTCTAAGGCATCTTTAAGTCTGATTTCACAGGCTAAATTATGATTGAATAATTCATAAATATCAATACCATCAGGACGTTCTGGTGAAGCAGTCATTCCCAAATAAAATTTAGGTTCAAAATAATCCATTATTTTTTGATAGGAAAAAGCACCAGCTTTATGAACCTCATCAACAACAATATAATCAAATTCATCCTTTTTAAATTTAGTATAAACATCATCTTTTGATAAAGTCTGAATTGTTGAGAAAAGATAATCTGTGTCGTAGTCTTTAGAATTACCTGTTAACAAACCAAAATCTTTAGTATCTTTAAAAACATTTTTATAAGCATTAATAGCCTGTTTAGCTATTTGTTCTCTGTGAACTACAAAAAGGAATTTTTTAGGATTAAAATCCTGTACAGCAAAAGCAGAAGCATAAGTTTTACCAGTTCCAGTAGCTGAAACTAAAAGTGCCTTTGATTCACCATCCTGAATTAAAGACCTTAAATTTTCCATAAAACCCATTTGCATAGAATTAGGAACTAAATCTTGAGAGGAGAGCTTTTCATAATGCTGTTTTAATAGAGTAAAATTCTTTTGAGAGTTATATAACTTCTCATAAGCAGGAAGAACATCTTCCAAGTTATTTGCTTCCTGCCATAAATTGTTAAACTCATCTAATAAATTATTTAAAACTTCACCATCATACAAGGAAGTAAATTCAACATTCCACTCTTTATTAACAGTTAGAGCATTTAAAGTTAAATTAGAACTGCCTACAATACCTTTATAGAGATTACCTTTTCTAAAAACATAACCTTTAGTGTGAAAAGCATTCTTTTCCTGAGCATACAATTTAACTTCAATATTTTTTAAAGACTCAAGCTTTTTTAAAGCCTCAGGATCAGTAAAATTAAGATAATCAGTTGTAAGGATTTTACCTTTAATTCCACGTTTTTCAAGTTCTAAAAAATCCTGTAAAAGAGGAGTTAAACCTCCCAAAGTAATAAAAGCAGCACTGATGAAAAATTCATCACAATCCTGTAATTCCTCTTTAATTGAGTTTAAAACCTTATGATTAAAATTATTTGAGAGGAATTTAGGTTTAAAATCATTAGCTGAGTTAAAAGACTCATTTATAAAAGCTGTTCTAGCTCCCAGTAAAATATTATCCTGATTATCCATTAAAATCACATGTTTTGTTTAAGATAGTTGACTGCATCAATATCAGCTGGAAGCCAATTTAGAGTGTCTAGTTCTTCTTTTGTAATCCATTTAGCGCCATTGTGCTCTAAAAGCTCAATAGAACCTTCCCTAATAGAACACATAAAACAAGACATGAATAAATAAAAGTTAGGATACTGATATTCAATATCTAAGGCGAATTTATCAATGTTTATTTCAACATTTAGCTCTTCTTTAATTTCACGAATTAAAGCCGTTTCTTTAGATTCACCAGGTTCAATTTTTCCTCCTGGAAACTCCCACATATTTATAAACTCACCGTATCCTCTTCTAGTAGCTAATATTTTGTTTTCTTTTTGAATAATAGCTGCTACAACTTTTAGTTTTTTCATGTTTTTTACACCTATTACTTCAATATATTAGCTGCTTTGTATTTAAATGTTCTTAATTTAGTCTATGAGCAAATTAATCAACAATTAAACTTTTTATTACATTTTTAATAAAAATAGCTAAATTATACTCCTCATCGCCACCATTTCCAGGAGCTAAGGGAAAAGCGCCAACAGATGGAATAATTAAATCCTCAACTTGTCTAAACAATTTATGTACATTACCTGGGTATAAGACGTATGATCCTTCAGTTTTTAAAATAGAATCCTTGTAAGTATGCATCTTGTAGATGTCTCCATCTTTAAAAATCCTATTTTTTTCCTCATTAGAATCTCTGCTGTTAACTTCATTTTCAATTTGGGCGAATGTTTTATCTCCGATTTTGTTATAGAAATTGATAACTTCTAATTCAGAGCGATATTTTGCATCAAAATGGATAAAATACTCCTTGCCACCTATATGAATAAGTAAAGAGTAATCTGGTCTGAAAGCTAGTGAATATGATTTATATTTTGTATTATTTGAAAATGTTTTATTGTAAAAGAACTCTATCCTGATTTCTTTGTCAAATAGGTTTAAATTAAATGTTTTAATTGATTTAACTCCTCTTTTAATATCCATTGACCAATTATCCTTGTTAACTTCAAAAACATCTTCAAAATCAACTTTAGAAATACTTAATTCATTTAAAACTTTTAAAATCTTGAAATAACACCAATATTCATATAATTCACTTAATTTCTTTTCAAATCCTTTAAATTGATTGTTAAGATTATCCCAGCTTAATTTAAATGAAAATTCAAGCATTAAAAAGAACTGGAAAATGTCCCTATAACCTTCCTTTTTTTGTAAAACTTGTGAATTGTAAGGAATATAATCTAAAGTACCAATATCCGTAAATAACTTATTAGAAAGATAATAAATTACCTCTTCATCAAAAAATCTTAATTTATCCTGAATATAACCCTCTTTTGAATTAGCCAGTAGTTTTTCAATTAAATCCCTAATTAATTCAAGGAAATATTTTAAAAATCTGTTCTCAGCAACATCAACTGAATCTTTATAGCTTATTTCATCAACTTCCAGAGGTAAAAATCCATTTAGATAATTAGCTAGTTTTATATCAGAATCTGTTTTTTGAAGTTTATCTGGATTGTTTAAAATGTTAATTAATTCATCTCCACCAATATTTGATGCGAAAGATGTTGGAACTACCTCATCATATTCTTCCAGCCTTGAATATAAGTTTTTAGATAGATATTCGAAAATAGACGGCAGATTTTCCGGTCTGAACAAATATTCTAAAAACATGAAATCTTCATAATATGTTGTTTTATTTTTATAATCAATTTCAAATTCCTGATAAAGTGGAGAATTAGTCTCAAAAATAATTCCTAAAGCATATTGAGACAATTCAGCTATCATTGCAGAATACTGATTAAAATAATCAATTTTTTTAGATCTAACTTCAATAGGAATCTTATTGGATAAATATCCATTCTTTTTAACATCTAAAAATGATTTTCCAACATAGCTTTTAAAATTTAGAGTTCCTACAACTTTGTATTTTTCAAATTCCTTTAGAGAAAATCTAAATTCATTAAAGAACTTATCATTCATTTTTACTAATGAATGTAAGATTTCGTAAGAAGCATCTACATCCTTTGATTCAAATAATATTTGATAATCAGTCTCTTCTAAAAGCATTAAATGAGTTGAATAATTATTGCAATATTGAATAGGAGTTACATTATCTGGTTTTTCAACTAAATCAACATTTTCCAATGTTAAATAATTGTTTATTGAATGATAGGATTCCCTAGTGTCTTTAGGATTAATTGCACTAATATGAAGAGTACCTACCCCTCCAAGATTATTTCTTAACTCAATTGTAACTTTTTGTTCAATCATTTGAATCTAAATTTAATTTATGAAAGACACATATCTTTGATTAGATAATATTCCAGCCATGTTCTGAAGTTTAACTGCAGAAGTATAATATCTGCAATCTTTTTTATTTAATTGAGCAATTCTTGGATCAATATTGTTTTTTCTTGTGATTAAACAAGAGTTAAATAGCTCATCAATAGTTTGTCCAATAGCCTTTTGTGAACCATGCAATTTAGGAAGGATTTTCTGTTTAATTTGAGCATCAAAATACCTTTCCCAATTTTCCCAATTTTGTGGAGAGTTTTCATATTTCCATGAAACAAGCATAAAACGAAGAATTTCATTAATAACTCTAAAACCAAAGTCAAAATTTATTTTTTTAAGAATACTTTGGAATAAATCTAATTCATTAGATAAAACATCCCACAAATTACCTCTAGAGCAATTAATAGATGTGAATACTTCTTTTAGCTCATTTATATTTGTGTTTCTTACATCTAAATCTTCTAAAGGATTCATTAAATAGCTAATGTTTTTGAAGTTAAATTCTTTAAAATCAGAGTTCATATAATCTTTAGCAGACATTGTTGGGAATTCTATTGTGTTAGCTCTATCTAAAACTTTAGGTGAGAACATATAAGTTGTTTCATCAACATTAACTGTACCAATGATTAATAAATTCTCTGGAATAGCTAGTTCGTAATTTTCATCATCATTTGAATATAATGGAATAGGCTGGGAACTTTCAATAGCTGATAAAAAGTCTGCAAAATATCTCTCAACATGAGATAAATTCATTTCATCTAAAATTAAGAAATATGGTGAGTTAATATCCTTTTGAGCAGATTTAATTAAAGAGTAAGAAGGAGTTTCATTATACTGGCCAGTTATAACATTGTAAAATCCTAAAACATGCCTATTTTCAGTCCAATTAGCTCCAACTGGAACTATTTTGTATTTTGGATTGTTATCTTGTTTTATTTGATCGTCTTTTTCCCAAATTGGATGGAAACCATCAAAGTTGAAATTGTCTGTTTTGAGTTTTACTTCAACTTTTTTGCCTTCATTTTCTTTTAAGTAGTTTTGTAGTTCTTCATTTTTCTTAAAAAACAATCTGGGCATTAATCTAATTTTTGCAGTTGATTTAATATCTTCAACTACAATATTACAATTAA
>CAVDAS010000035.1:0-15855 GCA_963606955.1 Bacteroidaceae bacterium
AAATAATCCCCGGCATTGTTAGACCATCATTTCTAAGGGATAAAAATCCTGAAAAGAAATCATGAACAGCACCGATAAATATAGTACCAAATACAATCCATAAAAATGCCGCAGGACCAAACAATGCACCTTGAATTGCTCCAAAAATTGGTCCTAAACCGGCGATATTTAAAAAATGAACTAAAATTGCCTTACCCCTAGACATTGGAGTATAATCAACCCCATCTTCAAGTCTCCAAAGAGGAGTTTGACGATTTTCATCAATACCCACAACCTTTTCGATTGCTTTTGCATAAATAAAATATGATAATATTAATAATAAACAACAAATTATAAAACTATACATAAACTTATATTTCTATTTTTTACAATATAAAAAAATTTTGATAAATAAACACATTTTATATGCAGTTACGAAAAAAGAAATAATTTTTTAAAAATATGAAAAAATAGTTTAATTTAATTCAAAATTCCGCATGTTTATGAAGAGAAATGTATTTAAATATATAAATTGGATTTAACACAAATTGGGGGAGAATAATGTTAACCATTTTATTGCAAATTAAATTTTGAATAAATTAAACTACTTTCACATACCTTACTTTACTAATGACAATACATAATGAATTTTAATAAAATGTTAGGAGAAAAAACATCACTCATAGTAACATGACCAATAACAATTTAGGATAAAACTCATTAAACCATCACTTACAACACAACACAAAATAATATAATTTTTCTACCGATTAAAAAACCACATCATATGTATTGCCACATTATATTTCAAAGCAATATAACGATATAGCTAAATATGTTTTTCAAATATATAAAAATTTTGTTGAAATATTGAACAGTTTATCAATAAACAATTGATTAATGAAACTAATGTAACAATAATTTATGATAAATATTAAAAATTAATCAAAAAATTTAAAGAAAAACACTACAACCTATAAAAAATATTATTTAAAAGTAGAAATCTATACAACTTTTAAAATAAGATAATTATCCCTATTCAAATAAGTAAAATATTAATAATAAATAAATATATAAATAAATAACAATTAATCTTTAAAATTAAAAAAAAAGGAAAATGTGTTATTATGAAAGGGCAAACAAAAGCAAAATTAATTGTGTTTTTTATTGTTGCAATTATTGCATTTGCTTTAAGTTCAATAGTCACAAACATTATTCTAATAGAAAATCCTAATGATAATACATTACTAGCTATTGAAGATGACAATTTCACAGCCCAAAAAGTAAATTATGTTCCCACATACATCCCAGAACCTAAAATTATTAATGACACAGCCAATTTAACTAATGAAACAAATTTAACTAATGAAACAAATTTAATTAATGATACAAATATTACAGAGATTATAAACAATACAAAAGGAAATTTAACTGAATTATGGAATGATTATTAAAATTGGTGATTATAATGGGTGAAAAAAAGAAATTCATTAGAGATAGTGTTTATGGAGACATTAGCTTAAACAAATTTGAACAAAATGTGCTGGATATGCCTCAATTCCAACGTTTAAGAAGAATTAAACAGTTAGGATTGATTAATTTAATTTATCCTGGTGCAAATCATACCCGTTTTGAGCATTCAATTGGAACCATGAACCTTGGATCCAAACTGGCTAATGAATTAGAACTAAGTAAAGATGAAATTGAGCTTGTTAGAATATCTGCCTTGCTTCATGATATTGGACATGGTCCCTTTTCACATGTATCTGAAGGAGTATTATCTTTTCCTCATGAAGAACTAACAAAATATGTTATTTCTAAAACATCAATGAGAGATTATTTAGAAGAAAAATTCGATATTAAAGAAATAAATAAAATAATTTCTGGAGAAGGTAAGTTAGGTCCAATTGTATCTGGAGAGCTAGACGTAGATAGAATGGATTACCTATTGAGAGATTCCCACAATACTGGAGTAGCTTACGGAGTTATTGATTATGAAAGAATAATTTCTAACTTAAAACTAACTAAAACCTTAGTATTAGACATAAAAGGAGTTCAAGCTGCTGAAGGAGCTTTAGTATCCCGATATTTCATGTATCCTAGTGTATATCAACATCACACAACACGTATTGCAAATTCAATGTTTAGAAGAGGTTTAAAAAAGTTAATAAATACAAAAGAAATAAATGAAAACGATATGTACCAATATGACGATGTAGATATGGTTAGCATTTATAGAAATAGTGAAAACCCATTTGTACATGATATAATTACTCGTCTGGACAATAGGAATTTATTTAAACGGGTAAAAGTTATCAGATTGGAAAACTTTAAAAATCCTGAAAAATTATATAAAATCCCACAGGAAACACTAAGAAAAGCTGAAGAAGAAATAGCTTATGATTTTGACATGGATAAAGACTATGTAACCATTAATATAGCTGAATATCCTCGTTTTGATGAAATGAAAACACAGGTAAGTGTTGACGGTAAATTATATCCTTTAACTAAAATTTCAAATATTGTTGGAGCTCTAAGTAAAGCAAGATTTAATATTCCCGATATTAGTGTTTATGTTCCAAAAGAAGATAAATCTAAATTTGAGAAACTTAAATTAGAACATTACCTAGATTTACCTGAAATTAATAAAGATAAATTCCATGGTATTCATTATGATCAAATCAAACTATTTTAGGAGATAATATGATAATAGTTGGAATTACTGGAGCCAGTGGAGTAATTTATGGAATTAGATTACTTAAAGTGCTAAATGAATTAAATATTGAAAATAGCTTAATTATAAGTGATGCTGCTAAAACTGTAATAAATCATGAAACTAACGAAAGAATCGAAGATATAATCAAATTAGCAGACAACTATTATGAATTTGATGATTTAACCGCATCAATTAACAGCGGATCATTTAAATTTGACGGACTTGTTATTGTACCATGTTCTATGAAAACATTATCATCAATAGCTAATGGATATGCCTCTAATACCATTACAAGAGTAGCTGATGTAAGCTTAAAAGAAAAAAGAAAAACCATTATTGTTCCTCGGGAAACACCACTTAGAAGCATACATTTAGAAAATATGCTAAGTTTATCAAAAGAAGGTGCGGTAATTTTACCTGCAATGCCTGGATTTTACTCAGATAATGATACTATTGACGACCAAATTAACTTTATTGTTGGCAAAATTCTAGATTCACTAAATATTGAAAATAACATCTACAAAAGGTGGAAATAAATGTTAAATGATATGGATTTTATTAAAACTTGTGATGTTCCAGGCCCTACTAAAGAAGCTGTAAGAGCAATTATTTTATATAAATCATCTGTTAAGGCTGATGATGAAGTAGTAGATGTTGGCTGTGGAACTGGAGGAATTACCTGCGAATTTGCCCAAAGAGCAAAAAAAGTAACCTCCATTGATACAAATCCGGAAGCTATTAAAGTTACTAAACAGAATCTTGAAAAATTTAATTTAGGGGATAATGTAGAATTAATAAATGATTCTGGAAGTAATGCGCTGAAAAATATTGATAATATTGACATAGCTATTGTTGGAGGCAGCGGTAGAGAACTTGAAGATATTTTAGACATTATAGACTCTAAATTAAATTCAAAAGGAAGAATAATTATTACAGCTATTCTTGTTGATACTAAAATAGAAGCTATAAATAAATTAAAAAAGCTGAATTATAACCCAAAAATCATGGAAGTTAATATTTCAAATGGAAGAGTCCTTGATCGCGGAGTTATGATGATAAGTGAAAATCCAATAGCTATTATTAGTGCAAATAAAAGATAATAAATTTTTTAAAGAGAAATAGCTTACAATTGGAAGTAAATTATGAATAGTAAAAAACAACATTCTTGTATTCTTTTATGTGGAGGGCAAAGTAGAAGAATGGGACAAGACAAAGGATCTATGATTATTCACAACAAACCTATGATTAATCACATCCTTTCAACTTTAAATAGTGAAATAAATGAAGTAATAATTGTTTTAAATAATAAGCAACGTATTGACAAATATAAAAATTTCATTAAAAAAGAAGATTATGATTTTAAAATAAGCTTTGTTGAAGATGAAATAAAAAATATAGGACCAATGTCCGGAATATTAACTGGCCTAAAACATATTACATCTAATTATGCTTTAATATTACCTTGCGATAGTCCTTATGTAACAAATAACTTAATTAGAAGCATTTTTAATGAAATAGACTCAAATTATCAAGCTATTGTTCCTTATCATGATAATGAAAATAAATTAAAAACAAGCGAGCCACTTCATTCAATTTATAATAAAAATATTATTCCTGAAATTGAGAAATTAATATCTCAAGATGTATTGCATATTAAAGGATTAATAAAAAAAATAGATACAAAATTTATATTAATAGATAATAAAAAATTATTAAAAAAAGAATTTAGAAATCTTAATCGTCCAACAGACATTTAAAGATATTCAACTAATTCTTTTGTTTTTGAAATTGCCATGCCAACACAGTAGAATATGTCATCTTTTGTTAATGGTAACCTTCCGCCTTTTTGCATAGCACAAATTTTACCATCTTTAGTAACTCCTACATTTAAACGAGCACTAGCTACTTTTTCTTCATTCAAACTAGGGTCTAAAATTAATTTATCACCGATTTTAACAAAAGTACACATAGCTACTTCATTGTTAACAGGTAAATCTACAGGGTTTTCACTATCAAGTACAACTTCATCATCAACAATACTTGCAGACGGTAATTTAGTACTTTTCAATGCAGCCATTACAGCAAGTTCACAAGCATCAAAAAGGTTTCCGCAGTTATCTATAATATGTAAATCTATAAATAACATCCAAACATTCTTACCTTCTTCAACACATAATTTGTCTAAATCAACAAGCCCACTTTCACGGATTCCCCTATCAACAACACGTGCAAGTTCAATTGAATCTTCACTTGGTGGTCCTGGTTCAAAAGTAGGATCAGCCATTGGTAACATTTCACAATTAGTCATTAAAACTCCTAAATCTGGAGTATCTGGAAATGGAGTGCCAATTTGTGGTTTAACACCAACAATAACTTGAGTATTTCCTATTTTAACTCTTGCAGAACCTTCAGCTTTAGATATCACACCAGTTTCAATAGAAATATCCCTATATTCATCAAATTTCCTACCATCTTCCCTTTTATCATTAATAGCAAGATTAGTTATACTTTCTTTTGTAATTTCAGGTACAATTTCAACCATATTAATCACTCATCTCAGCAGAATATTTTTTCATTAGAGCTTCTTTTTGGATTTCATTTACTTGTTTACATCCTTCCATAGCTAAGTTAACTGCTTTTTCAAATTCTTCTTGAGATAAATCACCATCACTTTGTAATAAAGTAATTTCGCCAGTTCTTGGCATCATAGCTATAGGAACATCAGCTTGTCCTTCTTTATCTTCAACTTCAGATAAATCCAATACTACTTCATCATTTACTTTACCTGCAGCACATCCTACAACAATATCTTTCATAGGAATTCCAGCATCAACAAGTGCAACAGAAGCTGCAGTAATTCCAGCACAACGTGTTCCGCCTTCAGCTTCAATTACTTCTATGTAAATATCCACCATAGATTTAGGATAATTTTCTAACATTAAAGCTGGTCTTAATGCATCAGCAGTGATTTTAGAAATTTCAGAAGACCTTCTATCTGGTCCCGGTCTTTTTCTATCATCAACAGAAAACGGAGCCATATTATATCTGCATCTTATTACCCCAGTATTTGGTTCAAGTAATCTTCTAATATATGATTCTCTAGGTCCGTATACTGCTACTAAAATTTTATTTCCACCAACTTCCAAATAAGCAGACCCATCTGCACGTTCAAGAACACCTGCTTCAATTTTTATAGGACGTAATTCATTATACTTCCTGCCATCCTCTCTTATCATATCAGACATCTTATCAACCTCACAATCATCAAAGAACTACCTATTATTCAATATATAAGAATTACCAGAATTATCACCATAGGATAAAGATTTATCCTTTTTATTTTTCTTTTTTAATTCTTCAATTACTTTATAAAAATCAGTGCTATCTTTATTGGATTGTTCTTCTTTTTCTTCCTGTTCTAATTCTTCTTTGAAGTTTTGAAGTTTAGGTTTTTCTAATTCTTCATACTCTTCTTCTTGTGGTAATTCACCATCAATAGCTAAGTATAGCTTATTTTTAACTTTATTTGTTAAACCGGAAGTGTGAGCCTCAGCTTCAATCATATGGATAATATTTTTAGTAAGTTGTTCCATATCTTCTTCACCTTTGACCCAAACAAGGCCATTTTGACCAACAACTATTTTACAATTAGTTTTATCCTTAATCATGTTGATCATGGAACCTTTTTTACCAATTAGTCTAGGAACTTTAGTTGGAGTAATCTCTACAATTATTCCTCCTCTAAATTTACCCATTCCTCTACCTTTTAAGCCGAGTTTGACTTTTTTAACTTCATCAACATCAACAACTCTTAAAAATAGAACATCCCCAACATCAAATACTTTGTTGAGTTCTTTTTTCTCTCTTCCAAAGACCTCAAAAGCAGGTAAAATTCCAGAATAGGGTGAATTAATGTCTACATCCCACATAGAGAATCTAACATCTTTAATTTTACCAATTACAACATCCCCCTTTTTAGGAACATATTTACTTTTAAGAGGAATAACTCTAATTTTTTTATTTCTTAAAGAAACTAGTCCCATTAAAGAAGAACAAATTTTACCATCCTCTTTAAAGGTACCTCTTCCTGAGTAGTATTCATCATCTGCTAATACTTCACCAGGAATAACTAAATCTTTATTTTCCACATATATCATAGAAATCCCATAAGTTGAAAATTAATTTAATTATTTGATAGTTTTTGTTTCTGCTTCACCACTTGAAATTTCAGCCATTTTAGCGGCGAAATCATCTTGAAGGCCACCAGGCATCTCAACAATACCAATCCAAGAACCATCTTGTTGCCATTCTTCATTAAGAATTTCACCAAAATGATGAATTGCAGAGTATGCTCCACCTGCTGAAGAACCTGGAAGGCGAACAGCTACTTTAACTTTCTCAAACCTAATTGGAATAAGTGGTTTAATAGCTTTTAAGGCTGTTTGTACTTGTTGGTCAACTGAAGTGAAAGGATCGAATTTAACTTTAGCTTCATTAATAGCATTTTCAATCCTTTGTTCAGGATGTGGAAGACCTGTTTGAGGATTAATAGCTTCCCTAGAGATTTTATTAATAACAAGTCTTCTTTTATCAGCCTGCATTTGTCTTTTTTGGTCAGCAGTTAATTGAACCTGTCCTTTTTCAAGTATAACTTTAGAAACTTCAATAGGGTCTGTAGTTTCAAATATTTTAAGCATAGCTTCTTCAGAAGCTTTATCTCCTTTTTTGGAGTCCTTAAAAATTTCTTCAACAGCTAGAAGGTCTTCAATAGCAACATCCTTTCCATCAGGATTTCTAAATTCAGCTGCCAAATCTGCATCAACCAATATTTCAAAATGTTCACCGCAATATTCATATTTAGCTATAATTGCCTCATCCACATTTACCATTGAAAAAACCTCCAACTAATTAATTATTTATTCTTCACTAATTACTTCATCAATGAAAGCTTGTACATCCTCTTGAGAAAGTTTAGTATATACTTCATCATCACATTTAATAACAGCTATTTCAACATTGTTTGCAGTAGTTTCATGTTCAGTAGCTTCATTAATTGCAGTTAAAGCTAAATTAATAGCTTCATTTAAATTCATGTCATCATCATAGTGATCTTCGAAGATGTCCATAGCTGCAGACCTACCTGATCCAATAGCTGTTGCTTTATATTCAATTAATGCACCACTAGGATCAGTTTCGAATAATTTACAATCACCATTATATACGCCACCAATGATTAAAGCAGAACCAAATGGTCTTACTCCACCATTTTGAGTATACATTTGTAACATATCACATAATTTTTTAGATAAACTATCTACCCTAATAGGTTCGCTGTATGTGATTTTGTTTATTTGAGCTTCAACTCTTGCTCTTTCAACTAAAGCTCTTGCATCAGCAACAAGACCTGATGTAGCAGCTCCAATATGTTCATCTATTTTAAATATTTTTTCAATAGATGTAGCTTCAACTAAATTAGAAGTAGTTCTTTTATCAACTGCTAAAACAATACCTTCAGAACATTTAATACCTATTGAAGTAGTTCCTCTTTTAACAGCTTCTCTTGCATATTCAACTTGGAAAAGTCTTCCATCTGGGCTAAATACAGTAATTGCCCTATCATATCCAGCATTTTGTAAAGGTTGCATAAATAATACCTCACATTTTTTTAATATTTAAATAAATTTAAAGTTCAACTACTATAAAAATACAATTGTTTTAAAAAATAAACCAAATTCTCCATGAAATGGTATCTCATTACATAATAAATAATGATATAGTTTTTTTAAATCGTTTTTCCATAAATCCAATTCATATTTATATAGGTCTATTATTAATAAAGTTTTCTATTTTAAAATAACAAAAAGTTAGTAAAATAAAAATTGATATTTCCATTTAAAAAAATATTATTTTTATTTGTCTATAAACTTCTGACAAGCTTTAATAGTTCCAGATAAACCAATTGTAGAAATTGAAATATCCTTCCCATTATATTTATAAATTAAAGCTAGAGATGACCTTACCTCATTAACATAATCTCTTTGAGCCCGAAGAATAGCCTGATAATGATTATAGTCCTCTGTTTTTTCAAGTGCATAAAACTTCATAACCCATAAATTAAAATCAGCAGTTCCATTTTCACCAAAAAAGCGAATACACCCATTCCAAACAATATTAACTAAATCATCTTTAGAAATAGCTTCCCTAACTTTAATATCCAAGGCCAAATACCTGTTATTCTTTCTAAGTGTTGGAGGAAGAACTTTAAGCCTCATCATTAACCTCCCTAACTCCTTTTAAAATCATGGATTTCCTGTTTTTATTAAATTCTAAAATCTTTTTAGCAGATATAAAAGATTTATCAATTTCACTTTGATCCAAACCAGTTGCAAGAAAAACACTGCTAAAGTCTTTAGTTGTTTTAATATCAAAAATAGAGTGTGCTCTTGAAGATAATATTAATGGAAAATCAAATTTTCTATATAAAACATAGATATCTTTAATATTAGCTATTATTTTAGCTCTATGTGTTAGATAAGATTTTAAAATGTCTTCAAAACAAATTTCAATAGCTACATTATTTTTAAAAGCTTCTTTAGCTAAAACCTGATTAAGACCACTATCATATCTTTTTAAATAAGGTCTTGATAAAACATCTAACTGGATATTTTCTAAAACTGAGCGATTTACTTTTAAATCTCCACCAATTACACTAATGCATGATGCTTTATCTCTAAATTTCCTAGCTATTTTTCTAATATCATTAACATTATTTGAGGCTATTTCTAAAGTATAATCCGTGCTGATATCTAAATTCTCCTGTAAATCCTCCCTAAACTTTAAAGCCTCTTCAAATTTATTTTGATTATAAGAAAAATTAATATGGTCCCAACCATACTTTGAAGCCTGCATAGCTAATTTTAAATTATTTTCATAGCTACTTCCTTTAATATTTAAATCAAAAAACATTTTAAAAATCCTATTGCATTAATATATTAAATATTAAATTTTATTTGTTATTAATATTATGGGAAGACAATTAAAAAAAAAATAAGAATATTTCTAAAAATTAAAAAAAAAGTGATTATAGTAATCACTAAACAGAAACAGATGACGGCAAATTACCAGTACTTTTATATTGAAGTAAAATAGCTATTTCAATATCCAACATTTTTGATGGGGAAATATCTGGAACACCATTAGTATAAATTCCAACATAATTTGGAACACGATTATTCTTATCAATCCAAGCAGAAAACCTATTAGACATATCCACATAATTAGTTTGAGCTATTACCTGTGAGTGATCTGAACCACTAGGATTTGAAGCATAAGAAGGATTTCCAACTGAAATAACTGCTCCACTATCCCCTTGACCAATTAAAGCTACAGATTTTGTTAAAATATACAAACATTGTGCTTTAGATAGAGATAATGATTTATAGTTAACTGGGAAATTACCATTACTATCTTTAATAGCTTGTGCTAAACCTGGCGCTTCAGAAACTGGAAAACTGCTTAAAGACAATGATTGAGACCCAGAATCTCCACTTCCAGATTGAGAAGAAGAACCTCCGATTATAGAAGATGAAGATGAAGCTTGTGAAGATACATCTCCATTAGAACCACTAAACATTCCTGTACCAATAGCTGCAAAAACTATAATTAAAACAACAATTAAAGCAACTAAACCTATAATCACTATATTTTTATTTTTATCATCATTTCCAGCAGATGTTGGAGCATGACTTAAAGTTCCATTATTTTTAATTTGAGTACCACAATACTTACAAAACTTTGAATTATCAGGTAAATCTTTTCCGCATTTCGGACAAAACATTAAAACTCCTCATTCATATTTATAAAATTCAACAGACCAATTTACAGTTTCATAATAATCTATGTTAAAGGTTTCTGAAGATGATGACTCATAAGTAAGGGAATCGGATCTACTTGCAACTGCACTTTTAGAACCCCAATCAACACCAGCTGACTGACCATTAGATCCAGAAACATACAAATGATTAGTAGCATAATTTTTAATAGGATATGCAGTAATTTTAACCATTATTTTACCTGCTGGAACACTAACAGATTGAGAACCAGAACCAGAACCAGAATACGAACCTATCATCTTCCATTCTCCAGATTCACTTGAACTAGAGCTAGAAGATGAACTAGAACTACTTCCAGAACCAGAAGAAGTGGATTCTTTAACAGAAGATGTAGAACTAGCTGAACCATTAGAAGAATAATCTGTTGCTTGGTTTGAGCCATCATCATTATTTAAAGTTAGTGCAAAATAACCAAATGCACATATAAGGACAATGATAATCGCAGTTAAACCAACAATTAAATATTTTGTATTATTTCCTCCCTGTTCAACTGGAGCTTCATCTTGTTTAGCTAAAGATGCACCACAACGAGTACAAAACTTAGCCTTATCATTATTTTCAAATCCGCAATTTTTACATTTCATAATATCAAAAAATTTAATTTTGTTAAACACTATTATTTTTAACACAACATATTTATTAATTTACTTATATGATTTTTAGGTTGTGTAAATCTTATGTAATAACTTTTTCAAAAATGGATTCATCTGAAACAATTACTTGAACAAATTTTTCACCATCTAAATACATAAACCTATAACCCCTATCTACTTTAGAAAAAGCACCCTCATGACTATTGATAGTTTTTTTAGTTGCCCGGGAGCCATACTAAACATAACATCTTCAGTTAAAGAAAGACCATTACCAGTACTTACACCTATAGCAATTGCATCTCCATTATCCGCCTCATAACCTCTAAAATTATAATTTATTAAAAATCCACCCACTATAGGCATCAATTCATTATCTTTACGTAAATCTACATTTTCTTCATAACCTGCAGGAATATTAAAATCTATACCATCAATTGTTACAGTATGCGAACTAAAAGAAACTATCCCAATTGCTAAAATAAGAATAGCTACAACAATTAACCCAGCAATAATAATGGTTTTATTTTCTAAAATTGAAGTTTCTAAAAAGTTATTTGATGATTTAGTTGAAGTTTTATTATTTTTAATATCAAAGCCACATTCACTACAAAAAGTATCATCATCTAATTTTTCACCACAATTTGGACAAAACATAACAACCACCTAAACAATAACCTGAGTAATTAAATTCTCATTATTAGACATAATCATTACTATTTTGTTATCTTCAACATATGTAAATGTTGAATTTCCTTCTTCTTGAATAAATCCTCCTTCATGTCCATTAATTGTTTTTTTAGTGTATGGTCCACCCAATTCATTTAAAGCCTCATCTAAAGTAAATTTAGAATCATCCTCAATTGAATAAGAAACAGCTATTACAATCATGTCTTCTAATCCACCAGTATAACCTTTACAATAAGTTATAACTTGGGTTTCTTCATCAACTTCCCCATTTATACTTACATTTTCAAGTTCCCCATAGCTCTCAGGAATATTAAACTTAATACCTGCCATATCAACTGTAGAGGCACTAACTAAACCAGTAGTTAAAATTAAAGATATGATTAACAATAACAAAAATACAAACTTTTTACCAATCATTTAAACCACCATTACTTCAGATACCATTTCTTTATCCTCGGCACTAATCATAACACTTTTTCCATCTTCAAGATAAACAAATGTATAAGAAGATAAAAATGAAGTAGAATATTTGCCTTCTTTTCCATTAATATTATCATAACCGTCAAATGGAAGTTCATTTGTCCATAGTAAATTATTCATCCCATCAAATTCCATCACCATAATGATAATAGTCTTATTTTGATCATTCTTATACCCTTTACCCTCCATTTTTCCAAATTCACTTTCATTATATAACTGCTCATCAGAAATTTCTTTATAACCTGCAGGAATATTAAAATCAACCCCATTAATTGTTACAGCAGTTGAACTTGAAGAAATAAACATAAAACCAACAACAATTAAAGCGAAAATTATTCCCACCAAAATAATTATTTTTTTCGTACTATCCATAAAAATATCTCCACATAACCATAATCCATTTAACATTTGTTTTTTAAATTAATAACTAAAATAACATCTTATATTTACCAAAATAATTATTGTTTTGTTTTTCACCAGATTTTAGATAAAATTTTTCATTATTTTTCCCAACACTTAATAATAGTACGGATTATAATACGAATAAGACCTTATACGATTTACATAATTAACATAAGATAACCATAAAGCTATAGCAATAACCACAACAATAACCGTAATAACAATAATTATTATACCGTGCTTATGAACCTTTTTATTTGGCCTTGTTAACAAATAAATCCCTAAAATAAAAGAAATTAATGAAACAAATGGAATAAAACTACATATATACCCAATTACAATAAGTGCAGTATGTTTTTCATTAGCTGAAGGATTTAAATAATTACCACAAGCCATACATCTATTTGAACCAATTGGAATCTTAGATCCACAATATAAACAAGTTATAGCATTATTTAATTTTTTATCATTGTTTTTTTCAAAGTTAGATGAAAAACTAGCACCACAACTTTGGCAAAACTTAGCAGAATCATTCTCCTGTTTTGCACCACATTTTTGACAAAACTTAACCATCAAAATACAACCTTTTTCAATTATTAATTGTCGTCTTCTTTTTGTAAATTTTCATCATTTACCCAATCAGAATCAGATTCCACAGCCTCATCCTCAGAACCTAAACTTTCACCAACACTTAAATCAGAATCAGATTTTACATCATCATTTACGATTTTTTTACCACAATTAACACAAAATACTGCAGTTTTAGTTAATGGAGATCCACATTCTGAACAATACGCAACAATCTCTGATTTTGGAACTGAATTAATATTAGTATTAATATTAGCATTAGAGTTTGAATTTGTAGACTTATCACCAACATTCTTAATTATAACCATTTCATCTTCACATAATAAATAATAAATTATTCCACCAATAATCATGACAAAAAGAATTAATAAAACCAAAACAACAGTATTATAACCTTTCTTTTTTAAAGTAACAATACCATTTGCATTGCCTTCCATTTTAAATCCTTGTATCATATACATCTGAACCATTTGATTAAGCTCACTTTCAGAATGAACCTGAAGTTGAATTGTTTTAATAATAACATCCTCCGTTTATTAGTTAAATTTTAATTTTGAAAATTAAAGATTAAATCTTATTTAAATTTAAATGAATTAATAACATCATCCATGTATTTTTGACCACCATCTTTGAAAGATAATTGATATAACTCTCCATCTTTAATAAACATCACATTTGTCCATTTAAGGTCTTTAACTTGTATGACATAAGCATCTAAACCATCAACTTTAGTTTTACTTTCAACTACATTATCCTGTCCACTCCCATCAGGGTATTTAACATTAAACAACACCTCATCAACATAACTTTCTATAGACTTAGTTGCCTTGAATTTTGTAACAAAAATATTCCCATATTGTATTTCTCCCCAATATGAATTATCATCCTCACTATACTGCCATCCTCCAGATTTATATTCATGAGGATATTGGAATGAAAACTCATCAGCATCAAATGTTTTTGGAGAATCATCAAGTGCAACACCAATATTGACAATTAGAAATAGTATAACCATAACAAAAGGTACATATTTTATAAATTTATTATTGAATAAATTTGGTAATTGAGATTTTTTTGAAAAATTATCCGTTTCTTCGTCAAAATAGCTTTCATTATTATTATATTGAATTATAACAAAAATAGAAAATGCCATAGATATAACCCACCACACACTATAAACATTAAACAAATATTCATTACGATAATAAAAATCAGGTATAGTTAATAAACCTATGATATTTCCAAAAATAAACAATATAGATATTACAGTAAATACTAAACTTAAAATATTCTCTCTCAAATATAAATTTCCAGAAAATGGTAAAAGTATAGAGTAAATTAAAGCTAACTTGTGGCTTTTATCTGGTTTATGATACCAATTTTGAATATTTTGTACATAATTAGTTAATTTACTTATTATAGTACCACTATCCGAAACCCCAATGATTTCAGATTCTGGAATAATACTATCATGAGAGTTTGAATTAATAGAATTATCACCCACATTTTTAATTATAATCAGTTCATCTTCACATAATAAATAATAAATTATTCCACCAATAATCATGACAAAAAGAATTAATAAAACCAAAACAACAGTATTATAACCTTTCTTTTTTAAAGTAACAATACCATTTGCATTGCCTTCCATTTTAAATCCTTGTATCATATACATCTGAACCATTTGATTAAGCTCACTTTCAGAATGAACCTGAAGTTGAATTGTTTTAATAATAACATCCCCTTAATTCTAAAATAAAAATTGAAAAATGTTTGATATCAGTATACTTACCAGTGAAATAAATATAATTATTACACTATGATTATGAACATCACTAGTTTTCCTAGTTATTAAATAAAACCCAACTATAAAACCGATTATAGGAAAAAATATAGCGCACACATATCCCAAAATAATAAAAAGAGTATTCTTATTAGCTTCAGAATCTAAATATTTTCCACAGGCCGGACATTTATCAAATCCATCAGGAATTTCTGAACCACAATACATACAATGCAATTTATTAGATACATAATTATTATGTAATTCATTATTTACACGCATATCCACTCCGCACTTTTGACAGAACTTAGCTTCGTTATTATCTTGTTTTTCACCACATTTTGGGCAAAACCCCATTTATCACACCCCCATATTATAAAACACCATTATGCTGTAAGTGGATCAACATTATTTAATTTATTAAATTCTTCTAAATTTTCTTGAACATACCCACTTTCTGATACAAAATTATCAAGTATTTTATTTTAGTAAAATACAAAAACAAAATTGTTTTTATATTGTGTTTATAATTTCTATCTCTATTTAAATATAAAGATTCCTATCATAAGCTAATAATAATGTTTAAATAAAACAATGAAGTTTTACCCCCCCCCGATTTAGCTAAAAACTGAAAATTTAGGGCTTAAAAATAAAATGAGGATGGGAAAAAAGTAATTTGTTTGTATTTTTACATACTTTTGTTTTTATTTTTTTGTTTATTTTAGATTCATTTTG
>CAVDAS010000036.1:0-15794 GCA_963606955.1 Bacteroidaceae bacterium
AATAGAGAAAAAATTTTAAAAAAATAATGATGAAATATTAAACTGACAGCATTGGAAAAAGTATGGAAAACATTTATATGTAATAAAAACATACTTAATATTGTCTAGTTCTCTAGAATTATTTCATTAATTACTAAATTTTTATTTTTAGTTTTGCTAAAAATTATATGAAATTCAGAAGTATTTGTATTGAAAGTTTAATCCCTCTTTTTTTTATTTAATGGGATTATATTTAGTGATATATGAATGTATTCAAGAATTAGTATTATTAAAAACTATAAAATTATTCGCACATGGAATAATTTGAGTAATTTCTGTAGTTAAAATAATATAACTATATATAATTACGAATATTATAATTCAAGGAATTATAATATCTGCCGATGGATGGCATAGCCAGATGAAAAAGGAGGTATATATTATGGCAAAAGCAATTTATGTAAAATTTGATACACCTGAAGAATTAGCTAACCAAGCTGAAGAAGCATTAAAAACCGCATACGAAAGTGGTAAAGTAGCAAAAGGAACTAACGAAGTAACTAAATTTATCGAAAGAGGAGACGCAGCACTTGTTGTTATCGCAGAAGATGTAGATCCTGCTGAAATTGTTGCACACATTCCTGTTCTCGCTGATGAAAAAGAAATTCCTTACATTTACTTACCTACCAAAGAACAAGTTGGTGGAGCTGCAGGTTTAACTGTTGGTACTGCTTCTGCTTGTATTGTTGATGCTGGAGACGCTGAAAGCGACATAGCTGAAATTGTTGAAAAAATCGCAGAATTAAAAGAATAAATCTTCTTTTTGAGGATTAAAAGGTGATTTATATGGATGAAGCTGTTCCTGCTGAAGTCATAAATGTTTTAAAAAGAACTGGTATGACTGGAGAGGTTATGCAAATTAAATGCAGAATCCTCGATGGTAGAGATAAAGGAAGAATTTTAACAAGAAACATTATGGGTCCTGTAAGAGAAGGAGACATCTTAATGTTACTTGATACAATTAGAGAAGCTAAGGAAATTAAAACTCCTTAAGAAGGTGTAAGAACATGAGGACTTGTTCATTCTGTAATAAAGAAATTGAAGAAGGAACTGGAAAAATGTATGTTAAAAAAGACGGTTCTATTTATTTCTTTTGTAGCAGTAAATGTGAAAAAAACATGATTAAACTCGGAAGAGTTCCAAGAAAAGTTAAATGGGTTAAAGAATGATTCAAAAAAGTTTTGTAATGATGAAACCAGACGCAGTTCAAAGACGTCTTATGGGTAAAATATTGTCCCGTTTTGAAGAAAAAGGTCTTCAAATCGTCGCTGTAAAGTTAATGCAAATTGATGAAGATTTAGCAAAAACTCATTATGGAGAACATGCAGATAAACCATTTTTCGGTAGTTTAATTGAATATATTACATCTTCACCATCTCTTGCTATGGTAATTGAAGGGGAAGAAGCTATTAGTACTATTAGAAAATTAGTTGGAGCAACCAATCCTTTAGAAGCAGATCTCGGAACTATTAGAGGAGATTTTGCTATGGATACTGGTAGAAACATTATTCATGCTTCTGACTCTCCAGATTCTGCAAAAAGAGAAATCAATTTATTCTTTAATGAAGATGAAATTTGCGATTACGAAATCGTTGATAACAAATTAATTTACGAATAATTATTATTTAAGATAACATGAAAATCAGATCCCCAATTGTATCCGTTTTAGGACATGTAGACCATGGTAAAACTACTTTATTAGATTATATTAGAGGAAGTACTATTGCAGCTAAGGAAGCGGGAGGTATTACTCAACATATCGGTGCTACTGAGATTCCTAATGATACTATTGAAAATATCTGTGGAGATTTCATATCCAAATTAGCTATTAAAGATTTAATTCCTGGTTTATTCTTTATTGATACTCCTGGACACGCGGCATTTACTAGTTTAAGAAAACGTGGTGGAGCATTAGCTGATTTAGCTGTATTAATTTTAGATGTTAATGATGGATTTAAGCCACAAACTTATGAAGCATTAAACATTCTTAAAATGTATAAGACTCCATTTATTGTTGTAGCTAATAAAATCGACAGGCTTTTTGGTTGGGAAGTTCATGAAGGTGCTTCTTTTAGAGAATCATTTTCCAATCAGGCTAAAAGTGTTCAACAGGATTTAGACAATAAAATTTATGAAATTGTTGGTGAACTTCATAAGGAAGGATTCCAGTCTGAAAGATTTGACAGAGTAAGTAATTTTGCTTCTCAGATTAGTATTATTCCAATTAGTGCTAAAACTGGTGAAGGAGTTATAGAAGTTTTAGCTATGCTTTTAGGACTTGCTCAAGAATATTTAACTGAACAACTTGAAATTGATGAAAATGCTCCTGCTAAAGGTACAGTTTTAGAAATTAAAGAAGAAACTGGTTTAGGAGTTACTCTTGATGCTATTATTTATGATGGTGTTTTAAGAACTAATGATGAAATAGCTTTAATGTTGTCTTCAGAAGATGTATTGATAACTAAAATTAGATCTATTTTAAGACCTCTTCCTCTTGAGGAAATGAGGGATTCTAAAAAGAAATTTAGAAAATTAGATGAAGTTGTTGCAGCTGCAGGTATTAAAATAGCTGCACCTCATTTAGATGATGTTGTTTCTGGTTCTCCTCTTAGAGTTTTAGATGAGGAATCAGATGTTGAACAAGAGATTTTAAATGAAATTGACAATATTACTATTGATACAGAAGATGAAGGTATTTTAGTTAAAGCAGATACTATTGGTTCTCTTGAAGCAGTTGTTAAGTTATTAAGGGAAATGGATATTCCAATTCGTTCAGCTGATATTGGTGATGTGAATCGTAGGGATATTATTAATTCTTCAATTGCATATGATGAAAATGAGACACATGGAGCAATTATTGCTTTTAATGTTGATGTTCATCCAAATTCTGAAGAAGATCTTAATAATTCTGAAGTTAAACTCTTTTCTGGAGATGTAATTTATCAGATTATTGAAGAATATGAAGAATGGATTAAGCAAAAAGAAGAAAGTAAGAAAAAAGAATTTTATGATGCTATTATTAAACCTGCAAAATTTGTTTCACTTCCAAAATTAGTGTTCCGTCAAAGTAAACCAGCTATTATTGGTATTGAATCTTTAAGCGGAACTATTAAACAAGGTCAACAATTGATTAATAAAGAAGGGCATGTTGTTGGTATAATAGCTAGTATGGAAGATAAAGGTGATACATTACCTGATATTTCCAGAGGTCAAAGGGTAGCTATGGCTATTAAAGATGCTATAGTTGGAAAAGACTTTGAAGAAGGGGATGAGTTATACGTTGATATTCCTGAGAAACATTATAAGTATATTGAAAGGGAATTTAAAGATAAATTAACTGAAGATGAATTTGAAACTTTATATGAGTTTTTAGAAATTAAACGTAAACAAGATCCAGATTGGGGAAGTTTTGGTCTTTTTGAATAATAATGAATAATTTTTTATAAAAAAATTTAAAGGAGGAATACCATGGCATTCAAAGTAGTTGTATCTCAAAAAGAGGTAACTCATCAAATTGAAGTTGAAGATGGCAAAGCTCTTAATGGTTTAGCTATTGGAGATGAATTTGATGGTGGAATCGTTGGTTTAGACGGTTACATTTTAAAAGTAACTGGTGGTGCTGATAAAAATGGATTTACCATGAAAAAAGACGTACCAGGTACTAGAAGAATCAAAAGTTTATTAAGTGGTGGTATTGGTTATCATCCTAAAGCTGACGGTGTAAAAAGGAGAAAAACCGTAAGAGGAAATACCATTGCTGATGATATCGTACAAATTAACACTGTTGTTGTTTCAGCTGGAAGTAAAGCTATAGCTGATATTCTTGGTGTTGATGATGAAGAGGAAGAAGAATAGTTTTACTATTTTTCTTATTTTAACTTTTAAAATTATATAAAAAAGGTGGTTATCTGTGAACGTACAGTCAGATGTAAACATAGGTTTAGTTGGTCATGTGGACCACGGTAAGACTACTCTTACCAAAGCATTATCAGGAATATGGACTGATACTCACAGTGAAGAAACAAAAAGAGGTATTTCAATTCGTTTAGGTTATGCAGACATTGAATTTAGAAAATGTCCAGATTGTGATGAACCTATGTGTTATACTACCTCTAAAACTTGTGAAAACTGTGGAAGCGAGACGGAATTAGTTAGAAAAGTATCATTTGTTGATGCTCCAGGTCACGAAACCTTAATGGCGACTATGTTATCTGGTGCTGCAATAATGGATGGTGCAGTTTTAGTGATTGCTGCAAATGAATATTGCCCACAACCACAAACTAAAGAACACTTAATGGCTCTTGATGTTATTGGTGTTAAAGATGTTATTGTAGTTCAAAATAAAATTGATATTGTTTCAAAAGAAAGGGCTATTGAAAGCTATCATGAAATTAAAGAATTTGTAAAAGGTACTTGTGCAGAAGATGCTCCAATTATACCTGTATCTGCTCAACAAGGAGCTAATATGGATATTTTAATTGAAGCTATGCTTAAAAGAATTCAACCTCCAGAAAGAAGTTTGGATAAAACTCCTTTAATGCATGTTGCAAGATCTTTTGATATTAACAAACCAGGTTCTGGTGCTGATAAAATCAAAGGAGGAGTTATTGGAGGAACTTTAGTTCAAGGTACTTTCAAACTTGGAGATACTATTGAAATAAGGCCTGGAATTACAAATAACAATAAAAGAATAACTTTAAAATCTGAAATTATCGGTCTTGAAGCTAATGGAAAGAATGTTGAAGAAATAGGTCCTGGAGGACTTGTTGGTGTAGCTACAAAATTAGACCCTTCATTAACTAAAGCTGATTCATTATCTGGTTCTGTTGCCGGTGAGGTAGATACTTTACCTGATGTTTTAGACAGCTTTTCAATGGAAGCACATTTACTTGAAAGAGTAGTAGGTACAAAAGAAGAACGTGATGTAGTTCCAATTAAACTTAAAGAACCTTTAATGATTAATTGTGGTACTACAACAACTATTGGTGTTGTTACTTCTACTAAGAAAAATACTATTGAAGTTGCTCTTAAATTACCAGTTTGTGCTAGTCCGGGAACTAGAGTAGCTTTAAGCCGTAGAGTAGGAGCTCGTTGGAGATTAATTGGTTATGGAATTATTGTATAGAGGGAAATGATGGAGTCTAAAGAAGTTGTGATTGATACCAATTTTTTTATGGTTCCTTTTCAATTTAATGTCGATATAATCGATGAACTTGAAAAAGCATTACCCTCATATAAATTAACTACTCCAATCTTTGTTATTAATGAATTAAAAGGTTTAAAAAGAAATAACAAAGGTAAAATTAGGCTAAATGCAGATTTAGCTCTAAAGTTAGCTAATTCTTCCAATATTGAAATAAAGGATATTTCATTAGAAAATAATGAAACTGTGGATGATGCGTTACTTAGAGTTTCAGAAGTTTTAGCTACAAATGATATTGAATTAAAAAAACGTGCTAGAAAAAAAGGCATATCAGTAGCATATCTCAGACAAAAAAAATATATAGCTATTGACGGAAAAATATAAAAATTAGACTTATTAATTTATCATAAAATTAATTATAGGTGATTTAAGTGAATTTATGGAGTGAAATTGAAGCTGGTTCTGATATTCCTGATGTTGTAACAGCAGTTATTGAAGTACCTAAAGGTTCAAGAAATAAATACGAATATGATAAGGAAAAAGAAGCTTTCATGTTAGATAGAGTATTGTACTCTCCTGTTGTTTACCCAGCAGATTATGGTTTCATACCTAAATCTATATATGATGACGGCGACCCTATGGATATTCTTGTTCTTATGGAACAACCTACATTCCCTGGATGTCTTATTGAAGCAAGACCTATTGGAATTATGGGTATGATTGATGGTGGAGATAAGGATTACAAAATCTTAGCTGTACCAGAAGATGACCCACGTTTTAGTGATGTTCAAGATATTAGTGATGTTCCATCTCATTTATTAAAAGAAATTGAACACTTTTTCTCAGTTTATAAAAACCTTGAAGGAAAAGTTGTTGAAACTAAAGGTTGGGAAGACAAAGAGTCAGCTAAAAAAGAACTTTTAAGATCTTTAGAAATGTATAAAGAAAAATACGAATAGAGGGATTGTTTTGTATTACATGACTAAAATTGAGGATACTGTAAGAATACCACCTTATAGATTTGAAGATTCTCTTGAAGAGGTAGCTATTCAAACTTTAAACGATACATATAATGGCCGTTTAGATAAAAAATTAGGTTTACTTATTTGTGTTAATGAAATTGAAGAAATTGGTGAAGGTAGACTCATCATGGGAGATGGAGCTTCTTACCATAATGTTGTGTTTAATGCAATATTCTTCAAACCTGAACAACAAGAAGTTATTGATGGTGAAGTAATAGAAATAGCTGAATTCGGTGCTTTTGTCAGAATTGGACCTATGGATGGTTTAGTTCATGTTTCTCAAGTTACTGATGATTATATTAATTATGATTCTAAAAGAGGAGCACTCCTTGCAAAAGAATCTAATAAAACTTTAGATGAAGGAGATTTAGTTAGAACAAGGATTGTAGCTATCAGTCTTAAAGATAACTCTACTAAAAATACTAAAATCGGTCTTACTATGAGACAAAATAATTTAGGTAAGTTTGAATGGATTGAAGAAGCTAAAAAGAAAAGTAAGAAGGCTAAATCATGAATGCATGTACAGTTTGTAAATATATTAGTAATAAAGAACGTTGTCCAGTTTGTAATAACCCAACTTCAGATAACTGGAGCGGTCTTTTAATAATTACAAAACCTGAAGAATCTGAATTAGCTAGGGAATTAAATATAGACTTACCTGGCGAATATTGTTTAAGAGTAAGGTAGAAGGTTTTATTGTGTTACGTTTAGATGCAGAATTAAATAAGGATACTATTTCAAAGCTTAAAGAGCCATTAGGTAAATTATATCCTGACTTTGAAGATGCAATTGATGAAATTAAATCTTCTGAGTTTTTAATTTCTGTTGGTGATGCAACTTTTAATAACCTTACTAAATATGAATTATATCCTGATATTGGTATAATTGATAATTTAATTCAAAGAAAAAGTCATATTCATGAAGTTATCAAGGCAGAAAATATTTTAAAAGCTAAAAACCCTGCAGGAACCATTACAGATGATCTATGGGAAACCATAGGCCAAGCTATGGAGTTATCTGGCGATGGAAATTGTCATGTAATTGAAGTAGACGGGGAAGAAGATCTTGCAGTTCTTCCTTGCATCTTAATGGCTAGTGATGAAACTACTATCTTGTACGGTCAACCAAATGAAGGTTTGGTACTTTTAAAAGTTTATGATGCTAAAGATCATGCTCAAAATCTTATTGATACTTTTATTAAAGAATAAAAATTTAAAAGAGGATTAATTATGGAAATTGATATTTTTGAAGATAAGGAAAATAAAGTTTTTAACAGAAGAGAAATAAAATTCTATGTTGAATACGAAGGAGAAGCTACTCCAAAAATTACTGATATTAAAAGTAAATTAGTAGCTTTATTAAATTCTAAAAAAGATGCTACTGTTGTAGATAATGTACAACCTCACTATGGTGAACCTAAAGCATTAGGTTATGCTAAAGTTTATGACACTGTAGAAGATTTAGAATACATTGAAACTAAAAGTGTAATAGCTAAAAATGCTGAAGCAGAAGCTCCTGCAGATGATGAAGAAGAAACAGAAGAATAAGGTGATTTCATGGTAAAAAAATCTGATCTTTACAAAGTAGACGGAGATAAAATCGAAAGAAAAAACCCAGTTTGTCCTCGTTGTTCTGATGGTGTATTTATGGCTGATCACGGTAATAGATACGCATGTGGTAAATGCGGATACACTGAAATGAAAAAAGATTAAATAATCTTTTTTTTTTAACTATTTTTTTTTATAAAATTTATTTTTAAGAAGGGAGTCTTGTGAATTTAAGAAGTGGTAGACTTAAAAGTGAAATGACTGATGAAGCAGCCGAGTATACTTCATCACTTGAATTTGATAAAATTATTTTTGAAGCTGACATTAAAACTAATTTTGCACATACTTTAATGTTAAAAGAAGAGAAAATTATTGACAGTGAAATAGCTGATAATATTTTAGGTGCTCTTGACCAATTAAAAGAAGATGGCTATAATGAGCTTGTTTTCGACCCTTCTGTTGAAGATATTCACATGGCTATTGAAAATTATGTTACTGATAAAATAGGTCCAAATGCAGGTTTTATGCATACAGCTAAATCACGTAATGACCAGGTAGCTACTGATGTTAGATTAGTTCTTCGTGATAAAATTACTCAAATTCAAATTGGTATTTTAGAATTTATTGAAGGATTAGTTGAAAAAGCAGGCGAGCATTTAGAAAGTGTTTTTATTGGTTATACTCATCTTCAACATGCACAGCCAATTACAATAGCTCATCATTTAATGGCTCATGTACAAGCTCTTAAAAGGGATTATGAACGTCTGGAAGATACTTACAAACGTGTTAATTTAAATCCGTTAGGTTCAGCAGCTATGACTACAACCAGTTTTCCTATTAACAGACAGCTAACTACTGATTTACTTGGATTTGATGCATATCTTGAAAACTCAATGGATGGTGTTTCTTCAAGAGATTTCATATCTGAAACTGTCTTTGATTTATCTGCATTATGCACAACATTATCTAAAATCTGTGAAGAGCTTATTTTATGGAGTACTTATGAATTTGGTATTATAGAAATGGCTGATGAATATTCATCTACATCATCTATTATGCCTCAAAAGAAAAATCCTGATGTTGCTGAGCTTGCAAGAGCAAAATCAACAATTGTTAATGGAGAACTTGTAACTATTTTAACTATTTTAAAAGCAATTCCTTACACCTATAATAGGGATTTACAAGAAATCACTCCACACTTATGGAATGCAGTTAAAGTAACTCAAGATACTTTATCTATAGTTACAAAAATGTTACTTTCTGTTAAATTTAAAACAGACAGATGTTTAGAGTTAGCTGGTACTAATTTTGCTACAGCTACTGATTTAGCAGATATTATGGTTCGTGAAAAACAAATACCATTCAGAACAGCTCATAAAATTGTCGGCAGGATAGTTAATGAAGCTACTGCAAGTGGCCTAAAAGAAGAAGACATTACTTCTGATTATATTGATAATATAGCTTTAGAACTTGGTTTTGAAAAATTAGGTCTTGAAGCTGATTTAGTTCAAAAAGCTTTAAATCCATTAGAGAATGTTAAAATGAGAACTGTTCCTGGCGGTCCTTCTCCGGCTATGGTTGAAATAGCTAGAGATAATATTAAAGAATTTTTAAATGAAGAATTTGAGAAAAAAGGAATTTAATCTTCAAATTCTTCTTCACCTATATTTTTTTGTAATTCGATATATGCTTCGTGTATTTCCTCAGATAATTCCTTATTACCTTCTATAATTGGTCCTGTATAATCACAGTCGTGACATTCCCATGTTGACCAGTTTTGAGGAATAATCCATTTTACGTTTTTTGATCCACAACGTGGGCACATTTTAAATAACATAATTAGTTAATTATCAATTAAGATATTTAATCTTTTGTATTATAGAAACTCCATATTAAATCAAGTGCTTCACCTACTTCTAGAGCGGATGACCTTGTTTCTCTTAATATCCTTTGAATAGAGTATTTTTTTAAATAAGGATATTTTTTATGAACTTCATATAATAACGGACATCCAAATCCACTAAATGTCTGTAAATTAAATTTTTTAGATAGAGATTTATTTTCCTGTTTTCCAACAGATAAACTAGCTGGCAGGTTAAGTCTGTAGAGTCCTTTTTCTTTTAGAGTTATACATTGTGTTCCTGTTGAGAGCATATCTCCAAAAATAACTATTGGGATATTATTAGCTATTGCATATTGATTTATTAGCTCTTCAGTATTTTTAGAACATCTTCCGCAGGGATGAAACCTTCCATTTAGAGATTCTTTTATTATTTCTGAGTAATCTGCTTTAATATATTCATGGTATACATTTAACTGGTCTGTTAACTTTTTAATATTTCTTTTATATTGATTTGGTAAAATTATAGTTCCAGGGTCAATTGTAACAGCTACTGGATTAAATCCTAAGTATTTAGCTAGAATTAGTGAAAAACTGCTGTCAACTCCTCCAGATAAGCCAACTACTGCTTCTGTTTGATTAGCTTCTTTAAAGGTATTATTTTCAAAGTAGCTGTTATAGTCAAAATTGTAAATATGTTCTAATTTAGTATCTAAAATCTTTTTTAAGTTATTAATTCCTGTAAGATTTAAGTCAAGTTCATTTAATGTTTGTTTAGACAGTTTAAGTTTGTATTCTTTAGTTAGATAGTCACCATAACTTTCTACATGGATGCTGTCTATTTTTAATTTTTCTCTTAGTTTTCCAACTACCCATCCGCCTTTTCCAATAATAGCTGATTTATCAGGTCTGTCTTGGGTGATTATCCATAATTCGTTTTCTTTTTCATTATAATTAATTTCTTCAATGTGGATTTTAATTTTTTCATGACCTATTTCGCTTCTTATCTGGTTTATTTCTTCTAGTAGTTTTTCTTTAGTATACAAATTTTTCACCAAATTTACAATAGTCTAGTAAATAATATATACTAAGATATTATTAAATATAGTTTAACAGATATTATATTTTTAAATTAAATAAAGGTGCGATAAAATGGTTAAGTTTTTAGGAGGATTGGGTGATAATAGGGTGAAAAATCAAGAAACACCTACTTTTCTACCCGAGGATAATATTAGATTTGGTGTAAAATATTCTCCAGACTCTAAACCTCCAATTATCGGGCAAAATCATACAATCCGTTCTAATTCAATTATCTATAATGATGTTGTAATTGGGGATAATTTCAGAACAGGTCACAATGTTGTTATTCGTGAAAATACTAACATTGGTGATGATGTTTTAATTGGAACCAATACTGTAATTGAAGGGGATGTTATAATTGGAAATGATGTTAGTATTCAGTCTAATGTTTATATTCCTACTAATTCAGTAATTGAAGATAATGTTTTTATTGGACCTTGTGCTTGTTTTACTAATGATAAATATCCTGTAAGAATTAATTATGAATTACAGGGACCTAAAATAAGAAGAGGAGCATCTATTGGTGGTAATACTACCTTTTTATCCAATGTGGAGATTGGTGAAGGGTCTATTGTAGCTGCAGGGGCTATTGTTATTCATAGTGTACCTCCTTTTTATTTAGCTATTGGAACTCCAGCAAGAATTAAACCTCTTCCTGATCATTTGAAAGTTCCTAATAAATTATAGTTTGCATATTGTCGAACAAATTCGAAAATGTTATATACTAGTTTTAATAACATAAATAATTGTTTAAATTAAATTAATTTAAATGGGGATAAATTTTAAAAAGGAGATATTATGTCTAAATGGAAATGTAGTGTATGCGGATACATCTACGACAGTGAAAAAGGTCTGCCTGAAAAAGGTATTGAACCAGGTACTGAATTTGAAGATTTGCCTGATGACTTTAAGTGCCCAAGATGTGGTGCTGGTAAAGCATTGTTTAAACAGTTATAAAATTAAGGAGGAGTTATATATGGCTTATGTGTGCAAAGTATGCGGATATGTTTATGAAGGGGACGATTTCGAAGATTTGCCTGATGACTGGCTATGTCCGCTTTGTGGTGTAGGAAAAGATCAATTTGAAGAACAATAATTTTTATTCTTCATTTTATCTTTTTTAAAATCTGTTTATTTTTAAAATTAACCTGGATTTTACTGTGGAACTTTTCAAATATCTCTTCTATATTTCTATTATCTTTTGAAACTAAATCATAGCTAATTTTTTCACTGAATTCTTTTTGAATAATTGTTAATTTATTATTTCTGATTTCTCTTTCAATATCTTTCAAATCAGAGTAATTAAATACAATGTTATAAACATCATAATATTCAACTTCAATTATTTCACTAGCTTCAATAGCTTCAAGAACAGATTTGCTATATGCACGGACCAAACCACCAGCTCCAAGTTTAATTCCTCCAAAATACCTTGTTACAACTGCTGTAATATTATGCAAATCATTTTTCCTTAAAGCATTAATCATAGGCTTACCAGCAGTTCCGCTTGGTTCTCCGTTATCATCATAACCTTCACCGTCATTAGTAATATAAGCAGTGCAATTATGAGTAGCATCATGATATTGCTGATTTAACTTTTGTATAATCTCTTTACTTTCCTTTTTAGTTTTAGTTGGAAATAAAGAACAGATAAACTGAGATTTTTTAATATTTATCTCACTTTGAACAGCTTTCTCAATAGTTTTCATAATATCAAATACTTTTATATATTTTTGTAGACATAATTTAAGTTAATTAAATATTTAAGGTGGTATTTTGGCAAGTAAAGCAGCTACATTATTTGTAGTTTTTATAGTAGCTATTGTAGCATTTTGCATAGCTAGTGTTTTTGCAGCTATGACTGGAGAAATAAACATTTTACCAAACAATCAAACAGATTTATTAAATTTATCAGATAATAATACGAATAATTCATCTATAAGCGATTCATCTGTAAGTGATTCATCTGATAATTCTGGAAGCAGTTCTGGAAGTAGTTCTTCTCACAGTTCAAGTTCTGGAAGCAGTTCTAGTGGTTCTTCTCACAGTTCAAGTTCTGGAAGTTCTTCTCATAAAGATTCTACGCCTGTAAATCCTGATTCTGGTGGTGATGATGATGGTGACTCAGAACCTGTAATTAATGGTACCGGATAATATTTTTCATCTTCTTTTTTTTTAAAAATCTAAAAGCTTTTCAACATCAAATACAACAGAGTTAATAGCTAAATCGAAGAGTTGTTTTCCATAACTTTCATCAACATAAACTCCATTTTCTTCAACATCTTTTGCACCTTCTTCAATGTTAGGGTCATTTTCACGAGCTTGTTTAAAACCATATAGGCCAACTTCTTCATATTTACTTAAGTCGGTCTGGTTTTCAATTTCATTCTCATTAATTATTCCTAAAACTTTAGCCATTGAAAGTTCTCCACTACCTCCATGAGGACCTTCTGTTGAAATGACTTTATTATTAAAAATAATTGTTAAGCCAGTTTCATTTTCAATATCAAATAATTCAGCCATTAAAGGAATATTTCCACCATGTGAATTTACAATAACTACTTTTTCAATATCTAAATATTTTTTAGCAGAATTAAGAGTTTTAATTACATTTTCTTTTAATTCATCTAGAGAAACATGAATTCCATGGTTTATTTCATCCAGTTCATAAGCTGGAAATATTATTCCTAAAAATTTAGCTCCACTTTCAAGGGATGACTGAAATGCAATATGTGCTCCGATTTTAGCGTCGGTATCTATAGGTAGTGCCGGACCATGATTTTCCAAGTGTGATCCAAGAGCTATTACTCCTATTTTATGAACTTCGGGATTTTTAATTTTTCCTGCTGTGTATCTTAATTCCACCATTTAAATCACCAAATTATAATTCAAAGTTCCAGATGTCGTCTCCAACAAAATGTTTTGTTTCAACAGCTTTACCAGAGTCATTTTCAACCATTTCTTCACCAGTTATTAAGCTTACTCCAATAGCTAGTGGTTTTCCGTGTGTTTCATCAATAATTAGAACAATATCTCTTGGATTAATATTTGCATCTGCAGCTACAATTCCAGGACTCATAATATCAGCACCATTACTTACAAAACGAATAGCACCCATATCTACTGTTACCTTTTTTCCATTGATTTCATTAGCTAGTGCAGCTTTTAAGGTTGGAAATGGTTTTTCATCAATTAAGATGATGTAAGGTTCACCATCAACTAAAATAAATGAATTAGGTTCAGCTTCAAGTATTTCTACATTTTTCTTGTTTTGGAGTAATTCACCATATTCTCCTAATTCGTTTTTTATTTCTTTAATTTTCTTTTTTTTCAAGAAGTTTCTTTTTTTAACTTTTATAGTCATATTTTTTCCATGCCTTAATTTTGATATAATGTATTATATTTTTGGCTTATAAAATAATTTTGGAAATCTTGATTTAATTTTCCTAAATTTAGCTAGTAAAGTAAAATTAGTTAAACTTTTTAATAACTTTGTTTAAAATAAATTTATAGGCCTCATATTATGTAAATTACTTATGATTTGGTAATTTATATTATTTTTTGAGCTTAAAACAACTAAACATTTATATAGTAGTAAAACTATATAATTTAATATTAGTTTTAATTAGGTTTTGTCTTATCTAAACTTGATTATATTATTTCTAATATTAAAAAAGTGATTATTTTTAATTACTTTTGATTTATAAAAATACAATAAATACATTATAGTAATATAAGGTGATAATATGAGCGGACAAAATGTTCAAAGACCACTTGATGCTTTAGGCAAATCTGTAAACTCTCCTGTTTTAATAAAACTTAAAGGAGATCGTGAATTTAGAGGAATACTTAAAAGTTTTGATTTACATATGAACTTAGTTCTTAATGATGCAGAAGAACTCCAAGATGGAGAAGTTACTAGAAGACTTGGTGTTGTGCTCATTAGAGGGGACAATATTGTCTATATCTCACCATAAGTACTATTTTAATTCTAATATTTTAATAAAGGAACTGATTAATTAGGAGGTGTATCAGTGTCAAAAGGTACTCCATCAATGGGTAAAAAGAATAAAAAGACCCATATAAGATGCAGAAGATGTGGAAGAAACACTTACCACATTCATAAAAAAGTTTGTGCTTCCTGTGGATTCGGTAAATCTAAAAGGATTAGAAGATACAGCTGGCAAAACAAAAAACCAACTACTAGAAAAAGATTAGTTTAAGTTGGTAAACGTGGAAGATTAATTATTTAATCTTCATTAATTCTATTTTTTATTTATTTTAAGCTTACTTTTCATTATACTATTTTTTCAAAGGATGGATTTCTATGTCTGAAAAAGAAATTTTTTTAGCAAAAGAATTTGGAAGCGAAATTAAGTTTAGACCTGTTATTTTAAAGATTTTTAAGAATTTAGATAAATTTTCTAAAGTTATAATGAATTTTGAAGGTGTTAATCATATTGGATTAGCTGCTGCTCATGAGTATGTGCTTCAAAAAGCAGCAGCTGATTTTGAAATTGTTGAAATTAACATTTCAGATAATATTCAGGGAATGTTTGATATCGCAATACCGTTTCTTAATCAGGATAGTGTCCGTGTTAGAGCCCAATTAAATGAAATTGAAAGCCATAACGAACTCCAATATAAATATAATAAATTTCATTTAGCTGGTTTAAGAAAGGAAGTAACTAAAACAGCTAGACAATTAAAAGCAAAAAAAGAAGAATTGGTTAAAGTTAATGATGAGTTAGAAATACAAAAATTAGGATTATATGAACCTAATTATGTTTTTGATGATTTTAAAGATTATAAAAAGAAATTACTTGTTATTCGCAATAAACAAAAAGAAATGATTTCTAAGAATAGGGCTGTTGTTTCTAATAAAAATATTGAGATTACTGGAGATAAGCTAAACGGAACCTTATTTTTGGATAATATTATGAAATTAATGGTTAGAACTTTTAATATAGAATCTGAGTCAATCATTAATAATGTAAACTATTTAAATAGGTTAAATTCCATAAAACGATTAGAAAAGTCATTTGATGATATAAATGATTTAAATAAAGGCACTGTCCAAAATTGTCATGATGTTGCTTTGATTTTTTGATTTGTAGTTACAT